>JANXXP010000390.1 GCA_025350595.1 Bacteroidota bacterium
ACTGAATGTACGTCCACCTTTTGTAACCTTGGTTACTCTCTGGATGCTAACGAGTCTGTCCTTAAGTTCGAGATCGCTGGTTTTAACTTTTCTTATACCGTTTCCCATAATTCATTAGAATTTTAAACCGCCTTCGCGTGCTGCATCAGCCAATGATTTTACTCTGCCATGATATTTATATCCACTTCTGTCGAAAACGACTTTCTCGATACCTTTTTCTTTACATTTGGTAGCAAGTAGCTTTCCAACCAGTTTAGCCTGTTCAATTTTCTTAATGCCTGTTTGGGCTGCGATCTCTTTTTCTTTAGAGCAGGCCGACAGAAGAGTTACACCGCTCAAATCGTCTACGACCTGAACATAAATTTGTTTATTGCTACGGTATACTGCAAGCCTTGGAGCTTCAGCAGTGCCGCTTATCTTTTTCCGGATCCGCATTTTGATCCTTGATCTTCTTTCCAACTTGGTTAAGGCCATTTTTTTTTACTTTAACAATTATTACACAACCTAAGCACTTGCAGATTTTCCAGCTTTCCTTCTAAGCTGTTCTCCAACAAACTTAATCCCTTTTCCTTTGTAAGGTTCAGGCGGACGCAGAGATCTGATCTTTGCAGCAACATGCCCTATGAGTTGTTTGTCGATACTCGTAAGGGTAATGATAGGATTAGCCCTTCTTTCTGTTTTGGTTTCGCACTTAACTTCATTTGGTAACTGAAGAATTACTTCGTGAGAAAAGCCAAGGCTCATCTCAAGGTTTTGTCCTTTTGCCTCTGCTCTGTAACCAACTCCTACAAGTTCAAGTTCCTTTTTGTAGCCTTCCGATACACCAACCACCATATTATGAATGAGTGCCCGGTAAAGGCCATGCAACGATTTATGACTTTTTGATTCTGATGGTCTCGTTAATATAACTTCGTTCCCCACCACTTCCACCTTCAGGTCTTTGTCGACTGTCTGAGTCAACTCACCCAAGGGGCCTTTCGCACTGACCACATTGGAATCACTGACGTTGACAGTGACGCCTTTTGGCAGGTTTACAGGTAATTTTCCTATTCGTGACATTAAGCTTTCCTCCTATTAGTAAACGTAACATAATACTTCACCGCCGATTTTCTCTTTCTTCGCCTCTTTGTCGGTCATTAAGCCTTTGGAGGTAGAAATAATTGCAATACCGAGTCCGTTTAGTACCCTTGGCATTTCGTCAACACTAATATATTGACGAAGACCTGGACGGCTAACTCTCTGTATTGATTTTATTGCAGGTTTCTTGCTCCTGAGATTATACTTAAGCGCAATTTTCAATACACCCTGCGGTCCATCACCATCGATAACCTTATAGCTGAGGATAAAACCTTTTTCAAACAGAATTCTGGCAACCTCTTTTTTAAGATTGGATGCTGGAGCCTCCACAACCTTATGACCTGCCATAATGGCGTTCCTTATTCTGGTCAGTAAATCTGCAATTGGATCAGTCATCTTTTAATATTTAATATTTAATAGTTTTATTTATTTAAAATTTACCAGCTGGCTTTTTTTACTCCGGGGATAAGGCCAAATAATGCCATTTCCCTGAAAGTGATCCTGCTTACTCCAAATTGTCTCATGTAACCTCTTGAGCGACCGGTAATTTTGCAACGGTTATGCATCCTGTTTGGGTTAGAGTTCCTGGGTAAGCGACTTAATCCAACATAATCACCAGCGGCTTTAAGCTGAGCTCTTTTTGTAGCGTACTTTTCAGTAAGTTTTGCGCGTTTAACTTCGCGGGCTATCATCGATTCTTTAGCCATATTCTTAGTTTTTATTATTTTTAAATGGTAACCCAAAATGCTTAAGAAGAGCCAACGCTTCCTCATCGCTATCGGCTGAGGTCACGAAAGTTATCTGAAGTCCCATGATCTTTGCAATCTTATCAAGGTCTATTTCAGGAAAAATGATCTGTTCTGTAATTCCCAGTGTATAGTTCCCGCGTCCATCAAGTTTAGAATTGATTCCTTTAAAGTCGCGGATACGTGGAAGTGCAACAGATATCAATCTCTCAAGAAATTCATACATCCTTTCCTTGCGTAATGTTACCATTATACCGATAGGCATGTTTTTTCTTAATTTGAAATTTGAAATATCTTTTGTTGAATTTGTCAGAACAGCTTTCTGTCCTGCGATATCTGACATCTCCTTAACACCGTATTCCAGTAGTTTTTTATCGGCAATAGCCTGTCCTACACCCTGATTGATAACTATCTTATCCAATCTTGGGACCTGCATAATAGAACTATATCCGAATTCCTTCATTAATGCAGGTACGATCTCGTCGTGATACTTGGTTTTTAGCGCAGCTATGTACATTACTTGATCTCCTCTCCTGATTTTTTTGAATAACGCACTAATTTATTTTTTTCATTAAGCCTCTTGCCAACACGGGTAGGTTTACCTGAAGTGGGGTCGATAAGCATCATGTTTGTAACGTTTATCGGCGCTTCCTTTTTAATTATACCTCCCTGAGGCGCTTTTGTATTAGGTTTTGTATGTTTTGATACCATATTGACACCTTCAACAAGAGCTCTGTTTTTATCTCTGTCAACTTCCAGAACACGGCCTTTCTGACCTTTAGATTCACCGGTTATTACCATAACCGTATCTCCCTTTTTAATATGTAATTTCTTTTGCATCGTTGTGTATTTTAATATATTACAACACTTCAGGTGCTAATGAAACAATCTTCATGTACTTGTCGCGTAATTCCCTGGCTACCGGGCCGAAAATACGTGTTCCACGTACTTCGTTTACGTTGTTAAGCAAAACAACTGCGTTATCGTCGAACCTTATGTAAGAACCATCGGGACGACGGATTTCTTTTTTAGTCCTTACGACAACTGCCTTGCTAACAGTACCTTTTTTTGCTTCTCCTGATGGAAGTGCGGATTTCACACTCACAACTATTTTATCACCTACGGTAGCATATCTTTTTTTGCTACCACCTAGCACCCTGATGCATAAAACTACTTTGGCACCTGAGTTATCGGCTACGGTTAATCTGCTTTCCTGTTGTATCATGATTACTTAGCTCTTTCGATTATTTCAATTAATCTCCAGGTTTTGTTTTTGCTCAGAGGCCTGGTCTCCGAGATACGTACAGTGTCACCAATATTACATGAGTTTTCTTCATCATGCGCCATTAGCTTTTTTGATTTGTTAATGAACTTGCCATAGATAGGATGTTTAACTTTCCTTTTTATGACAACGACGATAGATTTGTCCATTTTAGTACTGACAACAACACCTATACGTTCTTTTCTAAGATTCCTTTCTTCCATTGCTGATCTAGCTATTAGATTTCTTGTTCAACTCTCTTTTACGCAATTCGGTAAGCAGACGTGCAATCGTAAGCTTCACTCCTTTAACCTTTTGTGGGTTATCAAGAGGAGTGATTGCATGGTTAAGCTTCATACGAACGAGCATTGTCTTCTCCGTATCGATTCTCTCGAGAAGATCTGAGGTGCTTAATTCCTTTATTTCTGAAATTTTCATCGTTATCAAAGTATTATTCCTTTACGTAATCGCGTCTTATAATAAATTTTGTTTTGATCGGAAGTTTCTGTGCTCCCAGACGCAGTGCTTCTTTTGCAACTTCATAAGGGACACCTTCAGCTTCAAGCAGAATTCTGCCCGGAGTTACCGGCACAACAAAACCTTCCGGTGCTCCTTTTCCTTTACCCATACGAACCTCTGCAGGTTTCTTGGTGATGGGTTTATCAGGAAAAATCCTGATCCAGATCTGACCTTCACGTTTCATATGGCGAGTAACTGCCTGGCGTGCGGCTTCGATTTGCCTACCTGTAATCCAGGCCTCATCCATTGATTTGATCGCGAACGAACCGAAGGACAGCTCATGCCCTCTCTGGGCATTTCCCTTCATTTTACCTTTTTGCTGCCTTCTGAACTTGGTTTTCTTTGGCTGTAGCATTGAATTAATCTTTTATTATCGTGTTGTTTATTTCCTGCGTTGTTTCTTAAATGCCTGTGGTTTTGCGCTGCCTGGCTTTCCGCTCTTCTGACCCACGTTAGGAGACAGATCGCGTTTGCCGTAAACTTCACCATTACAAATCCAAACCTTAACTCCAAGAACTCCAACTTTGGTATTTGCTTCAGCAAGTGCATAGTCAATGTCTGCGCGAAGTGTATGA
>JANXXP010000391.1 GCA_025350595.1 Bacteroidota bacterium
CAGGTCAGAACAGGGTTATAAGGAGAATGTTTGAAACACTCGGATACAAGGTTAAAAAACTCGACAGAGTATATTTTGCCGGACTTACAAAAAAGAATGTCCAGCGCGGAAAATGGCGTTTCCTCACTGATAAAGAGGTAAGCATGCTGAAACGGGGTATTTTTTAATATCAGAAGATGAATCACAAATCAGGTTTTGTAAATATACTTGGGAATCCCAACGTTGGGAAATCTACCATTATGAATGCTCTTGTGGGCGAGAAGCTTTCCATTATTACTGCAAAAGCTCAGACAACACGTCACCGCATAATGGGTATAGTTAATGGCGATGATTTTCAGATCGTATATTCCGACACTCCAGGAATTCTCAGACCCCGGTACAAGCTGCAGGAAACAATGATGAATTTTGTTAATTCTGCGCTGTCTGATGCAGATATGATACTTTATGTTACCGATGTTAATGAACGCACAGCTTATGAGGGTGAATATATTGACAAAATAAAAGAATCGAACATTCCAGTAATTATTGCAGTAAATAAAGTTGATATAACCGATCAGGAAAACCTTGAAAAAGTTGTAGAATCGTGGCATCAGGCTTTTCCAAACTCACCCGTAATACCAATATCTGCAATTAAAAAGTTTAACCTCGATTCTCTTCTTAACGCAATTCTTGACAAACTGCCGGAGGGCCCGGCCTATTTTCCAAAAGACCAGCTAACTGATAAGTATGAACGATTCTTTGCCTCAGAGATAATTCGCGAGAAGATACTTACCAACTACAAGAAAGAGATCCCCTACTCTGTTGAGATAGAGATTGAAAGCTTTGAGGATGGAAAAGACCTGTTAAAAATAAGAGCGCTTATTCATGTTACCCGCGATAGTCAGAAGGGTATAATAATCGGACATAAAGGGCTAATGTTAAAAAGGGTCGGAACAGAAGCCAGGCACGATATGGAAGATTTTTTCAAGAAAAAGGTCTTCCTTGAATTGTATGTCAAGGTAACAAAAGACTGGAGAGATAAACCACTGGTACTTAAAAGATTTGGTTACCGGTAAAACAAATTTTAAAATATTTTATGAGTAGAATTGTTGCTATAGTAGGCAGACCAAATGTTGGGAAATCGACTCTTTTTAACAGGCTCATCGATTCAAAGGAAGCTATTGTTGATGAGGTCAGTGGGGTTACACGCGATCGGAATTACGGAATGTCGCATTGGAATGGAATCGATTTTTCTGTAATCGATACAGGTGGATATGTTCAGAACTCTGATGATGTTTTTGAAGAGGAAATAAATAAGCAGGTGCTGCTGGCAATAGAGGAGTCTGACCTTATAATGTTTATGGTTGATGTAACGTGTGGTATTCACGAAATGGACACTTCAGTTGCCTCGATGCTGAGAAGGGTAGATAAGAAAGTAATACTGGTAGTTAACAAGGTTGATAATGGTGAAAGATTATTGGATGCCACTGAATTCTATAATCTTGGCCTGGGCGATTATTTTCCTTTAAGCTCAATGAACGGAAGCGGTACAGGTGAATTGCTTGATGAAGTTGTTAAGAACCTGCCGGTTGAAGAGCCGCAAATTATGCCAGAGTTACCAAGAATAGCTATTGTTGGCAGACCAAATGTCGGCAAGTCATCTCTTGTAAATTCACTACTCGGGGAAGAGAGGAATATTGTCACTCCGGTTGCCGGAACAACCCGTGATTCTATATATACACGGTATAATAAATTCCAGCATGATTTTCTTCTGGTAGATACTGCAGGGCTTCGTAAAAAAGGCAAGGTAAGCGAAGATATAGAATTTTATTCTGTGATGAGAGCTGTAAGAACGATTGAGAGTTCTGATATTTGTCTTCTTCTTATCGATGCCACCAGAGGAATTGAATCACAGGATCTTAATATTATGGGGCTGATTCAAAAGAACAACAAAGGGATGATTGTTCTGGTTAATAAATGGGACCTTATTGAAAAAGAAAATAATACCACAGTACGGTTTGAAGAGGATATCCGTGAGAAGACAGCTCCTTTCACAGACTATCCTATTCTTTTTATATCTGCTACAAACAAACAGCGAATTCATAAAGTTCTTGAACTTGTTGAACAGGTAAACACAAACAGGAACAGGAAAATAAGCACCTCTGAATTAAATGAGGTTATGCTCCAGGTTGTTCAAAACAATCCTCCCCCTGCGTTAAAAGGGAGATACGTTAAGATCAAATATGTAACTCAGCTTCCAATATATACACCGGCTTTTGCGTTCTTTTGTAACCTTCCTCAATATGTGAAGGATCCGTACAAAAGGTATCTCGAAAACAGGATGAGAGAGAAATTTGAGTTTACTGGTGTTCCGATAAGAATATTTTTCAGAAAAAAATGATCAAATTTGGTGTGATTTTTGTGTTTGAAAGATTATTACCTGAAAAAAGATGAATAGAGTTAATTATCCCGCCCTTCTTCTTATTATTTCAGTGTTGGCTTTGTCTTCCTGCCGGAAGATAGTCCAGTTGCCACCGGTTCCAAGTATAAAATTCACCAGTTTTACCATTTTTGACACTACGGATATCCTTGGAAATACTGCCAAAGGAGGAAGATTAAAATTCTACTTTGAAGATGGCGATGGAGATCTTGGATTGCAGGCGCCTACAGGTAATCAGACTGATACAACAAATCTTTTTCTTACACTGTACAGGAAGAAAAGCGGTTACATGGTACCCGCTCTTTCTAATGATCCGTTGTTTCCATCTCCTTACAGGATTCCTTACATGGAGAGACTTGGTGTGAATAAAATATTGAAAGGAACTATTTCTGTGACTTTTCTCTATCTTTTCTATTCTCCCGTAGATACAATTAAGTATGATTTCTATATAAAAGACAGAGCTTTAAATGAAAGTAACATGGCCTCCACAAGCGAAATAGTGATATCAGCCAATAATATATATCTGAAATAAAATATTTATACTTTAATCCCCATTACAAGAATATCATCAACCTGATCAAAGTTGCCTTTCCAATCAAAGAAAAATTTTGAAATAGCTCCCTTCTGCTCATCCATCGGTAACTTTGAGACCCGCTCAATAAGATTTTTTAATCTTGCAATCTTCATTTTTTTACCATCAACACCGCCAAACTGATCGGGCAGACCATCTGAAAAAAGATAAACTGTATCACCTTTATTAAGGTAGTATTCCTGATCATCGAAGAATTTCTCAATAGCAGATTCACCACCTACGGATGATCTGTTACCTTTAATATAAAAAGGTTCACCAAGAACTATAATAACAGGCCGCATGGCAGATGCAAACCTCAAGTGGCGCGTCTTAGTATTAAACTCACAGACAACCATATCCATTCCATCATTCGAGACTCCTAATTCCTGATTTTGATTAAGGGTAGCAAAGATCTGTTTATCAAGAAGGCCCAGTATCCTGGAAGGTTTAGAAATTCTTTTTCTTGAAACGATATCCTGCAGAAGAGTAGAACCTATCATTGACATAAATGCCCCTGGCACGCCATGTCCTGTTGAATCAGCACATACAATAACAAATTTATCATCCTCGAGTTTTTCGAACCAGTAGAAATCGCCGCTTACAATATCGCGGGGATGGAAAAGGACAAAAGCATCATTAAAGGATTCCTTTAGTTTATTAACATCAGGCAGGATACTCGATTGTATACGTTTGGCATAATTAATACTATCTGTAATTCCAATGTTCTGTAATTCAATCTCTTCTTTTTGTTTTATCACCACACTGGTTCTTAATTCAAGCTCTTTTTCAAGATATGCCTGAACCTTCTTCTGAGCTTTGTCTCTTTCTCTGATTATTAAAACCACAATTCCTGAGATACCGCCAATGCTAAGTAAAATGAACCACCACGTTTTATAGACCGGTTTTTTTATGATAATATCAAATGTCACCGGAGTTTCCTGTGACAATCCTTCCTTGCTGACTGAAATAAGTTTGAACTTATAATTCCCGTCACTCAGACTATATTCTACTTCTTTCTGGGTGCTCATCTTACTCCAGTTATTATCATAGTTTTCGAGAAAGGTACTATAGTATACTTTATCAGGTGCAGAGAAGTTAATACCTGAATAAAATACTCTGATGACATATTTCTTAAGATACGGGAGAGTATATAATGGTTGATATGGATAGACTACATCATTGATAGTTACATAGTTAATATTGTTTATAGGAACAACCTCATTCTTATTGTCCTTAATTCTGTCATATATTATTAATCCTTCTGTTGTTCCGATAAAGATTTTTCTGTCATCTGATTCAAACATTCCCCCTTCATTACAAATTCCACCTTTTGCAAAATCAGTCCCGAAAACACTCATTGTTTCTGTTTCAGGATTGAACCTTGAAAACCCTTTCTCATGACCTATCCAGATATTTTTTTCAGCATCTGCAAGAATACTGTAACAGTAGTTTGACATCAGGTCGTTTGTCCTGTTAATTGCAATAACTGTGTCATTAAAGTATTTGAAAACTCCATTGCCATTTGTGGCGACCCAGATTTCCCCATTTTTACTTTCAGAAAATGATAGAATTTTATTCTTGGTACTTCCACCCATTACGGCATTGCCGGCAATAGCAGTATCATGCTTATAGTCGATCCTATATAGTCTGTCGCTTTCAGTTCCGATATATGCGTAACCATCATGAGCAAGAAGTATTTTATTTATGCTGTTATGGGGAAGTCCATGATGATCTATATCAAATCTTTTCTTTTCCCTCTTAATATTCGTGCTATTTCTGTCGATGACAAAAACACCATTGGTCGTTGCCAGCCATATATTCCTGTCGTCCATCTCGATATCCTTAATATCATCGGCGCCTGAATCACCAGATCTGTGAAAAAGATTAACGGCTCCCGTATTGCTTCTGACAAAGAGTCCGTTTCCCGATGTTCCAATCCACAGGTTTTTAAACTTATCAAGATGATAGCAGGTAATTTCTGACTTGCCTATCTGACCCGTAAGGTCTGTATAAGAAATTGACTTCCCTAAGGATTGATCAAACAAATGAAAACCTGATGGTGTTCCCAGGATATATTTGTCGTTAAGGCTGTTTACATATATAATATTGTTTTCGACGGAATTTTTGCCGGGCTTGTAGTAAACAAAAGCATTTGATGATAGCATTGAAATACCTTCCCCTGAAAAACCGAACCAATAATTTCCCTCAAGATCCTGAAAAACAGTTTTAATATTATTTGCGTTTAACCCAGACTTTAGATTATAACTGCGAACAGAATTTACAGATTCAAAATTATCAGAGAATTTAATCTGGATAGCCCCCGATCCGATTGTTGAAATCCACAGGTTATTACCTGAGTCCTCTGATATTGATTGAACATTAAGAGAGTCCCATCCTGGATGATCATGAAAACGTGTTAGAGAATTACCTTTATCTGAAACTTTCAATTGAAACAATCCATTGTCAGTTGTCCCGATGACAAATCTTGAACTGTCACTTGTCTGATGAATTGCAGATATACTTGAATAATTAAATCCTTCCAGGGCACTCAAAACCTTCACGGAATCAGTTGCAAGTCTGCACATTAATAGATTTTCCTGGGTTCCGATGAGCAATAGTCCGTTCTTTGTAAAGAGCCCTGAAAACATTGTTGGATCAACTGAAAATGAGTACTTTTGTATCGCTTCAGGCTTAGCAGGGTTCACAGAATAAACTGCCTTTCCCTGCTGGGGAACAATGTATATTAAACCATCAGGTCCCTCAAGAAGATCGCTGATGCTCTTTGTATTTGTGAGAGAAACTGCGATAAGCCTGTTATCCCTGACAAAAAAGACAGACCCGTCACTGCATCCGAACCATAATTTACCACTTTTGTCTTTCAGACTGACAGTTGGGTAGCGTGCTATAACTGAATCGGGATATTGAACAGTAAAAAAGTTAAAACCATCGAAACGTGATATCCCATTTACAGTTCCAACCCATAGAAATCCATCGGTCGACTGGCTGATGGTATAAACAAAACCACTTGGAATATTGCTTTCAGTGTTATAATTTTTGAAATTATATGTCTGTCCTTTTAATACCGATGAAAATAACAATAAGCACCCTATTATGCTGTTTGATATTTTCAAAGTTATATTAATTCTCATGTCGGACTCTCCCTATTTTTTAGGCTTTACGGGTGTTATTTTTACTTTGGGGACATAAACAGGTATTCCTCCAATAGGCGCTGCATAAAATGGCATACCCTCGCCTTTCTGGTTTTTTGTTATAATGACAACATTGTTATTTTTCACCAAAGTCCCCTGCCTTTTAATAAACTGGAAGTCCAGTGAAGAATTCACTTCGTCAGGCAGAATGAGGATCTTGGAAATAGCCCAGTCATTTTCGTTTGAAATCGGAACTGAAATACCCTGTCTGGCTTTGGACACGACAAGTATCTGCCCGTCATTATCCCAGTCAAAGTTCGACTGCTCTACATAGATTACACCTGTATCAATATAAGGATAGATATGTGATACGCTTTTAAAATCATTCCACATCCGGAAGTGGTATTTATAAGTATACGCGATCGCCCCTTCAATAAGAACATTATTATTAGGATCGCGGCTCAGAAAATACCTGAAAAGATTCCCGTCATCACCGGATATCCCTTCACAAACGATCTTAAAAATGTACATATTATATTTTTCACTATAATCACCTTCCTTAAGATTATAGGGCCCAAATGTATACCACTTATTGTCATATTTTGCTTCACTTCCAAAAACTTTGGAGGATAGCAAATTTCCACTTTTATACTTATCTCCATTATAAATTCCCTGTGACTCAGTATTTTTTTCAGGATCCACACCCTTACCTCCATATACCGAGAACATTGTTTTTGTATTAAATTCTCCCTGAATCTCATCGTTTTCGCCACCACAATCGGGGTCAAAAACTCTGATATAGATCTGCTGTTTGAAATCGCTTGGGATTGAGAAAAAGTAGGTTTGGAAAAAAGAGTCATCTCCCCAGGAATGTTTACCATCTTTTCCAAATGTCACAAGAAAAGGTATATTCTCATCTTTTCCCGGAACTGGTTGTGCCGATAATCTGGCACCTATTGTCAATCCGGACAATAAAATAAAAAGAAATATTCTGTATATGAGCTTATTCAATTTCATTAATCATCAAAATTAGTCATTTAAAAGTATCAGGGTTTAGGAGTTATAATAATATTTTTTGAGATACATGCTTCCCGGACAGAGCCCCCTGGTTCAGCTTCGGCTGTGACAATCAGCTGAATAGAATAGGTTCCGGCCTTTAAATAAGTATGATCAATTCCCTTGCCGGTTCCGATTGATTCATCACCGAAGTTCCAGTAATACGAATTAATATTCCATCCCGGAAGGTTAGTTTTGTCGGCACTCAGATTTATCTTCTGTCCCATATCCGTTTTATCAACGACAGTAATATAAGGTTGTTCGATCTCTTTAATCATAAGTGTATCAGACTTTTGATTACGCAAAACCTCTTTTGTAATCAGGTTAACAACATCGAGCTGAACAATATAAGTTCCGGGATTATCATAACAATGTTCCACCACTATTCCTGTAGACTTACTTCCATCGCCAAACTTCCATTCATACCTGAAAGGCAAGGTATCTACGTTTAGTGCATTCTCTTCAACAAACCGGAAGCAAAAACTGTTTTCTACAAGAGTATCACATAAAGGTTTTCTGATTATAAGTGACTTAAATTCATAGATATCGTCACTTGTATTCCTGTTAGATGCAAGATAGCCTGTTTGAAGATTATCCTGGGCTACAAAAGCAAAATCATCTGATGTTGAATTTATAGGGTCAGGCAGGTGTACCGGATCATCCCATTTACCTGAAGTAAATGTTGTGTAATAGATATCCATTCCCCCAAGGCCACCAGGGCGGGTAGAAGCAAAGTATAGTCTTCCTGAAGCGTGCATAAATGGATAATTTTCACTTTTAGGAGAATTTACCTTAGCACCCAGGTTTTGAGGTTCGCCCCATTCACCATTAATTAATTTACAATAATACAGATCCGAACCACCCTGTCCTCCGGGCATATCGGATGAAAAAAACAGAAGTTTACCATCACTGCTGACAGATGGCATTGCAACATTATATGCTGCATTATTATATTTAAATGGACGAATTGAAGTAAGATCCATTCCGGAGCGATCGGCAATAAAAATCCCATTATGGTTTTTATAGTTTTTATTCTTTGCAGCTTTTCCTGTTTCAACATCACTTGTAAAATATACAGTTTTGCCATCAGGTGCAATACAAAGTGCCCCATTGTTGAACTTTGAGCTTCTCTCGCTTAGTATTTCTTTCGGATTGCTCCATATCGCTGTATCTTTTTGTTCAACCTGGTAAATATTGTAGAGACGGCGCCCATCGAAGGAAGTCCTGTCTTTTAGCGCACTGAAGCGCCTGTTGGAACAAAAAATAATTCCATCCTTAATTATAACCGGAGAGATATCACTGAATGACTCTTTGTTAAATGACATTCTTGTAATTTTATATATAGCAGGCTTCTGCGCTTCTGTCTGAGTCGTAAAAAGTGTCAAAAGTATGACAACCGTAATAAGATAGAATCTTCTATGCACCATAGACTAAAAATACCTTGGATTAGCAGCACTAACCTTAGAGCCGAATTCATACCGTAAAATAAATTCACTTGATCCTCTTGAATTCAGATACTTCCTCCCTACTGGATTATCATATGAGAATCCAAACATAAACTGTGGATTCACCTGAACCTGAAGAATAGCCACAGCAACCTTTTCAGAGGTTCTCCATGAGCCACCGAGCCATAGCAGATCGCCTAAAATAAAATTACCATTTATATCAAACTGATTAAGTTTTTTGGTCTTTTGGAGGGAGTAATCGACCAGAACTGATGGCTTAAATTTTAAAAACTGTGAAAATGTAATAAGCCCGCCTGCTGAAAAAACAAAATCATATTCGCTAAAACTGTGATAGGACTGAACTGAATTTGTCGGGGTTTTTCTATAGCTCAGGAATGTTGGTACTGAAACACCGGCAAAAAGTTTATCGCTGAAATAATATACTCCGGCACCAAAATTAGGAAGAACGTAAGGTTTATCATTTGTTGCGAATACCGGATCTCCTGAATCCGTGAGTAGAAGTCCTGAGTAGTTGGTATTTGACATATCTACTCCGCCTTTAAGTCCCAATGATAGTTTCCCATTCCCCATCCTTATATGATAGGCATAACTGCCATAAATACTCGTTGATTTCGTAAATCCGAATTGCATGAACTGAGCCATTATACCAAGTGCCACCTTGTCATTTTTCATTGGAGTGTGAAGGGAGAGTGATTGAATTACCGGAGCGCCTTTAATTCCCATCCATTGCATTCGGTAGGACATAAATGCGCTCAACGCACCTCGTGAACCGGTATATGCGGGATTGATCATCAGACCATTCTGAAGGTATTGACTATAAACAGGATAGCCTAGGCTGATTCCGGTGGAATCTGGTACTGCCTGACCGGGCGCACCATTTAGAATAGACAGGAATAAAATGATAAAAATAATTTTTACTCTGTTAACCCTCCGAATATCAAAAGTTCCACTTTTCAAAACTTCTCTGCTTTAGTATCTTTTTAATATTATAAAACCACTCCATTTTTTAAACGTCCCATTACCTTCCCTTAAAGGATCTGAAGTTATTTTCAGCAAGTAATAATATGTCCCTTCGGGAAGATCAATTCCGCTTGAATTTTTACCTGTCCAATACGTCCAGGTACTTTTATTGTTTGAAGTTGAAAATACTTCGGCTCCTGCACTATTAAGAATTTTAAGTTCAGCATATTGATGATCCAGATCCAACCCTCTTATAATTAACGAATCGTTAATATTATCTCCATTCGGAGAAAATCCCTGAGGTATTTCAATTGCTGATACATTGACGATTACCTGATCCTCATTTTTACAGGTACCGTTTGTTACTGTCCATAAAAATGTGTTTTGAGGAGACAGATTCTGAACCGCTGAAGAAGGAGCTGATACATCGGTAAAGTCACCTGTTCCATTTACTATTGTCCATGCCCCTGTCTCCCATGCATTTAGCTTATGTGCTACCATATGGAGTATGTTGTCGAAAGAGTAAAGGGTAGTATCGGGCTTGGGTCCTGCATAAATGTTGTTTACTCTTTTATCGAATTTTACCAGAACTGAATCTTTGCTTTTACATTGCCAGTTAACCTCTTCCCAAATAAATTTATGCGTAATGTTAGCTCCGGGAAATAATGAATCGATAGTGACCGTAACCGAAGGATTGTTTGGGAATGGGATAATAGCAGCAGAAGGATAATACCAGGTACCTGTTCCGGCACTGGGAACAGCTTTAAGATTATACTTTGTTCCGCATGTATCAGCATCAGGACCTGCATTTGCTCTGGGAGTCTTGTAAACATCCGCCTTCCTGGTTCCTGCAAGAGATGTGGCAATACAATTGTTCTTATCCTTAACCTCAAAAAGAGAATAGTTGAAGGTTGTCAGTGAAGTACCTGTGACAGGGGTAAACAGAATCGCAGGATCAGTTCCAGCTATGCCTGGTTTAGTTATCTGTGCGGAGTTCTCCTTAAAAATTAACTGCCATGGTGTTGCACCGGTGAGATGGATTCTCAGACTAATATTTGACCCTTCACATATAATTGTATCTGCAGTGGATGTTATTGCACCTGCAGGTAATAAATCTATAGATATATTGAAAACTGCAGAAACATTTGTGCAGCAATCACTTGCGCCTGATTTTACAGTGCGTCTGTATTTCATCGGAACAAGCAGTGCAGGAGGTTGATAATCGCGAGTGGAATTGACCAGCGCTGCCGGCACCCATGTTGTACCATCAGGGCTCTGCTCCCACGAGTATGTGTAAGACCCTGCTCCGCCACCGCCTAAAGGATCTGTTCCGGTCAGGAGAGTTGGTACTGTATTATAGCATACTGTAGCTTTACCAGATATTACATTGTTTGTAATCGCGGGAAGGACAGTAATTTTAACAGGTGTATTGGTTATATCAGTACAGAGACCGGATGTAACCAGTCGTTTATAGTAAAATGTTCCTGCAACTAAAGTAGGAGGCTGGTAAGAAGCCAGGGTGTTTGTGCCCGGCGCGGCGTTATAAGAAGAGTTATCATTTGAAAATTTCCAGAGGTAAGCATAGTCACCCGGGATATTTGTTCCGCCTGTAGGAATAGTTCCTCTCAACAAGTGAGGAATTGCTCCGTTACAGATTGTGGTATCAGTAAGTCCGCCTGCAAGCAGTGAAATGATATTATTCAGAAGAGGTTTATGAACAATTACAGTGATTGATTTACTGATATCTGTACAGGCAGATGAGTTTACAATCCGCCTGTAAGCGGTTGTATCCGTTAATACTGGAGCTTGATAATTAATAAGCGATGCACCGGCTATAATTGCCCAGGTATGCGCTTTGGAACTGTCCTGCCATGAATAGCTATAAATTAGGTTTCCGTTTTGGGGAGTGGATCCGTTAATAATTGCCGGTGCTGATCCGGAACAGATTGTCTGATTCGCTAAGATTGTATTATTCGTTATAACCGGATAATCTCTAAGAAGAACAGAAGCACTTGTCTTGGTACAAACATCATTTGAACCTGATAAGACAACCCGTCTGAAATTGTACTCATTCATGGGTACCCTCTGAGAAAGTTCAGTAGGGTCATAACCTGAACCGTTGCTTACTCCCGGTGCAGTACTCCAACCAGCTCCGTTTATATTACTTTCCCATTTAAACCGATATGAGTTATCACCTCCGGTTAAAGCTGGGGGAGTTGTTGCTGTAAGGTTATTAAATGTTGTACCGAAACAGATATCCTGCGCGGGAGAAATTATATTGTTATTACTGATAGTATCGAGTACTGTAATCTTAACAATAGCTGTAGAGTCAACACATCTGCCGGAAGTAACTGTACGTCTGTACCATGATGTAACTTTCAGTGCAGGAGGTGGAGTATATTGGTCAGCATTATATGTATTTGAAGGCAAATTGAACAAAATGTTATTCTGGCTCACCTGCCACCTGAACGAATAAGTACCGTTTCCGTCCAGAAGTGTCGCTTTTGAAGTAAACGCAGGAGGATCCTGTGCAAAACAGATTGTATCAGAAGTTCCGACAATATTGTTTTTAATAAAAGGTTGAACAAGCACTTTAACCGGTTTGCTAAAATCAACAAGAGCCGGAGAGTTGCTATCTGTGACAACTCTTCTGAACCATGTAGTCTGAGTAAGTATCCCGGGTAGATAATTCGGATTAGTATTTACCCCTGATGCCGGAGCAAAACCAGAAGTTTCGGATGTTGTGCTGCTCTCCCATAAATAAGTATGAGGAGCTTTTCCGCCTACTGGTAATGTACCGGATATGGTTCCGAATGAAACATTTGAACAAATTGAATCAACCTGGTTACCGGTTACTTCCGAACGTATAGAGTTAAACAGGAATCCGTTAAGCTTTGGACTGAAAGCGTATTTAGTTTCCCCAAGCCCTTCAGAAGTAGTTCCTGGTCCTGGATTGCCAGAAACTAATTTGGTCGGCACTTTAGCAGGTATTGAAGCTGCACCGGGAGCAGAGAACCAGATTAAACCACCACCACCTCCACCACCAAATCCATATGAATTACCAATGTTTATACCACCATCTCCTCCTTTGACAGATATTTTTAGAGAATCGCTGGCAACATTTGAAAAACTTTGTGCAGAAATTGCTATTGAACCTCCTCCTCCTCCTCCTCCTGCCCCGGCATCTCCAAGTGCATTACCTGATACTGCGCCATTAGCTTTAAAAGAATTCCTGTTTCCGGAAATTGTATCAGCAATGATTATAACAATTCCACCCCCATTACCACCTGAAGAGCCAGTCGATCCTACTGCATGTGTTGAAGCTCCTCCGCCGCCGCCTAGAAACAGTCCATCTAAAATATATGAAATTTTCACTGTGGAAGCTCCATTTATACTGGTATATGGCGTTCCGCACAGAAGAGGGCCAAAATTTATCTCTTCTCCCCCATCTCCTCCTTTTCCGCGGTTTCCGCCTCCACCTCCGCCGGCATATTTACCATTTCCACCGCCTCCTCCTGTCAGGTTTGGTCCCATCCCCCTGGAATGAAGCGGATTTAGTAAAACCTTTGAGGCATCATAAGTTGCAACACCTTCTCCCTTATTCCCTGAATTTGTCCATGTATCCGGATATGACTCTTTGAAGTTGGCAGTAGAATTAACAGATACACATTCCCCAGCTCCAATTGCATCCTGTCCGCCATTTAATCCAGATCCTGAGACATCTATGTCTGAGTTTAGAGTTAATTTTCGTCCAACTATCATTGACAATACCCCTCCTACTTTATCAGTACTATTCCACGATCTGGCAATAAGCTTCCCGATTACAGTTGCTGCATTATAATAGGGCACCCTAATAAGCTGAACATTTCCTTTTATACTAAAGGAATTCAGTATATTGTTTCTGAAGACTACTTTTTTTGTACCGGCATCTACAGATTGTACCAAAAGAAATTCATAACCGCCCGGTTTTCCAATAGTATCCTGTAATGAAGTTCCATATGCAGGATTCTCATCGGTTTGTATTGTAATACCCTGCATCTGAATAAGCATAACAGTATCACCGGGAGATATTGAATCGACTGTGTTTAAAGTTACATTATCCAAACCTGGTCCGATAGCATCAACGCGTCTGTAAACATTTACTATACCACTGATTTTTTTATCCTGAGAATAGACAGAAACTGCTAATCCTGAAAGAATTAACAAACATAGAATTACTCTCCTTATATAGCTATCAGACCTGCCAGTCATAAAAAGATAATATGGACCGCTAATATAACCATAATATTGAATAATTTTAAATGGAAAGTGTTTAAAGTGAACTAAGATTTTAATAGCAAAATTTACCCTAATTTTTCGACTGTGTACATTAACGGCAATTCAACATAAAAGACAGATCCTTTATCAGTCTCAGACTCAAACCAGATCCTTCCGTTTGCACTCTCAATATATCTTTTCACAATAGATAACCCCAACCCCATCCCCGATGATTTTGTTGTAAAATTCGGTGTAAAAAGTTTTTTCTGCAGATCTGCAGGAATGCCCGACCCGTTATCATAAATTGAAATAATAATCTTATCGCTTTTTACTTCCAGATTAATTTTCACAATACCTTCCCTTCCCTGAGGAATTGACTGTATCGCATTTTTAAACAGATTTGAAAAAGCTCCGTTAAGATGCTCCTTATCAGCATAAACAATGACCTTATTTTCAGATGGCCAATGAACTGAAAAGGTTACATTGTCGGTGTTTTTAAAGAGTTCAAGAGTTATCTGGATTTGTTCCAGAAGATTAACTTCTCCCGGATTGGTTACGGGCATTTTGGCAAATGCTGAAAAAGCTGATGCAATTGATGAAAGGTTATCAATATATTCAATCTGGTTTTCGGTAAACCGTTCTATCGATTTATCAAATCCTGGAGCTTTATCTTTCCATGATTTAAACAATTGCTGAACATTAAGTTTCATAGGAGTAAGAGGATTTTTAATTTCATGTGCAATCTGTTTTGCCATCTCTCTCCACGCATATTCACGTTCAGAATTTGCCAGTTTGTGTGTGCTTTCCTCAATCTCATCAACCATCCTGTTATACTGCTTTACAAGTTCGCCAATTTCGTCATTTCCCCTGTACGACAATTGCTTGCTTTTCTTACCGACCTCAACAGAAGCAAGTCCTTCACTAAGCATAGACAGCGGGGAGGTAAGCCATCCGCTTATAAATACTGCCATACCCATAGTAATAAGAACCAGAAGAAGTGTAAAATTAATAACTGCAACTACCAGGTTTGAAATCTCCTTTGCCAGAACACTTTGCATTCTGAAATACGGCAGGTTAAGGTAAGCAGTAACTTTATTTTCAGTGTTAAAAAAAGGAACATAGGCAGATAAATACTCGAGATTTCCGATTTTTTCTTTCTGATAATATTCGCTTTTCGCAAGATGTTTTAAATTATTTAAGGCAACATTGTTAATGCGCTGGCTGACCAGGTCCCTGTCAAAAATCTCCTGCCGTGATGTAGCTATCAGGAATCCATTTAGATCATAAAGATTTATGTCGGTATTAAAAACATTTGAAAGTTTTACAAGAAGATCATTTAAAGACAAATATCCATTATTTTTCCAATCAGATGTCAGGTGCTTTTCCATTGAAAGCTTGCTATCCAGTTCAAGGTATACTGAGTTAAGCTTTTCTTTAATGTTTTCATTATGTTTTGACTGATACTGACTTATTGTTAAAAAAGCTATAACAATCCCGATTAGCAGAAAGGAAAATAACAGTATGCCGATGAAAGACATTTGTAACTTCTGGCGCAGATTGAAAATATTCAAACTGTGTAACACTGGTCTTTTTATGAGCATTATGAGCACATTGGTCAGAAGCAGTATAAAGCCAAAAAGATATGCAAAAGAGATCAGAATATCACCAGCAGCTAAATCAGGTCGCGATATAATAACTGTAGAGTTGCCATTTTTATACAGAACATGCTTATACCCGTCAATGTTAAAAATCCTGTAATCAGAATTTTTATCAACATAGTCAGCATCAGTTTTATCAAAAGGAAATTCACCAGTTCGCAGTACCATCTCTCCATTTATATATTTTGAAAAGGAGTAATCCTTCAGGCCCGCATATCCGTGGAACTTTTTATCAAGAAGCAGTTCAGAATATCCCGGTTCGAATACATTAACATCACTGTATAGTTCAATGAATAAGCCATTTGAATGATTATTTTTACTCCTGTAATACAACTTTCCAAGATAATACGACCTTCCACCCTGATTATCAATAAAATAGAAATCAGTCCCTGTCAGTTTATGCCCGTTTCTTCGTATCCGGTTATCAAAAAACTTAAAGCAGTTTTCAGAAAACTCATTTCCGGAACCAATCTGCAACGGATCATCATTCCGGCATAATACTATGTTAAAATTAAAATTACCCCAATATCCGTTAAAATAGGTTTCGCGGAGATATCCTGAAATTTTATCAAAATACCTTTCAAAATTTTCACTTTCCATTAATCTTTTCAAGGCTGTATCACCAGAAATCGCGGGCCATGAATCAAGTAGAAGATGTTCAGCTTCAGGGTCAATTTCAGTAGAAAATGAGACAGCCTGAATTTTAAGATTCTCTGTTGTCTTTTTATCTGAGAGAATTGTAATAAACCAAAGTGAATAAATTCCCGCAAGAAGAGAAAAGATGACTGTCATATTAAATAATCCAATCCCTCTTTTTATTGATATCCATATACTGCAGATCAAAATGAAATAAAATGCGGCTAAAGGTATTAACGTTGAAACAGCGTTAGAGTAAAAAATTACCGGAACAACCAGGGAAGTGAGTATAGAATAGACAACAGTTATATTTCTGTACTGCTTTACTCTTTGAAATACTTTCAGGAGAAAAAAGACGGGAACTAGTAAAAGCAGTATAGCAGCCGTGAACCCCGTAATACTGAAGATACTCAATTCCAATACTTTATATGTTTCAAAATTAATGTTGGATATTGAGATGAGCTTACTGAAAACAAAATGAAAAAGAGTAAATAATGCTGCTCCTGCACTCAATAATCCGGCAAGAAAGAAATAGTCTTTTATTGTTTTATCTTCTTCATCTATCTCAAAGTTATAGTACCTGTAAAAAATATTTGAAAAAACTGCTGCAAGAAAACTGAGTAAGACCAGATGACCCAGGGATGGGATAAATTTGTTTAAAGTAAACCTGTATGGTGAGAACAGTTCTGTTTGAAAAAGGACTGTTGGCTTCCCTGTTAATAGAAAAAGAGCATAAATGAAGGAAAAAATTAAAAGAGCAGAACCAACTGCGAGCCGGTCTCTCGCTTTCCCTGCCAATAGTTTCGCAAGTTCTACAGTTAAGAGAATAATCAGGATGAATGCAAGAGTCCAAAAACATAAGGGGATAAAAATAAAATAAGTGTTCTCTCTGATTTTCGGAAACAAAAGCGAAAAAAGAAAATCACCATTATTATTAAAAACCTGAAATTCTGAGGCATTCTTTACTTTACTTAATCCAACGTTCTCCAGTATTCCATAATCCTTCTCGAAACCACTTTTGATAATATCATTTTTAAAACTATAATCAGTTCTAAGCCTGAGCAGGCCAACTATTTTTTCATTACCAGCCTGTATTGTTTTCGGAAGAAACCAGCCATTCTGAAGAAAAACCAATGGCTTAGTAAAAAGTGAATCTATAAATATTGTTGGAACATTAAACTCATTATCAGAATAATAAGCAAGTTTATTGTCAAGATATTCAAGTATTGTAATTCTGTTCTGATCAGCTACTGAAAAAAGATTATTTTCAGAATTCGATCCATGATGATTCTCCCTGGCAAGAATTGGCTTCATCTCATTCAAACAATCCTCCAGAATTTTCTCTTTAGCATGGAGCCTGTTATTGAACATCCGGGTTCTGAAACGATATTCAAAATCACTGAAATAAACTGATTCGGCTGCCAGGGCAATAAGAATTACTAAAACAGTCAGGCTGATAAGAAATATCCTATAATGCTTTATTCTCATAATGCGATATTTAGATCCTATTCATGATGGTAGGGATCTCCCTTGATAATTGTAAATACCCTGTAGAGTTGCTCAAGAAACAATAATCGTACCAGTTGATGAGGAAAGGTCATTTGCGAAAGAGACATTTTAAGATCAGCTCTCTTGTAAACCTCATCGGAAAAGCCCCATGGACCACCAATGATAAACACAATCCGTTTCTTTGGAAACATAAATATCTTTTCGAGTAACATTGAAAAATCAACTGTTCTGTATTCTTTACCTCTTTCATCGAGGAGGATAATATAGTCGTCATGGCTCATCGATGATAGAATCTTTAACCCTTCTCTTACCTTCTGTTCAGCGACAGGCATATTAGCGGCATTCTTTAATTCCGGAAGAGTAAGTATCTCAAAACCTGAGTATTTCTTTATCCGGCTTGCATACAGATCTGCTAATTCTGAAATATTTTTATCGGTGGTTCTGCCAGTCTGCACCAAAACTATCTTCATAAAAAATAATTCTCATTTGGTTAAAAGCCATGTGGGCAATAGGCACAAAAATAGTATTTTAAAGTGTCTTTAACTAAAATCCATTAGCTGCATAGTTCGCAGAGATTTTGCGCGAAAAACACAAATTGCGAGCTTTGCGGTTAAAATGATTTTATAATAAAATTAGTATTAAATTTGTAACTCATTGATTTAAAAAGTCGGCAATAACTAAACTGATTTGAAATGAAATCCATAAATATTATTCCGGTGCTGCTGATAACTTTCATCTGTTTAAGTTCCGGGACACAGGATCAGTCAAAAATTCCCGGAGGAATATCTAGTTCTATAAAAGCAGGGAACGCTGCTGAATTGGCAAAGTACATGAATTCCACTATTGAACTTTTGCTTCTGGACAAAGAAGATTTCTATAAAAAAAATGTAGCTGAGACAATTCTAAATGATTTTTTCAATGAGTATAAAACCATAGATTTTACAGTTCTTCATCAGGGTGCAAAGAATGATGCACAATATGCCATAGGAAATCTTAAAACAGAAAAAGGATCATTCCGGGTTTATTTTTTACTAAAAAAAGTTGGCGAGGAATTACTAATACACCAGATACGCATTGAACCCGACAATGGAAAATAAAATTCTCAGAGAGTTCATCTTAAGAAGCATCGGAGAGGATATCGGAGATGGCGATCATACTTCTCAGGCTTGTATCCCGGAAAAGACAAAGGGCAAAGCGAAACTCCTTATCAAAGAAAAAGGAATCCTTGCAGGTGTCAGAGTTGCAAAAGAGGTTTTGCAAATTGTCGATAAAGATCTTAAACTTGAGGTTTTATTGGAAGATGGCACCCTGATCTTTCCCGGAGATATCGCATTCTATCTGGAGGGCCGTCAGCAATCTGTTCTTAAAGCGGAACGGCTTGTTCTGAACATTATGCAAAGGATGAGCGGAATAGCAACCAGCACTCATGAATATGTCAGCAAGCTTGAAGGTCTTAAAACAAAAATACTTGATACCCGAAAAACAACGCCCGGGATGAGATTTCTTGAAAAAGAAGCTGTGAGGATTGGTGGCGGAGTTAATCACAGAATGGGATTATTCGATATGATAATGTTAAAAGATAATCATATTGATTTTGCCGGAGGAATTGAGAAAGCAATTACAAAGACTCAGGAATACCTTAACAAAAACAAATTGAATCTTAAGGTTGAAATTGAAGCCAGAAATCTTGATGATGTTAAAAAAATCATATCTATCGGAGGAGTTGACCGAATAATGCTGGACAACTTCAATATTCACGATACCCTGTTGGCTGTCAGAGAAATTTCAGGCAAATATGAAACAGAATCATCAGGAGGGATAACTCTTGAAACAATCAGATCTTATGCCGAATGTGGTGTAGATTTCATTTCTGTAGGCGCTCTAACTCATCATATTAAAAGCCTGGATATGAGCCTTAAAGCAATAGAATAAAAGACAAAAGTGGTAAATAAACGTTAAGCTTGGAAAGCAGAACGTAGAGAAGAAAAAACAAAAGACAAAACAGGCAGAATGCAAAATGGGAAAAGGAAAATCGAAGCCCCTGGCTGGAAAAATAAGCTTAAAAATCTGGTTCTCCCGGGTTTTAAAGGAATTCCAATAAGCAATGTTATAAAATTCGTAATAAAAGGATTCAGCAAAGGAGTGCTTGTTACTAGGGCATCTTCAATTGCGTTCAACATGTTGCTAGCACTACTGCCTGCCTCTGTTTTTCTTTTCACCCTCATTCCATTTATTCCGATTCACAACTTTCAACTGGAGCTGATAAGGCTTTTTGAAAACATCCTTCCTTCAAATGCTTTTGCTTTTATGCAAACCACAATCATTGATATCGTTACACATAAGAGCGGGGGATGGCTCATCATAATGTTTATTGCTACAATAATATTCTCAACAAACGGGATTCACGCAGTTATTCATGCATTTGTGGTATCGGCTCACACCTTTAAAACCAGGTCCTGGATTGATCAGCGGAAAATTTCCATAATTTTATTGGTGATTGTCGTTATATTGATTTCAACAGCTGTCGCACTTTTAGTATTGGGGAAAATTGCAGTAAACAGGTTGGTATTACTCCACATTATAAAGCGGCAGTTTGTAATTCATGTTTTAATATTCCTTAAGTGGATATTAATTATCCTCCTGGTTTTTCTTGCGATCTCATTCTTATATTATCTTGCTCCTGCAAAGAGAGCCGACTTTAAATTTTTCTCACCGGGGTCCACTCTTGCGACACTCTTATTTATCCTTACGTCTCTCGGATTCTCAGCCTATGTTAACCATTACGGACAATACAATCGGCTTTACGGCTCACTCGGGACACTGATGGTAAGTCTTGGCTGGCTTTATCTGAATTCCATAGCCATCTTAATCGGATTTGAACTTAATGTTAGTACAAAAGCTGCAACTTCTACTATCCGCAGTGAAGATACTTAATGACGAGTTTACTTATCTCTTCGTTTTTATTGTAAAGTTTTTCGCTAAGACCTTTATCATTAAAAGCTTTCAACTTAGTCACAACATTATCAATTACCCCGGTCGGGAACACTCCGTCTTTTTCAAAATAGTCCCTTTGAGCTAACAGGCAATCTGCCGATTCACAGCAAGATGCCGGAAGGGATTCCAGTTTTTTATCCTTTTTCTTATCCTGTATTCTGAAAATATTATAGTTAACATAAAGTTCATCAGCAATTTCGAGAGCATTATCCATCTCAAGTCCATGCTCAGTGGCAATTACAAGTCCGGCAAAAAGTTTATAAATATCAGCTGAGCCATCGGGAGATCTAAGCTCCACTGTTTGTTTTGATGGCATATCCTGAAATTCTGTTTTATCAGCCGGATTAGCATCTTTTATCATATTCATTGTTCCATTCCAGCCCAGGGGTACACGAATCAGAACTGATCTGTTCCTGTCTCCCCAGCAGATATTTGTTGGTGCCTCCTGATGTGGAACCAGACGCAGATAAGAAGTTGGAATGGTATTCCCGAAAGCAGTAAGTGCTTTTGACAGGTCGAGGATACCTGCAATCATCCGTTTGGCAACCTGACTCAGTTTCCCGTTTTCAACCATAAGGTTTACTCCGTCCTTTTCAAGCATCATATGAATATGCATTCCTGAGCCGGCTTTCCCAACAGTAATTTTCGGAGCGAAACTAACTTCAACACCATACTCAGAACTGAGACTGCGTAAAATCCATTTTGAGATAAGCAGCTGATCGACTGCCTCATCTATTTCAACCGGAAGAAATTCTATTTCATGCTGTTCAAAATCCTCTCCTGCTTTAGTAAAACTGCCTACTTCAGAATGACCATATTTTATTCTGCATCCTGCTTTTGCACAAAGCTCAAGGGCTTCAATCCTCAGATCCTCGAATTTTGCAAATGGGCGTGACTGGTGATATCCTTTCTGGTCAATCAAGGGATAAAGATCATCGTGGGTTGAGTTAATATAATATTCAAGTTCTCCGAAAGCTTTCATTCTATAGCCAGTTTTTTCGATAAAACGGGTATAGGCTTTTCTAAGGATATATTCCGGAGCGCTTTCGAGAGGCTTCCCATCATTATTATAAAATGAGCAAAGTATTTCGAGAGTGGGAACGCTTGTAAAAGGATTAAGAAAAGCTGTACGGTACCGGGGGATCAGATAAAGATCGCTGGAGCCTGATTCGACAAATGAGAATAAACTTGAGCCATCAACTCTTTCTCCTGCAGTAAGTATTGATTCAAGATGATCCCGGCTGTGTGGCACAAAATTCAGTGATTTGAGTTTGCCATCATCAGCCACATACCGGAAATTAAGCATTGATATTCCCTTAGCCTCAATAAACCTGATGATATCTTCTCGTGTAAAGTCCAGAGAAGGCTTTTTTAGAAACTGAACCAATTCATTCGGGTTCATGAGGATATCGTTATTCTTCATAATCTGTGATCAATATTAAGTAAGCGGGGCAAAAATAGATAATTAACTCAAACAGAATTATGATAAATACTTCTATTCGGGGTATAATAAAAAACAAAAGTAGAGGCGCAAGATTTTGCACCTCTACAAGTCAACTAACTAACCAACCTGAAAAAAATTATTCGATCAGCTTCATATCACCAGGTCCGGCTGTTGAGGCATCTCCACGGGACCCATTACTGATCCTTACTGATTCTTCGATATTGTAGCAGAAAATCATTCCGTCGCCTGTTTCTCCGGTGAAAGCAGCTTTTTCTATGCAATCGATAGTTTTTTTAACATTAATATCGCGAAGCACGATTGAAAGAAATATCCTCCTGATAAACTGTGTGTCTACAGTTCCTCTGTATCCGTGCTGTCTTCGCATCTTTTCATTTCCTACACCCGATGCGTCCCAGTAAGAGAAGAAATCGATGCCAAGATCGGCGAGTGCAGTTTTAACATCTTCAAATTTTGATGTTCTAATAATAGCTTCAATTTTCTTCATTTTTTTATGTTCTTAATTAATAGCCTGTTAATTATATTATAAGCAATGATGCGTTCTAGTCCTTTATGAACAGCGAATCATCACCTCTTTCACGTGTCCTGATCCTGTATGAATCATCGATTGTCGAGACAAAGATCTTGCCGTCTCCAAGTTCGCCAGTATAAGCAGTATCTAGAATACAATCAATTGTTTTCTGTAAATTCTGATCACGAACAACAATTGAGAGTGTCCTTCTTGAAATAAATTCTGTATCCTGGCCCCGATAGGAACCCTTTCGTTTCTTTTCATTTCCAACACCAACAGTATCCCAGTAGGTAAAAAAATCAATGTCGATTGCATGTAAAGCCTCTTTTACTTCCTGAAATTTTGAGACTCTTATAATAGCTTCGATCTTTTTCATATTATCTGAATATTAATTAACTCTAAATTTACTAAAAATCCTTCAATAGGCAGATCCTCAATCATGATAAGCTTCTGCCCCATGTTCCCAAACGTCTAGTCCTCCAGTTCCAGTTTCGCCCTCTGCCTCAACACGAAGCTTATACGGGTAAGGTAATTTACTTACTGCAAGCATTAGAAGAAGGGAGACAATTAAAGTAACTGCTGTGATAGTAAAGCTCCCTATTGCCTGTGCTTTAAGAACACTCCATCCTCCTCCATAAAAAAGACCAGTTACAGGAGCAGAATTATCAGCGCCCAATGGGCCTGTAGATCCAAACTGACCACTCGCAAACAATCCAAGAGATAGTGTGCCCCATATACCATTAAAACCATGAACAGAAACTGCACCAACCGGGTCATCTATACGAAGATACTCCATAAGGTAAACACCTGCAAAGACAATAAGTCCCGATACGCCGCCAAGAATTATTGATCCCAAAGGAGATACCCAATAACACGGAGCAGTTATTGCAACCAACCCTGCCAGCAAACCATTAATTGCAAATCCAGTATCGAATTTCCCTTTGAAAGGGCCATACCAAAGAGCACAAAGCATAGCAACCAAAGATCCTGCACAGGCTGCCAGGGTAGTATTTGCAGCAATTCTTCCAATTCCCTGGAAATCCATAGCTGAAAGTGTGCTTCCCGGGTTAAATCCGTACCAGCCAAACCATAGTAAAAAAGCTCCTACAGCAGCCAATGGTAAATTGTGTGCAGCTGGCAAACCTCCTTTGACTTTGTTATCGCGCAAAAATACACGCCCGATTCTGGGACCTAAAACTATTGCACCTGCAAGTGAGACCATTCCTCCGATTGTGTGAACTACAGTTGAACCTGCGAAGTCGCGAAAACCCTGGCCTAATGAAGGTAAGAAATGACCCGGAGTTCCCATTAAGGCCAAAAATCCGTCAGGACCCCAAGCCCAGTGACCAATGATAGGGTATATGAATGCTGTAACACCTATACTGTAAATGATGTCTCCGCGAAAGCTGGTACGTCCGATCATAGCTCCTGAAGTAATGGTAGAGGCAGTATCAGCAAATGCAAACTGAAAGATCCAGTGAGCCAATATTGCAACGCCTGTTGCACCATATGTCTCAGGAACTCCCTGTAGGAAATACCAATGGTGCCCTATGAATCCGCTCCCCTCACTAAACATGAAAGCATATCCAATTGCCCAGAAAGAAAGACCACAAATAGCGGTATCAAGGATACATTCTACTAAAATATTAACTGTCTCACGCTTTCTTGCAAATCCGGCTTCAAGCATCACGAATCCAGCCTGCATCCCGAATACCAAAAACGCAGCCACCAAAGTCCATACAGTATTTATAGTATTTATCATAGCTGTTTCATGAGCAGTGTAAGTGTCTACATCCGCTGCGCTGGCAGTTGTGCTGCCAAGGAGACCCGGAAGCAACATCATAGCTAAAAGGACTGCCAGCAATCCTATCATTTTACCGGCCAGAATTGTAATTCCAAACTTCCAGTCCTTAGGCTTTGACCAGTTTTCACGTATTCTGGCAAAGTACCGTCCGCGTCCGGGATTAATTGCGATTACTTTCATATTTCTATATTTTAAGTTTTAATTAATTTCTATTTCATATTAAAAATTGATGTCAATCTGCACTGTGAAGGTGTTGGCATTCTGATTGTTTGTATTATAGTAGGCTTTCTTATTATTATAAATGTCATAGCCAATGATCATTGAAACATTTGTAGAGAAGGACCATGAAGCACCAAGATTAAGAGCTCCCAGATAATTTTTTCCTCCCTGATAATCAACGGCAAGCCAGAGTTTATCGGATATTTCTGTCATAGTCCTGTCCCAGGAAAGTAAGATCCCACTTTTTGCCTTATTAAGGTTTTCATCAACCAAAACCTTTTCATTACCTGAATAATAGCCGGCTGTAATCCTTCCAATCACAGGAATTGTTTTGGCAATCTCACCATACAAAATATTATAATCAGTAAGATTCTTTTTAAGACCAAAATTAAATGCTCCTAAAGCGATAGCAGGAGAGTTTTTAAACAACGCATTCTCTGGGAAACCTATTTTTGCATTAAAATAAATTGGATGGTCATCGTAATTATTGTCTCCCATATATAAATAATCCACCCCAATTTCACCCTGGAATTTTTCGAATGGTAATAGACCTGTAGTCAGACCAAGATCTGTCATCCCGGCACCTCTGACTCCACCAATCTTGGAAGTCCTCAGATAAGTATCATACCCAAAGTGCATTGTTTTCCACTTTTGAAAATCGGTGGAAGGGATCCAAATCTGAGTTGAGGGTGTTGAATAAGAATTTTCAATGCTTAGAAAACAGAAAATTCCAATAATTACAAAGATCTTTTTCATTCGTTTAAGTTTTAGGTTAATAACTCCTCTTTTACTTTTCATAAAAAGTACATTGTTGTACACTTTCTTATATGGCAAACTATAAGTCCAAATGCATGCCAGAAAGCAGGAATTCATCTATAAAATAAAAGTAAGAAAGTTGCAAATCAATACCGAATGGGCAATTCAGATTGTCTTAAAAATATTCAGGAAAATAATTAAAGGGGAAAAATACTACAATACTGTAATAAACTATAAAAATTCCTACAAAAATGTAGGATTTCAGTATTTATGGTTAGCACTGGTGTTCCCGAATAATAAATATATGCCTATACACACCTGATTATGTGTCAGTTAGCTCAGATGACTGTATCAAGGTTTCAACCGATTTGTTGTTGGACTAAAGTAGAAGTAAATGATTACTGAAGAAATCTTATATACCTGTTTCTTTAAGTTTAAACTTTTTGAATACAGTGGGATCTATTTCGTACTTTTTTATTCTAAGTCCCATAATGCGTTCGGTAAGTTTAAGCTGATCGGCAGCTTTGGATATGTTCCCTTTAGAAATGTTCAACGCATCAATGAGTAACTGTTTTTCAACATTTTCTAGTATTGCACCCAGACTTCCATCTACGCGGGAGTGTGTTGATGCTGCACTTTGTAATGTAGGGGGAAGGTTATGGGAACGGATTACTTTATCAGCGCTTAGTATGCAGGCACGTTCGATACAATTTTCCAGTTCTCTGATATTGCCAGGCCAGTGATATGTCATTAACAAGTCTATTGCTGTTGAGCTGATCCTTTTAATTTCAAGCCCATGCATCCGGTTATACTTTTCAATAAAATGATTTACAAGCAAAGGGATGTCTCCCCTCCTTTCCCTGAGAGGTGGAACAATGATTGGAAAAACATTAAGCCGGTAATAAAGATCTTCTCGGAATTCATTTTTTGCGATCATCTCCTCGAGATTCCGGTTTGTTGCAGCAATGATACGTACATCAGCCTGAATTGTTTCAGTTCCACCAAGCCGTTGAAATTCTTTTTCCTGAATTACTCTTAATAATTTAACCTGCAGGTTAGCAGGGAGGTCGCCTATCTCATCCAGAAAGATTGAACTTTTTTCAGCTAATTCGAATCTTCCTTTATGAAGTTTATCAGCACCGGTAAATGCCCCTTTTTCATAACCGAACAATTCACTTTCTATAAGGTTTTCGGGAATGGCGGCACAGTTAATTTTAATCATTGGCATCTTGCTTCGCTGACTCTGATCATGGATAGCTTGGGCAACCAGTTCTTTTCCAACACCGCTTTCACCTCTTATCAGAATAGTTGCGTTGGTCATTGCCACTTTTGTGATCAGGTCGTACACTGCCTGCATTTTCCCCGATTCACCTACCAGTGATGTGATTCGGTCATTATAGCTATAGAGTCCCTGTTCTCTAAGTTTTTCAAAATGGAGCTTTTCCAGTTCTTCAATCTTATCCTGTCGCGACCTGACCAGCCGGGCAAACATGGAAGCCATAACTGTAAGTAACTGCAATTCATTTTTAAAAGTACGGTTTGCGTAATATTTTAGTTTGACGCTAAGGGTGCCGATGATCTGATTTTTAGCTTTTATCGGTACACAGATAAATGAGTCCTCATCTCTGTTTTTACTGGTCGACTTAGTTTTATTCAGATAACGTGGTTCATCAGAGATATGAGGAATAATATACGGTTCTCCGGTTTTTACAACTTCACCAATAATACCTTCGCCGATCTTATATTCGCCTCTTTCAATTTCTTCCTTTGTCAGGCCATAGGCAACCTCGATGCAAATCTTGGATGAGTTCCTGTTAAGGACAGTCAAAATAGCCTGAAGCACTCCAAACTTTTTGTCCATCTCCTCCATTACCTGGAGAATAGCCTCTTCAAGGTCAGTACTTTTCGCAACAACCTCGCTGATCTGATACAGCATTGACAAATTATCTGAATAATCCATTATAATAAATTCATGCGCTAAAGGTATTAATTAATTGTAATAGTAGAAAAATGAGTATTCTGGCTCTAATTAAAGGTACTTATCAGAAGGTTTGACAATTTCCAGAAAATTTTGTTACTTTCGGCTCCACAAACCGGCACAATGACAAAATGGATCTTTTTACCGATTTTCCTGTTTCTTTTAAGTTGTAAGGGAGAAAAAACTGACACATACTTCACAACTGAAAAAGCTTCACAGTATTTTAAAAGTATTGAAGAGATCTGTAACCGGGATAATGGCAAATTATGGGGAAAAAACCTTTACGGGCCGTTAATGTTCATTGAGCGAACAAGTCGGAGAATTATAGCAAACCAGCCTGATAAAGAAGGTTTACTTAAAGGAAAGGACGGAATATATACCGGAATATATCCAAAAGAACTTGTTTTAACTAATTCTCCTGTTCAATTTGGTGGCGTCATATTTGGAATGGCCCCCCTTCCTCTTGAAGAAGATGATTACAGGATAAAAAACCGTGCAATACACTGCCTGTTTCACCGGATTCAACCAGAAGTACCTGAAATGAAATCAGCAGGGTTCAGTGCAAGCAATATGGATGAAAAGGAAGCCAGATTATGGATAAAACTAGAATGGAAGGCTTTGCGGAAAGCAATTAATGCACAGGGTGAAGAGAGACAACTTGCAATCAGGGATGCCCTTATCTTCAGAGGTTCCAACCGCGAGCTTTATCTAAAATATACTAAAGAAGAAAATCGTTTTGAGACTTTTGAGGGCCTTGCAACATTCACATATACAATGCTTTGTACGAACTCGCCTGAGGAGTTCAAAACCAGGCTTTTCGAAAATCTCGACAGGGTATATTCCATGCAATCCTACTCCAGATCATACGGATCCATCCATGGGGCACTCTACGCCTCACTCCTTTACGATAAAGGATTTGATTTTAAGAAAATCCCTTCTGAAAATTTTGACCTTGGAAATGCTGTAAGAGAAATGTATAATATTCAGCTCCCACTTATCTGCAGAGACGTTGCAGGAAGTCTGGCTGTAAGTTATGATATTGATGCAATAAATAAAGAAGAGTACCAGCGTCTGGCAGACATAAGGGAAGGAATCCATAAACAGACCAGTATATTTACTGAAAAACCTGTTGTATTCCTTGAGCTTGAAAGCCCATACTTTGATTTTGAACCTGAAAATATCCACTCTCTTGATTCTCTGGGGACGCTTTACAGTTCCATCAGAGTTTCAGACAGCTGGGGAAAACTTACAGTGGATAAAGTTGGATGTCTTGTTTCAAATAATTTTAAATTCCTTAGAATCACTACTAAAGGATTCAAATCTGATAAAAACCATATTTCAGGGGAAGGTTGGACACTTATTCTTAACAGCGATTGGGAGCTTGTGTTAGTGGATCAGAATTATTTTGTAAGGAAACTTATGCCATAAAACTTTGTCGTGCAAGTCTTGAGGTCTTGCAGTCATGCAGTCAACTTATCCTTTTGAACTCACAGACTTTTTAACTCATCCAGCCTTTCTTCGAGTGATTTTATCTTTGACTCAGCATCGCTCTTTTTCTTTCTTTCCATCTCAAGAACATTGGCAGGGGCATTCTGAACAAATCGCTCATTTGCAAGTTTTTTCATAACAGAATCCAGAAAGCCTTTGTTGTAAACGAGCCCTTCTTCCAGCTTGACTATTTCTCCTTCAACATCCTGAGTCCCTGCTAGAGGGATAAAGTACTCTGTGGTACGCACCATAAATGCAACAGCTCCTTCCTGCTTCTCTGAAACAAATGATATCCCTGAGAGATTGCAAAGTTTACTGATGACAGAAAGAAACTCAGTATCAAAGTTATCTTTATCAGACCTTATCAGAAGATCCAGTTTTTCCTTCATGGGAATTTCTTTACTTTTTCTTACTGTTCTGATGGCACTGATTGTCTCCTTAACTGATTCAAAACTTTCAATAAGTTTTTTGTCAAAATTCACCGCTTCAGGCATCCTCGCGACCATAATACTTTCACCATCTATCCTGCTTATCATATACTGCCAGATCTCTTCAGTAATGAATGGCATAAAAGGATGAATTACCTTCAAAAGCTTATCAAAAATTTCAATAGTTGCATCATATGTAACCCTGTCAATTGGTTTTTGATACGAAGGCTTTATGACTTCAAGATACCAACCGGAAAACTCGTCCCAGAATAATTTATAGGTTGTCATCAAAGCTTCTGAAATGCGGAATTTATTAAAGTTAAGATCAATCTCACTAACTGATTTATTCATGATCTCTTCCATCCACTTTACAGTAACTGAAGAAGACTCAGGCTGTCCGATTGTTTCATCAATTTCCCAGCTCATTACAAGTCTGAAAGCATTCCAGATCTTATTGGCAAAATTACGTCCCTGTTCAGGAAGGCTGTCTTCATAGAGCAGGTCATTGCCTGCGGGGGAGCATAAAAGCATACCAACCCTTACTCCGTCGGCCCCATATTTTTCTATAAGATCTATTGGCTCAGGAGAGTTTCCGAGTGATTTAGACATTTTTCTTCTCTGCTGATCTCGAACCAGACCAGTGAGATATACATTGGTAAATGGCTTCTGGCCTCTGTATTCATAACCGGCAATTATCATTCTGGCTACCCAGAAAAAGAGAATTTCAGGAGCTGTAATCAGATCATTAGTTGGATAGTAATATTTAATGTCAGTGTTATCCGGATTATTTATCCCGTCGAATGCCACTATCGGCCATAACCATGACGAGAACCAGGTATCCATAACGTCTTCTTCCTGACGAAGATCCTTTTCCATTAATGAAGAGTTGCCAGTTGTTTCTCTTGCCAGTTCAAGAGCTTGTGTAACGTTCTCCGCAACAACAAATTCGGTATTATTGTAGTACCATGCAGGTATCCTGTGCCCCCAATACAACTGACGGCTTATACACCAGTCGCGCACATTCTCCATCCAGTGACGATAGAGATTTTTGAATTTCGCAGGATGTATCAGAACATCATCATTCATAACAGCATCCAATGCAGGAACTGACAGATCCTTCATCTTCACGAACCACTGCATGGAAAGTCGTGGTTCAATCACGGCATTTGTTCTTTCCGAACGGCCTATCTTATTATCGTAATTTTCAACCTTAACGAGGTTCCCGGTCCTCTGAAGCTCCTTTTCAGCAAGATCTTTTGCCTTGAACCTGTCGACACCAATAAACATACCGGCTCTTTCGCTTATAGTGCCGTCATCATTAAAAACATCTATCGTTGGCAGCTTATGCCTTAATCCGATCTCATAATCGTTTATATCATGAGCCGGAGTAATCTTCAGGCATCCGGTTCCAAATTCCGGATCTACATAGCTGTCAAAAATAAACGGAACTTCCCGGTTAGTCATTGGGACAATTACCATTTTCCCTTTCAGATGCTGGTAACGTACGTCATCAGGATTGGCACATACAGCAGTATCTCCGAGTATTGTTTCAGGTCTGGTTGTTGCAACCATCACAGAACCATCCTCTCCAACTATCTTATAGCGAACATAATACAATTTTGATTTTTCGTCTGTATAATTAACCTCCTCATCTGACACAGCTGTCATTGCCTGAGGGTCCCAGTTAACCATCCTTACACCTCTGTAAATAAGTCCTTTATTGAACAGGTCAACAAAAACTTTAATTACGGAGTCATATCTCTTTTCATCCATTGTAAAAAGTGTACGACCCCAGTCACATGAAGCGCCCAATCGTTTCAGCTGTTCCAGAATAATACCTCCATGTTTATTTGTCCATGCCCAGGCATGCTCAAGAAACTCTTCTCTTGTAAGATCTCGTTTTTCAATCCCTTCTGCTTTAAGCTTTGCAACTACCTTTGCTTCTGTTGCAATTGAAGCATGATCAGTACCTGGAACCCAGCACGCATTTTTCCCAAGCATACGCGCTCTGCGCACAAGGACGTCCTGTATTGTATTATTGAGCATATGTCCCATATGAAGAACTCCTGTGACATTTGGAGGTGGTATAACTATTGTATACGGCTCTCTCTCATCAGGAGTACTTTTGAAGAATCCATTGTCCATCCAGTACTTATACCACCTGCTCTCAGCTTTGCCGGGTTCAAATTTTGAAGGAATTTCCATCGATGTGTATTAGAATGTTTGAAAATCTTTGATTTGCAAAAATAGAAATTTAAACTGAAACATGATAAAGAGGTGAGGATGGGTATAAAGAATAAAAAAAGTAACCATGTAGTGCACGGAGTTTCACGGAGTCTTATTCCGTGTTAATCCGGGTCCTCCGTGGTAAAATTATAAATCTCCCTTTATAATAAAAATCATCTTTTAAGTATTCCATTTTAATTATTTTTGTCATTCAATTATTAAAATAGTTAAAACCAAAATATTATGCCATCAATATCAGACAAAGGCAAAGCGATGCCAGCATCACCAATAAGAAAACTGGTTCCATATTCGGAAGAAGCAAAACGAAAAGGAAGAAAAGTTTATCATCTCAATATAGGTCAACCCGACATTCCCACTCCTGAGGTAGCATTAAATGCAATTCGCAATTTTAATCTGAAGGTAATTGAGTACAGCCATTCTGCAGGTAATGAAACATATCGTCGGAAACTGGCAGCATTTTATCAAAAGGCAGGAATTAATATCGATCATACCGAAATGCTTGTGACAACAGGAGGATCTGAAGCCATCCTGTTTGCACTGATGTCTTGCGTAAATCCAGGGGAAGAGGTAATTACCCCAGAACCATTTTATGCCAACTACAATGGTTTTGCTACCACAGCCGGTATAAAAATTGTGCCGGTAACATCCTATATCACAGAAGATTTTGCCCTTCCTCCTATCGCCGAGATTGAAAAGAAAATTACCTCAAAGACCAAAGGAATAATTGTATGTAATCCAAATAATCCTACCGGATATCTCTATTCAAAAGAGGAACTTCTTCAACTCAGAGAAATTGTAAAAAAACATGATCTTTTTCTCTTCTCAGATGAGGCTTACAGGGAATTTTGCTATGACGGTGCAGAACATTTCTCAGCAATGAATCTGGAAGGCATTGATAATAATGTAATAATGCTCGACTCAGTATCAAAACGCTATAGTGAATGCGGTGTAAGGATAGGGATGCTAATTTCTAAAAACAAAGAAGTTATCTCAGCCGCACTTAAATTTGCACAAGCACGTCTCTCTCCTCCCGGACTAGGTCAGATAGTCGGAGAAGCTTCAATTGAAACTCCCCCGGAATATTTTAAAGAAGTTAACAGAGAGTATACTGCCCGCAGGAATTATATGGTAGAGGCATTGAATAAAATACAAGGTGTTTACTGTCCTAAGCCAAAAGGGGCATTTTACACAGTCGTAAAGCTCCCTGTTGATGATGCTGATAAGTTTGCTCAATGGCTTCTAGAAGATTTTGAATTCAATAATCAGACCGTTATGGTAGCTCCTGCCTCAGGATTCTATTCAACTCCTGGTTACGGGAAAAATGAAGTCCGCATAGCATATGTACTTAAAATAGAAGACCTTAAGAAGGCTATGGAAATTCTGGCTGAAGCATTAAAGGTATATCCGGGGAGGGTATAGATAATCGTATCTGCTACCCTGATTCCCCCCAGCCCTTTTTTGCCCCCTTTAAGGTGTGGGGGGCAAGAACCATGGATGCTGAGATTATCTATCTATACAGCAAATACTTCTCCCGTATTTTTCCAAATTTTTCCAACCCGGGTTTCCAGGTTTCCCTTATCTGTGCTGAAGTCATCCCTTTCTGAATCTGTTCACGAAGCAAAGGACCACCGGCAAGGGTATCAAAATATTTTGTAAAGAATTTATTTTTTTCAGGGAAGTCATTGTAGGCGTTTATCACCCAATCGAGGTTAATTTCCGGTTTTGGAACGAGTTTCATTTTCGTTGCATTTCTAAGATCAGTCCCGAAACATTTTATACCCAGTAAAGCAGGATTCGATGCCCCGGGAACACTTTCCGGAGTGAAACTGAATCCTTTATCCGGAAGTTTTGGTGAGCCGAATACCTGGAACGGAAAAGATGTTCCTCTTCCAAGTGAAAGATTTGTCCCTTCAAAAAAACAAATAGACGGATATAAATATACAGAGTTCTGATTTGGAAGGTTAGGTGATGGTTTCACCGGAAGTTCATAATGAGTCTGGTGATTGTAATACTTACATTTTATAACAGTCAGATCGCATTTTACTCCTCCCTTCAGCCATCCCTCACCATTAAGCATCTGAGCATATTCTCCTACTGTCATTCCATGTACAATGGGTATTGGATCCATACCGACAAAAGATCTGTATGTAGTATCAAGAATGTTTCCGTCAAAATAAAAGCCATTTGGATTTGGCCGGTCAAGAATCAGGCATTTGACATGGTTTTCTCCGCATGCTTCCAGAAGATAATGCAGAGTTGAAATATATGTATAGAACCGGGTTCCTACATCCTGAATATCAAAAATAACTATATCAATTCCTGCGAGATCAGCAGCAGTTGGCTTAAGATTTGAACCATATAAACTAATTACTGCGATCCCTGTTTCAGAATCTTTCCCGCCGTTGATTGATTCACCGGCATCTGCCAGATTTCTGAATCCGTGTTCAGGGGCAAAAATGACTTTTATTTTAATCCCAATATTTAGAAGATTATCAACGAGATGTGTTTGTCCAACCATTGAAGTCTGATTTGCGACAACTGCTACTGATTTCCCTTCAATTATATTCCGATATAGTTCAATCTGGTTAGCCCCGGGAACCGGAATTGTATCAGCACCAAAGCAAGTTGAATACGAACACGTTAATGAAAAAAATGATATTACAAAGAGAAGTTTTTTCATACAAACATTTTATGCTTTGTAAAATTAATAAAATTCCCGGTTATAGGTTGAATTACTTTTTAACCCCAAACCGTTGCACACTTTGCGGTTAATTCTTCATTAAATTCAATTATGAAAATAGATTGATCAATTTTCTTAATTTTGAGAACTTATTAAACAGATGAATTTACCATATTTCATAGCACAGAGGCTCATAAAAGGAAGACGTGAAGAGACATCCTTCTCCCGTCCGATAAATGTTATTGCAATAATTGGAATTGCAATGGGTCTGGCAGTTATGATCCTTGCCGTTGCAATACTTACCGGTTTTAAACAGCAGATCAGGGAGAAAGTCGTTGGATTCGGATCTAATATTCAGGTAATGAACTTCGATTCGAACATCTCATTCGAGACAACTCCTATCAGTGACACCCAGAAATTCATTCCAAAACTCAAACAGATTCCCGGAATCCAACATGTGCAGGTTTTTGCCACAAAAGCAGGTATTATTAAAACTGAAGCAGATATTCAGGGTGTAGTACTTAAAGGTATAGGAAGCGATTTTGACTGGCGTTACTTTAAAAGCAATATGATTAATGGAAATGTTTTCACAGTTTCTGATACCGGACGTCCATCGAACAATGTCATCATTTCTAAAAAAATCTCTGATATGCTCCGAGTACATACCGGTGATACTATAAGAATGCATTTTATTCAGGATCCGCCGAGAATGAGATCATTTATTATCAGTGGCATATATGAGACAAGTCTCGAAGAATTTGATAAGATATATGTATTTTGCGACATCCGACATATTAAAAAGCTCAATGGCTGGAGTGATGATCAGGTAAGCGGATTTGAAATATTTATTAATGATTTTGATAAGCTGGATGAAATGACAATGGCTGTCAGGGATACCATAGGATATAAAATAAGCGAAAAAGAGGCTAAGTTTAAGGTAACAAATATCCGGACAAAATATCCGCAGATATTTGACTGGCTTAATTTTCAGGATGTAAATGTTATCATTATTATTTTTCTGATGCTTATTGTAGCCGGATTTAATATGATTTCGGGGCTGCTTATTCTGATCCTTGAAAAAACAAATATGATTGGAGTACTTAAAGCCCTTGGATCGGAAGATTCAATAATCCGGAGAATATTCCTTTACCAGGCAGCATATCTTATCGGAAAAGGACTGTTATGGGGGAACCTGATCGGGATAGGTCTTGCATACATTCAATTAAAAACCGGTGTATTAACCCTTGATGCCTCTTCTTATTATATTAAAACTGTTCCGGTAAATCTTCAGCTTTCCCATATACTGTTACTGAACGCAGGTACAATGGCTGCTATCATAATAATGCTGCTTGTCCCATCCAATTTAATCAGCAGGATCACACCTGTTAAAGCTATAAAATACGATTAGAAACTCAGGCAGAAGACAGTCTCTTTTTCTATGACAGATCTGACCTTCAGATTTCCACCATGTACCTTCATGATTTGTTTTGAGATACTCAGACCAATTCCCGATCCGCTGTTACGTGTTGTAAAGAACGGGACAAATATTTTATCGAGATTTGCTTCACTTATACCCGGACCATTATCTGATACACAGATCTCAGTGCGGTGGTCAATGTTTATACCAGCTGAAAGCACAATCTTCCCATCTGGATTGTTTTCGTTGGCTTCCAGGGCATTCTTCAGAAGATTAATCAATACCTGTGAGATCAGGTTCTGGTCTGCAAAGATTTCAAGATCAGGATCTTTAAGTGAAAAAGAGAGGTTGACCTTGTCGCTCTTATCAAGTGAATTATATAGTGTTGTAACACGATTTATCAGGTCAGCTACCCTGAAAATTTTTTTATCAGGTTCAGGGATCCTTGTAAGCTTTCTGTACGACTCAACAAAAGACATCAACCCATTTCCCTGTTCTTTTATGACGTTCAACCCCTGGAGAGTAGTTGTTATGGTTTTATCAGTAACCTGTTCAGGATGAAGCTGTTTCCCGTCTTTGCTGTAAATATTTGAAAGACTTTCCGAAAGAGAAGTTATTGGTGTTATAGAGTTCATTATTTCATGCATCAGGACACGAATAAGTTTCATCCAGGAATCCAGTTCTTTTTCATCAAGTTCATTTTTTATATCCTGAATTGACAGAATTACTAATTCATGCTCATCTGTTTTGAATGATGTTGCTTTAAGGGAAAGTTGAATCTCGCCTCGCTCAGTATTCATAGCAACCAAACGTCTCTCAAAAGGCTTAATTCCTGAGATTGCCAAAAAAAGCTTCTGATCTATTCTTTCAATTTGCTGTAAATGAGTAAGAACATCAGTTGAAAGTAATCTTTTTGCAGACGAATTGGCATGGTAAATAAACCCTTGATTATTATATGTTATTATTCCTGTAGCAAGGTGTTCAATAAGAATCTGAAAATATTGTTCCTGCTGCCGGTTTTCAATTTTTAACCGTTGTATCTGCTGATTTACCTTGTTCATACTGTGATATAACTCACGAAGATTCGGATTCTTTGAATCAACCGGAAATGAAAGATTGGAATCATCGTTCCTGACTGAATCGAAAAAGAACCTGATTTTTCTGTTGGTGTTATTCAGGTAGTATATCAGATTAAAAGTAAGGCCAGTGAGTGCAAGGAAGCAGATAAGTGAAAAACGCAATGATTGAAGCACTACAATAAAATATCCCAACAGAACAGACAGAAAAGTTAATAGGAATACCCTGATTATAATATTAATATAAAGGTTTTTACTTATCATCTGCCTGATTTTTTCATTCTGTTGTAAAGAGTTTGCCTTGTTATACCCAACTGTTCAGCTGCTGCAGTGAAATTACCATTATTTTTTTCAAGTGCCTGCTGAATCAGTTGCTTTTCTACTTCTTGCAGGGTAGAACTGGTGTTGTTCCCTGAACCTGAACCGACATTACGTAGATAAAAATCTTCAGGTTTTAGCACACTTGAATCACTTAGAATAACGGCTTTTTCAATTGTGTGCTGAAGTTCCCGGATATTACCAGGCCACGAATAATTAAGCAATTTTTCGTTTGCCTGATGGTTAATTTTCAGATTTGGTTTATTGTACTTATAGGTATATTTTTTCAGGAAGAATTCAGCCAGAACTATAATATCATTTTCACGCTCCCTGAGCGGAGGCAATTCAATGTGGATAGTATTTATCCTGTAAAGCAGATCCTCACGGAAGAGTCCGGAACCTACCATACTTTGAATGTTTTTATTTGTGGCGCATATAAGTCGTATATCAGTAGGGATAGGCTGATTTGATCCTATTCGGGTGATAGTGCGATTCTCTATGGCGGCAAGTAATTTAGACTGAAGATGAAAAGACAGGTTCCCTATTTCATCAAGAAAAAGAGTGCCCTTATTTGCAATCTCAAATTTACCCTGCCTGTTTTCATATGCATCAGTAAAAGAACCTTTCATGTGACCAAACAGTTCACTTTCAAACAGAGTCTCGCTTAAAGAGCCCATATCAACACTCACCAGGATCTCTGCTGATCTGCCTGACTGCCGGTGAATTTCCTGTGCAATCAATTCTTTTCCAGTGCCGTTTTCACCGGTAATAAGAACATTGGCATCAGTCTTTGCAACTTTCCGTACAAGATTTAAAACGTTCATTAAGGCTTTTGATGAACCAATAATGAACTTTTGTTCCCGGTTTATCTCTTTCTTAAGTCCGGTTTCCCTCTCTTTAAGCTGTTTAACTTCTGTTTTTGAAAGATTTAACTGTATGGCGAGTTTTAATGTGGCGAGTAACTTAGCATTATCCCATGGTTTCAGCACAAAATCCGAAGCTCCTGCTTTCAAAGCTTTCACAGCCGTATCAATATCACCATAAGCTGTAATCATCACGACAGATACTTCGGGATTTGTCTCTTTAATCCTGCCCAGCCAGTAAATACCTTCATTGCCAGTATTGACCCCTGCCTGGAAATTCATGTCAAGAATTATAAGATTATATTCTTTCTTTCGTAACTCGGTTGGAATCTGATTTGGATTTGAAAGCAGTGTAATCTCTTTAAATTCAGTTGTCAGTAAAATCTCAAGAGCGCTTAGAATGCTTTTGTTGTCGTCGACTATTAATATGTTGCCTTTCTGAGACTGCATGTGATTGAATATCTATGTTTTACTCTTCGCTTTCTACTCCCCAATCCCCCATTCTTGCTTTGACGTAGCAGTTACGCAAAGGTGAAGATGGGGGGTTGGTGGGTTGATTCAGAAAGTAAAATTATTCTATTTCAGACAAAAAATCAACGATATGTAAAATATTTTTACGCGTAACCGTATAATATCTTTACGTAAATAATTTACTTGGTTTCGCATCTAGATGTAAATCTTATAGATACTATTGTGGCATTATTATAGTATATTATATTAAGGTATGAATAAAATGAAACTGATAAGATGAAATACTTATTTAAATCACTTTTTAGGAACTTCACCAAACGACCGGCGACAAATCTGATTAACCTGATTGGTTTATCAATAAGTTTTAGTCTGGTAATAATTCTATCCATTTACTGCTATAGTGAACTTACAACAGACAACTATCACACTTTCGGAGAACGAGTCTATTTATATGGATTAGGCGATCATATCTATACCCCCGGCATCCTGAAGGAACAAATTGATGCCAAAGTTCCCGGTGTAGAGACTACTGTGAGAATAAGCGGAACATGGGACGCTCCTGTTTTTCAGACGGAAAACAATGAACCTATTACATCAGATCTTGCTTTTGCCGATGAAGATTTCTTCAGGCTTTTTACTTACAATTTCATTGAAGGAAGTGCTGAAAATGCCATGAAAGAACCATTGACCATTGTAATAACTAACGTATTGTCTCATAAGCTTTTCGGCAATGAAAGTGCTTTGGGAAAATCAATTAAACTGAACAATGGGAAAAGTCTTACAGTAAGCGCAGTTATTGCTGAACCAGATGCTAATTCCTGTCTTTCCTTTAGTGCAATAACAAATATTGCCACAAGAAAAATTGTTCAGGAGAACGGAGGTGAGTACACAGAGTGGGGCTGGAGCGATTTCCAGACATTTGTGCTTCTGAAAAAAGGAGTTGATCCTGATGAAACAGGCAAAACTATTCTATCTCTTTTCCCGCCGAAAAATCAAAAAGATCGTGCGAACACCCAGCTCACTCCGCTAGCAAAGGTTTACTTTTCAAAATTTTCACTTTTCGGAAGCAATTATCTTAGAAACGGAGACAAGAATAAGGTCCAGATTCTGCTTCTTGTAGCTTCACTCGTTCTGATAATAGCCCTCATCAATTTCATTAATATTTCTTCATCTCAGTGGCAGGATAAAATTAAACAGACAGGGGTTATGAAGGTAATCGGGGCAACAAGATATTCGATATTAATGAATACAATTGCCGAGGCATTCCTGTTTTTTCTGGCGGCACTTTTAATTTCGGTAGAACTTGTTAACGCATTAAGTCCATTTATCAAAACATATACTGGTATTAATTACAGTCAGGAATTAATCAATTCTCCGGGTTTTATACTTATTTCCCTGGCAATCATCCTCGTTTTAAGTATTGTCTTCAGTATTATCCCGGCGTTAATGGTCTCCTCTTCAAGAGCAGTCGATAATCTGAAGAAAACAATCAGACAAAATAAAACCAACTTCTCTATGAGAGGTCTTCTTGTAATAATACAGTTTACAATTGCTATTGTCCTTATATCATTTACTCTGCTGGTGCAGAAACAGGTCAGATACGGAAGTAGCAACCTTGGATTTAACCAGACAAATATTTTAGGAATAAGGATGACCGACCAGCTTAATCAGAAGAAAGATGTTCTAAAAAATTTACTGGAAGAAAAAGCCACGGTAAGGAAGGTCTCATTTTCACAGTATTATCCAGGTAAAATTATTTCATACTGGGGTACAAGATTGAACCTTGGAGAAGAGCAAAAACAAATCAATTTTGACACTTTCAGTGCCGATGCTAAATTCTTTGAAATACTTGGATTACAGCTGATTTCGGGACGAATCTATTCTGATAGCCTGGCTTCCGACAAAAAGAAAATTATTGTTAATGAGACATTTCTTCGTGAAAATAAATTAACCACTCCTTTAAATGCAACTATCAATATTGGCATGATGGGTGAGCAAGGGTCCACTGCAGAAATAATCGGGGTGGTAAAGGATTTTCACTACAAGCCTTTAAATCTGCCTATTGCCTCTCTTGCTATAAGAAATGATTCTTATGCTTCCTATTGTCTGATCTCAATCCATACAAGTGAACTGAAATCATTATTTACAACCGTAGATGAGATAAAGAAAACCGTTACGGAGCTTTCTCCATCATTCCCGGTGGAAGTGAGTTTTTTTGATGAAGCAATCCGAAATACTTATGAATCGGAACTAAGGTTTCGTAGAACATTCTTTCTGTTTGGAGTTTGTGCAATAATTATTTGCTGCATGGGTATTCTGGCTATGTCAATTTTTGCATCTCAACGAAAGGTTAAGGAAATAGGAATCCGCAAAGTTAATGGAGCTAAAATTCTTGAAATAATGCTGATGTTAAATGAAGATTTTGTAAAATGGGTTGGAATTTCTTTTGTAATTTCCTGTCCCGTGGCGTGGTACGTCATGAACAAATGGCTTCTGGCATATGCTTACAAAACAGAAATAAGCTGGTGGATATTCGCATCCGCAGGAGTTATTGCACTCGTAATCGCTGTGTTAACCGTGAGCTGGCAGAGCTGGAGGGCAGCAACGGGAAATCCGGTAGAGGCGTTGAGGTATGAATAAATATTGAAATAAAAGTAAGAACACCAGTTGTCCATAGAGCGTAGAGCGTAAAGAGAAAAAAAGTAAAAAGTAAAAAGTAAAAAGTAAATTTTGTGATGCTAAATTTCAGACTCATTCTCCGAAATCTGTTCAGGAAAAAAAGTTTTACTATCCTTAATATCGCAGGACTTGCCATCGGACTGGCTTGTTCAATAGCTGTGATTGTTTGGGTAAAAAACGAATTGAGTTACGATAAACATCTTCCCGATTCTGACCGGATCTACAGACTGACCTTTGAAACCAACTTCAACGGAAACCGTATTCACTTTGCCCGCTGCTATGAAACATGGATATGGGAAATGCCAAAGACTTTTCCACAGATTGAGCAGATGGTAAGACTCGAGCCTTACAGAAGGGCAGCAATAAAGGCTGGAGAAAACAAATTTTATTCCGACAGGGTTTTCTCAACAGATACTAATTTTTTCAAAGTCTTTAATATCGATTTACTCGCCGGAGATTTTGAAAAAGCCTTAAGTGAGCCAAATTCAGCAGTTATTTCAGCCTCACTGGCAAATAAGTGTTATGGGAAAACCAATCCCATCGGTCAGCCAATAATATTATCAGGAGAACAAGATACGAAGTTCGGAACGTTCATAATTAAAGGTGTGATGAAGGATAATCCTGTCAACTCACACATTCATTTTGATGTTCTGACATCATTTGCCAAGCCGGAAAATCCTCCATACTGGGCTTATGTTTATATTTTATTAAGGAAGAATACCACTCCTGATGAAATCTTATCACAATACCCTGCTTTTCTGAAGAATGTAGTCAAAGTAAATGATCAGAAAACCTATACTCCCTTCCTCCAGAAAATAACAGATATCCATCTTTATTCAAATAAAGACAGGGAATTAGAAGCTAATGGAAATATTACCGGACTTTATCTTTTCATGGTAATTGCATTTGTTCTACTCGTTGTGTCATGGGTTAATTACTATAACCTAAACAATGCCAGATTACTGACACTTAAAAAACAGATTCACATTCAAAGCATAAGCGGTGCAAATAACAGGAGTCTTGTTTCACAGTCAATAGTTGAATCTGCAATAAGTATGATATTGTCCATGGTACTTGCAATTATTTTTCTTGACCTGGTGGATAATCCGGCAAAGACTATTTTTGGTTTTAATCTTATACCTGGAGGTTATTCTGATATATTCAGTAATTGGTTTTTAATATCTGTAATACTTATCATTTCATTGCTTTCTGGGAGTCTGCCTGTAATAATTTATATAACATCAGGACGAAACAAACCACAAGGGTTCCCAGAAATCAGAGGTAAAAGAAATCATGGAATCTCATCATACGGAATATTGATGACTGCGCAACTTAGTCTTTCTATAATATTAATGGTATCATCAATTACAATCTATAAGCAAAATAATTTTATGTTGTCTCGAAGTCTGGGCGATATAAATTCGGAGATACTAAGTTTCAAGCAACAGAATTGGGAATCGAGAGCTAAATACACTGCTATCCGTAACAGGGCATTACAGAATCCATTGATAAAAAGCTTCTCTGCCGTGATGGAGCAACCTTCAGGTGAAACCCTTGATGCTCTTAAGATTGTATCTTCAGGGATCAAAGATAACCTTGAACAGAAAGAGTTATTTGTATTACCTGTGGAAGATAATTTTCTGGACTTCTTTCATTTACAGCTTATCGCCGGCAGAGATTTCGTCCCATTCAATCCCAACAGAAAAGGAGAAGATTATATATTGAATGAAACCGCATTGAAAAAACTTGGATGGACTGCGGAAGAAGCAATCGGACAACCATTTAAAATAGCCTTTGATACTCCTGATATTTTTTTCGGAGGGACAGTTGTGGGAGTTGTCCGCGATTTTAATTTCAACACTGTAAAAAGCGAAATAAAGCCATATGTCCTGTTTCAGAAACCTATATTTTATATCTGTTTCCTTGCTAAGATTGATTCCGCACGAACAGAGGAAGCAATTGCAGATCTAAAAAAAATATGGAGCGAGGAATTGCCCGACTATCCATTTAATTACGAGCTCCTTGATGATGTGTACAAAACTGCATATAGTAAGGAAATTTCACAGGCAAAAATCACAGCCTTCTTCTCAATTCTGGCAATAATTATTATTTGTTTCGGCCTCTTTTCAGTTACCTCGGTTCTGGTCGCCAGAAGAACCAAAGAGATCGGCATTCGGAAAGTAAACGGGGCAAAGATATTTGATATTCAGATTTTGTTGAACTCGGGATTTATCAAAATGGGGATAACTGCATTTATAATTGCCTGTCCTGTTGCATTGTATGCAATGAATAAATGGCTTCATAATTTTGTTTACAAAACTGAAATAAAATGGTGGGTATTTTTATTTGCAGGAGTTATAGTATTTTCTGTAACTTTAATTACGGTTAGTTTGCAGAGTTGGAGGGCTGCTACAAGGAATCCGGTGGAGGCGCTGAGGTATGAATAAATTAGCAGATAAATTGACTTCGGAAATTCTCAGAGGCCTTCCTGGCACTGAAATTCAATGGCAAATGGCCTCATCGGACCGTATGATAAGGGATTTTCCCAGATCACCGGGGAATGATGCGAGGGTTGCCGCTGTACTTATTCTTCTTTACCCTCATAACGAATCGATCCATACAGTTTTAATGCAGAGGCATGACTATAAAGGGGTGCATGGAGGACAAATAAGCCTTCCGGGAGGAAAGCAGGAGCCACAGGATAAAGATATCATTCAGACAGCGCTGCGAGAAGCATACGAAGAAACAGGTGCTGATCAGGAAAATATAAGTGTTATCGGAACACTTACTCCATTATTTATTCCTGTGAGCAATATGATTGTTACACCAGTTGTTGGCTGGACAGAAGAGAAACCTGTTTTTACTCATCAGCAGGAAGAAGTTGTTTTTCTTTTTGATACCGATATAAAAAAGTTGCTCGATCCCGATATAGTCAAAACTAAACAGATGGCGATCAGAGGTGAAATGATAGACGTAAGATATTTTGACTATGAAGGACATGTTATATGGGGAGCAACTGCAATGATTCTTCATGAATTACTGACAATAATCCGAAAAATTAAAATCCTTTAACCGCAAAGGTGGCGGTTAAAGAGAACTTAAGTCCAAAGAGGTGAGTTGAGTAGAAACTATTTTAATTTTTCTTCAGGCAGAATATTTTTGTAATGCTCGTACCTGTCAAGTATCTGTGACACAAATGCTACAGACTCGGTACCGCAGAAATATCCGTTTTTTACAACAATGTCTTTATAATATTTGGGCTGTGACTTCTTTAATAACCAGATGGCAACATTGTCCCATTTTTGGGGATCCATCCCGTTTTTTTCAGCAAGTTTCATGGCATCGATAACATGACCCGGACCTGCATTATACGACGCCAGGATAAACCTGATCCTCTCTTTATCGTCAGTTATTTTAGAATCAAATATTGAATGAAGCCAGTTTATGTACCTTATTCCTGCCCTCATATTATTCTTAGGTGAAGCAGTGAAATCGATATCAAAATTTTTCCCTGTTTCAGGCATTAACTGCATTAAGCCATAAGCGCCACTTCCCGATTCAACATTTGGGTTGAAATGAGATTCCTGGCAAATAAGCGATGCCAGCAATCTCCAGTCCCACTTTATGCTTACACTGAATTCTCTGATCATGTCATCATACTGTGACACTTTACCTGTATTTAATGCATAGTAGTCGCTCTTAATAATAATGCTCGACCAGGTGTTATTAAAGTACTTGGCATGAAGCAAAGCATAGGAGTTGGTTTTTTTATAGGTTGTTATCCACCTGTTAAGTTCAGATAAAAGAGCACTGGAATTAGTCTTTCTCACACCCCATGCCAGACTCTGAGGAAAACTTACAGGCGTACTTACATCGATATCAGGATAATATGTTGCATTCACCAAAGCGATATTCTCATCACAAACTGTGTATTCAATCTCGCCATTGGCAACATTCCGGATAAGCTTTTCCGAATCAAAAGGAACCTCAATAACATTAATGGTATCCCCTATTTCATTTGCCAGAGTAGACAGTCGTTCAGCATGTGATGAACCTTTTTGCACATAAACTGTCTTTTTTGCCAGTCCCATCTGGTTTCTGATGAGCAGTTTATCTGTTTCTTCAATTGTTTTAGAACGCCAGTTACGTGGTTTTCGCTGAACAAGCACCTGTCTTGTTTCATCCAATGGTTCCGAGAATTGAATATCTTTCTTGCGTGATGAATTAACAGTCAGACCAATAGCAAGGAGATCTGCCTCGCCTGACTTTATCATTCCGAATACTTTTTCCAGACGATTCTCTGTAACTATTTCAAGATCTATTCCAATATGATCGGAAAATGACTTTAGCAGTTCATAGGTGAAACCCATTGGCTCGCCTTTATAAATAAAATAATTCGTTGAATTAAAGTCAGTTACGGCAATGAGCTTTCCTCTTTTTCTTATAGAATCAAGATCAAAGCAAACAGAACTACTTATTTTTGCTGGTGTGGGGTGACTTACTGTACAAGAAATCAGTACTGTAATCAAAAATGCAAAGAGATATAATAACTTCTTTATCAAAGGCATTGATTTAATAAAACACTTTTTAAAATCGGGTGCAAAGATACGATAATTTTCCTAATCATAAAACGTCCAGGCTAATCCATAGCGGAACATCCTGATATTCATTGGATAACCGGGTATCATATCGTAGTTAAAACCCGTACTTCCGGCATTTAAATGGTCCATCATCAGGAAGACTCTGGTCCTTTTCACCTTAAAATTAATAAAAGCATTCAGAAAAGGGTAATTTCCGGCAGTTACAAGATCCTGTCTGTAAAATCTGCCTGTTGCAGGCATATAATTATATGGATGATAAAGAGTGTTATACATTCCTTCAGCTCCAATCTGAAAATTCAATTTTCCCCCTGTTGAAGCAAATTTAAAAAGATGTTCAAAGTAAACAGCGGAACGAATTGCCCCCAGCGGAAGATCAAGTATATAGACATTGCTGGTTTTCTGAATCAGCACATCATTTACAAAATGGAACTTCCATACTTTAATTTCTTTTTTGATACTGACAGCCAACACGGATATTCCACCGGAATACTGTGATGGATGAGCCGTTGAATCAAAGTCGGTATAGTTGTGAATAATTGCATAATTGAATTTAATCTCAGTTTTTCGAGCCGGATAGCTGAACTTAGTTCCCACATCGATCCTGAACTCCTTACTGAAATTATTGGTCCATGCAAAATAATTTCCTCCCCAGCGGTCGAACCAGAATGAAGGCTGCCGGTTTGCCATTGACCCTGTTATAAGCCACGAAGCCCTGCCTTTCTTAAAGTCAAATGATTTGTCTATCTCTCCGTCAAAGTTAAAATCACCTGCCCTGTATCCTGTTATATATAATTCCCCTGTTGCGATCCAACGAAACTTTTCACCAATATTATTGTAGAGTCTTCCAACCAGAACATTATCGTTTCGGTTCAATAGAGCATTATTTGTATGTACTAAATAGTGAACCGGAATTATTGAATAATACCGGAAAAGCTCATTTCTTATACCAACGCCACCGCCTAATCTGAACTTTCTCGTTTCATCGGTAGTAAAATCGAACCTCACAGTATTTTTGATGTTCCTAGAATAGAGGGAATCGAATGTAATAGCTTTGGTTATTAATATTGTATCGTAAAACCCTGAAGCGGGGGATTTGTCAGAGTAAGTTCTGCTGTTGGTTTCCAGAATAAAAATATGTGAAAAGGTTCCACTCAAACCTAAAAAACCAGAGTGCTTTTTCCTGAGACTATCAGGAGTTCCAACCGGATTACTGGTCAGCTCATACCTCTGGACAATTAAAAGATTACGATTCTTAAGAGTACTTGTTGCCAGGTTGAGCGATCCAAGATTAACCGGTACATCACGGATTTTATTAAAAGCAAACTTACTTAGGTCGGTAACAGTTTGTACCCCACCATTCTCATGTGATATAATGCTATTAATTCCTGCTGAAACATAAAGTTTATACTTAGGTCCCGTATAAGAAGTAAACAAGGTAAATGTCTTATCCTCTGCCCTTTGGTAATTGTACTGACCTAAACTGTAAACTATATCGTAAATCAGTCCGAAATTGAGAAACCTGTTTACGTTCTGCGTATGTCTGACCCTGAAAGTCTGTTCAGATGTCTCCTTTGGTCCTGCAAAAGTCCATTCTAACTCCGTAAAAGGGGTCTGTGTATTCATGAATATTGCATTGTCGGGCAGATGCATTAAAGGGTAATAATAATTATAAAGAAATTTATCCGGATCTGATATTCTGTCAAAGAAGTTTAACTGATAAAATGGAAGACCATAATTTCCCAGAGATGCGTTTAATGATGAGTATCTGTCGGCAACTTTCGACCTGTGAAATAATGAAAAGACGGTATCAAAAGGCATACTTACCTCTTCAGAAAAATCATGCGAGAGATTATATTCTTTTAAGATCTTCGGCGCTTTTACAGAATCCGGTTTCTGGGCCATAAGACCGGAAGAAATAAGCAGAAGAATTGCTATTGAAATATTCTTTATCATTGAGCGCAAATATAGAAAATATGAAAGGCCCTGCCAAATGGAGGGCCTAATTTTCAATTTTTAAGTTTTATCGAAGATCTAATATTGCTAATCAACGTTATCGTTCAGGTAAGCATTATTCTCACGCAAAACAGGTTCGTTATTCTCACCTGATGTCAGTGTGAATTTAGATAACTTGCTCTCGCCAGCACTATCCGGTGTTGAGATTGACAGGTTTTTTCTTATATATGCAGGTACATCTTCAAAAGTATCGATATTCTCTTTCATTGTCTTATTTGAAAGCCCCTCCTTCTTAAGAATATTCTGCATGTGCTTCACTTTTCGCAATGTTGCCTCAGGTTTTTCATGAGCGTCTTCATGCTCAGCTGCTCTTCTGTTTCTGATCTCATTCATCTCCTCGTTTCTTTCAAGACTGAAGTCTATTATACCCTGTGATTCCTCTTCAAAATCAGTAATGATAGACTTCTTCCCTCTTTCATGAACAGAGAACACATCACTTCCTGTCTCAGGTATAATACGTGATGGAATAGCATTTCTATTTGATAATAACTCAACCTTGCTCGGTTTCTTGGGCTTATATGGCTGAAAGATACTGTTCGATTCAAAACCCGTTGCGATCACTGTAACGCTTATTTCTTCCCCAAGACTTTCATCTTTTGATATACCCCTGATTATCAAAGCATCATCGGAAGCTGCCTCATACATATAGTCGGTTATTTCACCCAGTTCATCCATTGTAATCTCGTGGTCACCTGAACCTGAAGAAATATTAATAAGAATACTATTAGCCCCGGTAATATCATTTGAATTCAATAACGGCGATCCAAGTGCATTTTCGATAGCCTTTATGGCCCTGTTTTCCCCTGAAGCTTTTCCCATTCCCATAATTGATACCCCGGAATTTTTCATTACCGTTTCAACATCTGCAAAGTCAACATTTATATAACCTGTGACAGTAATGATCTCAGCAATTCCTTTTACGGCTGTTGTAAGAATATCATCCGCCTTGGCAAAAGCAGATGAAACAGACTGATTTCCGTAGATCTCCCTAAGCTTTTCATTGTTTATAACCAATAATGAATCAACATTTTTCTGAAGTTCAGTAACACCATCAATTGCCTGCATTATGCGTACTTTTCCTTCCGATTTGAAAGGGATGGTAACAACGGCAATTGTAAGCAGTCCGGCATCCTTGCATGCCTTTGCAATAACCGGAGTAGCACCGGTGCCTGTACCTCCTCCCATACCTGTTGTAATGAATACCATCTTTGTATTTCCCGATAAAGCTTCCATGACATCGTCGATGTTCTCGATGGCAGCCTGTCGTCCGACTTCCGGTTTACTTCCGGCCCCCCTGCCTTCAGTAAGCGATTCCCCAATCTGAACCTTAATCGGGACCTGGCTTTTTGTGAGAGCCTGATGATCAGTGTTGCAAACCACAAAGTTCACATCCCTGATACCCTTTTCGAACATGTGGTTTACAGCGTTATTGCCACCTCCACCAATTCCAAGGACCTTAATAATCGACGATCTTTCAACAGGAAGATCAAAGTTCATTATATCGTCTGACATAGCTTTTTGTTTTTAATTTCTTACTTTATAGGCTGATCTTCAACTTCAAACATTCGCGAAAGCATGCTCTTAATCTTCTCTGTTAAAGGGATTTTTTCTTCTTCCGGTTCATCCTGAGGAACGAATGCCTCATCGTCTTCCTTTTCCATTTGATGAAGTTGGGTCACGACTTTTGGTTCTGGCCTGACAAATTCTTCCTGACTGCCGGCGTTGAACGATTTCTTATATGTCTCAAGATAGTCGAACCCACGCATAATAAGTCCAACACTTGTTGCATACATAGGCTGATTAATCTCATTCTTTGCCGATCCTGCAAGATGTTCGTTAGGCAGACCAATCCTTACATCCATGGCTGTTTTGAATTTCATAAGCTGGGTAAGGTGTTTCAGCATTGCTCCTCCTCCGGTTATTACCACTCCTGCAGCAAGCTTATCTGCGTAACCCGAATTCTGGATTTCAAAATTCACAGCGTCGATAATTTCTTCCATCCTCGACTGAATAATATAGGCGAGACTCTTAAATGAAATTTCCTTCGGTTCCCTTCCGCTTATGCCCGGGATTGATACTACTTTATCTTCAGGGGCAATGTCACCCAAAGCTGAACCATACTGGATTTTAAGCTGTTCAGCATGACGCTGAAGTATCGCACAACCCTCCTTGATGTCTTTTGTGACAACATTACCACCAAAAGGGATTACGGCAGTATGACGGATTATATTATCGTAATAAACAGCCACATCTGTTGTTCCTCCACCGATATCAACCAAAACCACTCCGGCTTCTTTTTCATCTTCTGTAAGCACTGCATCCGATGAAGCAAGAGGTTCCAGTATCATATCCTTAACTGTCAGATTTGCTTTACGGATACATTTCTCTATATTCTTTGCAGCCGCAACCTGGCCTATAACAATATGAAAATTAGCTTCTAATCTTCTGCCGCACATACCTATAGGGCTCTTCACGCCTGTCTCATTATCGACGATGAAATTCTGAGGTATGACATGAATTATTTCCTCTCCTATGTCGATGTGGATCTTATGCATGTCCTCTATTAACTTAAAGACCTCATCCTTCTGTATTTCATCATCATAAGCCTCGCGCATAATATATCCGCGGCTCTTCATGCTTTTTATATGCTGACCGGCAATCCCGACAAAAACCTCGGTAAACAGAATGCCTGATCTTTTTTGTACGTCATCCACGGTTGTCTGAATAGCGGTAACAGTTTCTTCTATATTAAGAACCACACCTCTTTTTACACCTTTGGAAGGAGCTTTACTAAGTCCGAGAATTTCAATCTTGCCGTTCTCGTTTTTCTTACCAACAATAGCCACAATTTTTGTGGTTCCTATGTCGATAGCTGCTACATACTGGTCTTTCTTGTTCATACTTATTAGGGTTGTTTCTGATTATCTCTTTTTACAAACTATCTGATCTTTAAATTCAAGGTTAATAGAAGAATATTTGTTCCAGCCTACTTCAGGAAGCACCTTATCATAAAATGCTTCAAGATTTTTTAATTTCCCTTCAAAATTCTCAGTTGTTCCAAGGTGTACCATCTGGATTCCGACTCGGGGGATAAGGTCAATTTCATCATTCACGTCAACAGATATCTGATCGATCTGAGCCGACCAGAAATTGTCGCCATTTATATAAGAAACAAGAGGAAAAATATCTTTAAGAATAGAGTTTTTAATAGCGGTATCAAGAACGCTCACTCCATTAAGCATGGCAGAACTTATATTCACATTTCCCTCAATAATATGTAACCGGGGATTATAAAGATTTCTGCTCCTTATTACAACGCCTTCATCATCAACAAAATAGTCTCCTCCGTTAGCCGGCATAACTCTCATTACCGGAGTCCGCTGATCTGCAAACACATGAACAGTTCCATCAATTGTCATGTAAACTTCTGCAACTTTTAATTCCCTGAGAACAGCTACTCTTCCCTCTATTTCTTCTGTTGAAATATCTTTAATTGGTTTCCCGAGTATTTTCCCTTTATTTCCATAAACCAGATTTAACAGTTGTTTCTCTGTGACAAAATGAAGATCGGCTGAATCTTTCAGATCAATACTAATTCCGCTGCATGGTTTGGAACCAGTGGAGATGACATAGTAACCCGGCATTATAAAAATGTATAACACGGGAATAATTAACAATATGTTTAAAAATCTCCTCATTTCATCCTCTCCTTCCTAAGCTTTTCTTCAATCGGACCAACAAGAGAATCTATGTCACCTGCACCGATAGTAAGCAGAACATCTATCTTGCTTACGTCAAGTTTCCCGGGGATCTCAGCTTTATTCATGAACCTTTTCTTAGCCGATTTCATCTTAGTAAAAATCATTTCCGATGTAACTCCTTCAATCGGTTTTTCACGTGCAGGATATATCGGGAGAAGGATCGGTTCATCCAGTTCATCAAGTATTGCAGCAAATCCTTCAGCATTATCTCGGGTTCTTGAAAAAAGATGAGGCTGGAAAATTCCTGTAATTTTTCTTCCTTTAAAATACTCTTTTACTGATCTGATGCAGGCATTTATCTCCTCAGGATGATGTGCATAATCATCAATATAAGCCAGACCCGGAATATTTATCCTGATATCAAATCTTCGCCTGACACCCTGAAACAATAAGACAGCTTTGCGGATTTCCTGTTCAGTAACCCCACACATCAGAGCAATGGCAATAGCAGCTGTGAAGTTTTCAATGTTTATTATCCCGGGAAATGCAAAATGAAGATCTTCGATTAGTGTGTCTGGTGTTCTGACATTAAATTTATAATAATCTTTACAGTGTTCTATGTTAAATGAATGATAATCAGCATTAGTATCGAGGCCATATGTAAAACAGCTTACTCCTGCAGGGACGGTTATCTCACTTCTGATTTTACTGTTTACAACAAGCCTGCCTCCATGTCTGATTTTTCCTGCAAAGACATTATATGCCTCAACCATCGTTTTCTGATCACCATAAATATCAAGATGATCGGCGTCGAGTGCGGTAATAACCGCCATCAGAGGTCTAAGTCTGTGGAATGAACGGTCGAATTCATCAGCCTCCATAACAGTATATCTGCTTTCGCCAAGAAGCAGATTTGAATCGTAGTTCTTTGAGATCCCTCCAAGAAATGCTGAACAGTCTATTTCCGACTGTTTCAGCAAATGTGCAATCATTGTCGATACAGTTGTTTTACCATGAGTACCTGCCACCGCAAGGGTATCAGTATGAGTCGAAATCTCGCCCAGAATCTCCGACCTTTTGTAAAGCTGATAGCCATTAGATCTGAAAAAAGATAAAATATTGCTTTCAGAAGGGATCGCTGGAGTATAGACAATCAGAACCTTAGCTTTCCCTGATACATTTCTGAACAAATCAGGTAATAAGGTCACATCATCTTTGTATGAAACAGTACAGCCATCTTCAATTAAGGAAAGAGTTATCCTGCTTTCTGACCTGTCATAACCGGCAATTGAATAACCACCTTTTGCAAAATAAAGTGCAAGGGCACTCATGCCGATACCGCCAATCCCGACAAAATAAATTCCTTCTATATTTTTGAACTCAATCATACTCCTGCTAACTTAAGTACCTCCTCTGCAATTCTTATATCAGCATCTCTGTCAGCCATCTTTAAAATATTCTCAGAAAGCAGATCTCTTCTTTTTTTATCTGAAATCAATTTTATTGCCTCACCAACCAGAGAACTAACTGCCTGACTATCAGTAATCAATATTGCTGCTCCTTTCTCCGATAATGCCTTTGCATTCCTTGTCTGGTGATCCTCAGCTACATTCGGAGATGGAATAAGTATGACAGGTTTACCCACCAGGCAGAGCTCGGAAATTGTGCCTGCTCCAGCTCTCGAAACTATGATATCTGCAGCAGCATAGGCAAGATCCATTCTGTTAATAAATCCGTGAACCGAAATATTCTCGCTGAAAGAGACTGAAACCAGGGCGTTAACATTTTCGAAATAATGCTTTCCTGTCTGCCATAACCACTGACAGTCTGAATCACGAAGCTTATCTATATTCTCCGAAAGGCTATTGTTAATACTGCCTGCTCCAAGAGATCCTCCCAGTACAAGTATAACAGGGAATTCCTTTTTGAGATTAAAAAATGATAGCGCCTCATTTTCAAGACTCTTAATGTTATCAAAATTCTGACGAACAGGGTTCCCTGTTTTAATTATTTTTTCCTTCGGAAAGTATTTCTCCATTCCATCGTAAGCAACACAGATAACTGAAGCTTTCCTTGCAAGAAGTTTATTTGTAACACCAGCATAACTGTTCTGCTCCTGAATCAGGGTCGGAATTCCCATTCTTCCTGCCTGCCTTAGAACCGGTCCACTGGCGTAACCTCCCACACCCACCACCACATCAGGATTGAATTCCTTAAGAACTTTTCTTGCTTTGCGAAGGCTTTTTAAGAGTTTAATCAGAACTGTAAAATTTTTAAGTGTCAAACTCCTGTAGAGACCGGCAACTGGTAGTCCGATAATCTCATAACCTGCGGCAGGAATTTTTTCCATCTCCATTCTACCCTCTGCGCCAACAAATAGAATTTCTGTCTCAGGATCAATTTTCCTGAGAGCATTGGCAACAGATATTGCAGGGAAGATATGTCCCCCGGTGCCGCCTCCGCTGATTATAATCTTCTTATGTTTTTGCCGGTTCATATATTTTTTCTCCTTCGTCTGAAACTTCTTCTTCAGGTAATTCTTCGTTTTTTATCCTCGCATTAACTACCCTGCTTACACTCAGTATAGCTCCGATTGAAAAACTCATAACAAGTACAGATGTTCTTCCCCAGCTCACCATGGGGAGTGTCTGCCCTGTTACAGGGAATAATCCGACGGCAACAAGCATGTTTAACATTGCCTGTACCACCATCATTACAATCAATCCCATGACCAGAAAAGCCGGGAATGCGGTCTCGCATTTTTTGGCTATAGTTATCCCTCTGAAAAGCAATATCATATACGCAAGTATCAGTGGTATAGCTCCAAGCAGTAAGCCATATTCCTCAATTATGATTGCAAAAATGAAGTCGGAATTCGATTGTGGCAGCATGTTTCTCTGAGCGCTGTGACCCGGAGCCTTCCCAAATAATCCGCCAGTTGAAATTGCAATTTTCGCCTGATTTGACTGATAGTCTCCGTCGGCATCCTCCTTACCTGATGCAAAATGCTCAATCCTGTTTTTCCATACCTGCACCCTGTTACTTTTCGAAACCACAACAAGTACCATGGCAAATAAAACAACACCTACCACTGCCATCCCAACATAAGCAAGCAGATATTTGAACGGAATTCTTCCTATAAACAGAATTATCATACTTATTCCAAAAACCATCAGCGCAGTTGAAAGATTCTCAGGCAGGATAAGGCCACATATAATAGCAATGGGAACCATGAAATACTTTGTAACAAGCATGAAATTATTAAGCTCGTTCTGATATTTTGCCAGTGTTCTTGCCAGGTAAATCACAAGAGCCGCTTTTGCAACGTCAGACGTCTGAAGTCTGAATCCGGTCCCGGGTATAACGAGCCACCTTGTAGCTTCGTTAACTCTTGATCCAAAAGCAAAAGTAAGTACCAGTAATCCGGCAGCACCTATCAGTAATAATCCTGCAACGGAAAAATAGATCCGGTACGGCAAATAACTTACTACTACTATTATTCCAAGGCTCAGGACAAGCATAATAAACTGGGTCCTCAGAAAATATGTTGTATTCCCTCCAAAATTTTTATAAGCCACGCCTACCGAAGAACTGTAAACAGCCAGGAGGGAATAGATCATAAAAAGTGCCACAAGGCCCCATATAGCCCTGTCTCCTTTAAATGTCTTTGTAAGCCAGCCTTGTTCCATTTAAAAATTTTATTAAAGATTTCTTACAGCCTCTTTAAACTGACGGCCCCTGTCTTCATAATTCTTAAAAAGATCGAAACTTGCGCATGCCGGTGACAACAAAACCGTTTCTCCCTTTTTAGCCAGATAATAGGCTGATCTGACAGCCTCCTCCATACTTGTTGTCTCCACTATAGTCGCTACCTTATCTTTGAATGCTTCTAAAATTTTGCTGTTGTCTTTACCCAGACATACAATTGCTTTTACCTTTTTACTTACAACCTTAAAAAGTTCAGAATAATCATTTCCCTTGTCAACACCTCCTACGATCCACACAATTTCATTCTCCATACACTCAAGAGCATACCATACTGAATTTACATTTGTGGCTTTTGAATCGTTTATAAAATCGATGCCACAAACGGTAATTACCGGTTCTAAGCGGTGCTCAACTCCCTGAAAATCTGCCAGACTTTCACGGATTACATCTTTGCGGATATTCAGAACTTTACCGGCAATAGCTGCTGCCATTGAGTTGTAGGTGTTGTGACGGCCTTTAAGCGCTAATTCGTGAATAGTCATAAGGTTAGTTTTATTAGGATAGTCGATTATCAATTCGTTCTGTTCGATATATGCGGTCATACCTTCCCTTACTTCATCAGAGAAAGGAAGAAGGGTCATTCCATAATGCCTCTTAGCCAGTTCAGCTTTAATTATCGGGTCTCCTTCCCAGAAAATAAGGAAATCCGATTTAGTCTGGTTTTGAGTTATTCTGAATTTGGCATCAACATAGTTCTGAAGCTTATATCCATACCTGTCGAGGTGATCGGGTGTGATGTTCATTAAAACAGCTATATCAGCTTTAAATTCATACATTCCATCAAGCTGAAAACTGCTCAGCTCAATTACATAATAATCGTAACTACCTTCTGCAACTGCCATTGCAAAACTTTTTCCTACATTACCTGTCATCGCAACTTTCAATCCGGCTTTTTTCAGAATATGGTAGATCAGGTTTGTAACAGTTGTCTTGCCATTACTTCCGGTTATACAGATCTTGATTCCGGTTGAATATCTTCCTGCAAATTCAATCTCAGAAATAACAGGAATCCCTTTTTCATGAAGTTTAACGATGATAGGCGCTTTTTCAGGAATCCCCGGACTCTTTATTATTTCATCAGCGGAAAGTATTATACTCTCATTATGATTATTCTCTTCCCACTTAATATCATGTTTATCAAGAACTTCCTTATATTGATCTTTTATCGGACCCATATCAGAAACGAATACATCGAAACCATGTTTTTGTGCAAGTACTGCAGATCCTGCACCACTCTCTCCAGCCCCCAGAATTACAATTTTCTTTTCCATTTTATTATCTGATCTTGAGCGTCACAATAGTTAAAACAGCCAATAATATTGCCACTATCCAGAACCGTGTGACGATCTTGGGTTCGGGGTAGCCTTTTTTCTGATAATGATGATGGAGCGGGGCCATCAGGAAAATCCTTCTTCCCACACCATATTTCTTTTTTGTTCTTTTAAACCATGCGACCTGAATAACCACCGACAGATTTTCAACAAGGAAGATCCCACATAGAATAGGTATCAAAAACTCCTTCCTGATGATTATTGCGAATACAGCTATTATACCTCCCAGGGCAAGACTGCCTGTATCGCCCATAAAAACCTGGGCCGGATATGAGTTATACCACAGAAATCCGATAGTGGCTCCGATAAACGCACTTGCGAATATTACCAGCTCTTCAGAACCCGGGATAAACATTATATTCAGATACTTGGCATAGATTATATTACTCGACAGGTAAGCAAGTATGCCCAGAGCAGTTCCGATAATTGCTGATGTACCTGTAGCAAGCCCATCAAGGCCGTCCGTCAGATTTGCACCGTTGGAAACCGATGTTACAATAAATATTGAAATTATCACAAACGCAAGCCAGGTCCATGGCTGTCTGTTTTCCTCCTTTATGAATCCGACAAACCATGAATAATTGAATTCATTATTTTTGATAAAAGGAATTGTGGTTTTTGTAGATTTTCTCTCCATGGAAACTTCCTGCTGTGCAGCATATTTTTTTGCAGAATCAAGGAGTTCTTTTTTCTCTCTGAGTGTAAGGTCTGATACTCTGACCTTTTCCATGATTATAACATCAGGACTGAAATAAAGTGTCATCCCAACTATCAGTCCAAGTCCGACCTGACCTATTATTTTGAATTTACCTGCCAGACCTTCTTTATTCTTCTTGAATATTTTGATATAATCATCGAGGTAGCCTATCAAACCCAGCCATACGGTTGCAAGGAGCATGAGGAGAACATAGATATTATCGAGTTTTGCAAATAAGAGAGTAGGAATTATAATTGATGCAAGAATAATTATCCCCCCCATGGAAGGAGTTCCCTGTTTCTTATACTGGCCCTCCAGACCCAGATCTCTGACAACCTCTCCAACCTGCTTTTTCTGCAGATACTGAATTATCCTTTTGCCAATAAGAAGCGAAATTATCAGTGATCCTATTATAGCCATTGCTGACCTGAACGATATATAGGTAAAGATTCCTGCTCCGGGGAAATTGAGTGTATGAAGATATTTAAACAAGTAATAAAGCATTGTCTTTCTGTTTATTTCAGTAATAGTGCATTTTTCAATTCCTCCCTGTCGTCGAAGTGATGTTTTACACCCATTACATCCTGGTATGTTTCATGCCCCTTCCCTGCAACAAGTATAACATCACCTTTATTTGCAAGCATTACAGCAGTCTTAATTGCCTCGCGTCTGTCAGCTATCCGGAGGGTCTTCCTTTTCAGGTCAGGTGTAATACCTGCTTCCATGTCATCCAGAATTTTTTCGGGGTCTTCAGTTCTTGGGTTATCGGATGTAAGTATAATTTTTGTGCTCCCTTCAGCAGAAATTGCTGCCATTTTTGGACGTTTTGTCTTATCCCTGTCGCCTCCTGCGCCAACAACTGTTATTAATTGTACTCCGTCTTCCCGTATTTTATTAATAGTATCTATTACATTATAAAGAGCATCGGGTGTATGAGCATAATCTACAATACCGGAAATGCCTCCGGTTGATTTTACAACTTCGAGTCTGCCTTCCACCGGATGCAGATCACTGAGAATAGTCAGAATTTCATTTTTTGAAGCGCCAAGAAGCTCTGATGCTGCATAAACA
>JANXXP010000029.1 GCA_025350595.1 Bacteroidota bacterium
TGCTCAAATAACTACGGCCCAAACCAGTTCCCTGAAAAGCTTATTCCCCTTGCAATAAATAACATAAAAACCAGCAAACCTATTCCGGTTTACGGAAAAGGGGAAAACATCCGCGACTGGCTTTATGTTGAAGACCATGCCACAGCTATTGATCTCATCTTTCACCGTGGAAAAACCGGGGAAACATACAACATAGGCGGAAATAATGAATGGAAAAATATTGATCTGATCCTGCTTCTCTGTAAAATAATGGATAAGAAACTCAACCGGCCTGCAGGAACTTCCGAAAAACTCATAACTTATGTGAAAGACCGGCCAGGACATGATTTAAGATATGCTATTGACTCCTCAAAATTACAAAATGAACTTGGATGGTCACCTATCCCTGAATTTGCTGTAGGACTGGAAAAGACTGTAGGTTGGTATCTGGAAAACGAAAAATGGCTGGAAAGAGTATTGTCAGGCGATTATGGCAAGTACTACGATCTGATGTATGGAGGGAGGTAGACTTAGTTGCTAATTCTTCTCATCCTCTGTATTACTTCATCTCCCAGGGCTGTTTTATGTTTTATATGATCCTGAATAGCAGATACTACACTGTTTGATTCAAACTCTCCCCTAACCTTTTCAAAATCGAGCTTTTTAACCTCGTCCCCACCGTCAATGCCAAAGCCAGTCATCGATGATAAGGTGAACTCTTTGCGCGCATCCTCATAAAGTTGATTATCAAGATCAATTACGCTTTTTTTCCAGCGCTCAACAATCACTATTATATCATTTGCTGTCAATTCATTAAGGCTAATTCCAGCTTCTTCTTCAATCATCTTACATGACCAGGTCCACTCCCAATCATAGTAGTGGCTATGAATTTCATTAAACGATTCCGAAAGTCCATCAACAGATCTGATCTTTCCAGATTCAATATTATCAAGAAGCATATCAACTTCACTTTTTGGTGCAATCAAACCTGCAAGATCAACCCATTCCCCATTGCCCTGACTATGATCAGGGGCTAGCCTGTTTCTCAGTTCCCTTTCAGTCCTGAATTCAGTCTTTTCTGTCCTTTTAATCAATGAGTTACCAAGAAATTTATTAATTCCGGTCTGATATAATTCAATACCCCGCTCAAGGGAAGATCTTGATATCAACATACCGTTATACGAAAAAGTTGCTGTATCAGGCGGATATTCAGATCTGAGTTGTTTAAGAATTTCCCTGCCGGCGAACATTTTAGCTATTGTATATGGACTCAGCAGATTAAAGTTTATCTGATCGATCTTCGACGGATCCTTCCGTCTGTCGCGCTGAGGCCATTTCTGTGCATCACGTATAGTACCCACACTTCTCAGGTTTATTCCCGGAACAAGGATACTTTCATCGTTGCTCTCAATCAGATAAGAAAACGGGAATGAGGAGGTGTCAGGGTTTTTATAATGCCGACCCATAATAAGTGTAAATGGACCTATACGGGCAGGCCATAAAAGATATGAATCACTGGTTGTCTTTGAACCCCGCTCCATTATTCCCTGATGTATTGGTCCAAGTTTATACATGTGGTTGCTCTGGTTCGATCCGCTTCCTGCATTCATAAATGAGAAGATCCCCGCAATTAGAAGAGTAGATTTATGGTGAGTTACCGTAAACGGACCTGCAAAAATTGAACAGGCTTCACCATGATATCCACCGCAGTTTGCAAAAAACAGGGAGTTTTCAGCTGAATAATGTTTTGCCAGTACACAGCCCTGACCAATAAAACACTTATCAATTAAAGTCGATTCTGTAATTATTGATCCGGAACAGACAATAAAATGTTCCATAATCACCCCGGCTCCGATAAGCACAGGATCTGCTTCGCAACTGTTTACCGACCCCTCATTCAGTATCATGCATCCTTCAATATGGCTGTAAGGTCCGAATTTAACATTTCGTATGTTGTTGCAATTGAAGATCTTAGTGTTATACCCGATTGTTCCGTTTCCTGAAGATTGTAGTGCAGCATAATCATCAACCATCTTTTCGATTATATTAATAGCTTTACTACGATGCCTGTAAAGTGCTATGATATAAGCCTCATGGGCTGAAAGCCGGTCCCAGATTTTAACAGACCTCCCACCGGTTTCATTTAGTACTGATACCAGAGTCCCGTTACCGAAGGAAGAAATACCTTCAGTATGAATTTTACCGCAGTTCTTTATAACAACCTTATCTTCAATACTATAATTGGCAATATAATCACCAATATTGTTTATGACAACATTTGATCCTATTGTACAATTATGAAGTCTTGCATTTAATATTCCGCTTGGAATGCTTACCCCCGATTCATCAATAAAAGGCTCATTGAAAACACCAAGACAAATATCTCCGGAAAAAATGACATTTACACAACGTGAAGGATCGAATCCATCTAAGACACTGACTTTGTTCCAATCATTACAACTGCACCCGTTAACTTTCAGTGAATCAATTTCCCGGGTGGTTAGATTTCGATATTTATCTTTCGCATTCATCAAGCTGGTTTTGATTTTTACCCCCTTAATGTACCGAATCACGGGATGATTTGTTTTTCCCCTTACCCCCTGGGGGAAGGCTGGGAAGGGGGTCTCTAAACGTCTGATTATTCCACAGTCACCGACTTTGCCAGGTTCCGAGGCTGATCTACATTACATCCTCTTAAGACAGCAATGTGATAGGATAATAACTGAAGTGGAATTACAGCCAGCAAGCCAGATAATGCCGGTATAGTTTCAGGTACTTCGAGAACATAATCTGCCATTTTCCTGATTATCTCATCGCCTTCGGTTACAATTGCAATTACATTACCTTTTCTGGCCTTTATCTCCTGAATATTACTTATAATCTTTTCGTAGGTATCATCTTTTGTGGCAACAACTACAACTGGCATATTCTCGTCAATAAGTGCAATAGGGCCGTGCTTCATCTCAGCAGCAGGATAACCCTCTGCATGTATGTAGGAGATTTCCTTAAGTTTCAGGGCTCCTTCAAGTGCAACAGGGAAGAGATATCCTCTTCCAAGGTATAAGGCATTGAGTGTGTTTTGAAAAACCTTTGCAAGCTCAAGAGCCTGATCGTTAACTCCAAGCGCTTTCTCTATTTTTCCAGGTATCGATACAAGTTCAATAATAAGATCTTTATATTCAGCATCGGACAGAATCCCTTTTCTATGTCCGATTGTAAAAGCCATCATTGCAAGCACTGTAACCTGTGAAGTAAATGCTTTGGTAGACGCAACACCAATCTCCGGTCCTGCATGGGTATAAACTCCGGCATCTGTTTCTCGTGGAATACTGCTGCCAACAACGTTGCAGATTCCGACTACTTTTGCCCCTTTTTGCCGTGCAAGCTTAATTGCTGCAAGTGTATCGGCTGTTTCACCGCTCTGGCTTATTGCAATTACTATATCACCTTTATTTATAATTGGATTCCTGTACCTGAATTCAGACGCATATTCCACCTCAACAGGAATCCGGGAGTACTCTTCAAAAATATATTCACCAAGCAGACCGGCATGCCATGATGTACCGCATGCGATAATTATTATCCGTTCAGCCTCCGACATTGTTTCAAGAACATCATGCAGCCCTCCAAGCATAATCCCTGAATGATCAGGAAGAACTCTTCCCCTGAATGTATCATGTATTGCACGTGGCTGTTCAAAAATTTCCTTCAACATAAAGTGAGCAAATCCTTCTTTATCGATTTCCCCTATTTGTAAATCAATCTCTTTAACTTCGGGCTGAATCTTTTCATTTCTGATTGTTTTGAGGATGAGTTCATCTTTCTTGATAATGGCAATATCATCGTCATTCAGGTAGATAACCCTCTGTGTGTATTCAACAATAGGAGTTGCATCTGAGGCAATAAAATTTTCTCCTTCTCCTACTCCGATAACAAGAGGGCTTCCTTTTTTAGCGGCAAAAAGTCTGTCAGGTTCCTGCGTGCAGATAATTACCAGTCCGTATGCTCCTTCAACTCTGTTTAAGGCAAGTGTAATTGCCTGTTCTGCCGTAAGGTCTCCTTCAAGGTAAAGATGTTCAATCAGATTTGCCAGAACCTCGGTATCTGTCTGGCTTGTAAAAACGATACCCCTGCTCTGAAGATGTTTCTTGATTTGTGAATAATTTTCAATAATGCCATTATGAACAACAACGAAGTTGCCTTTGTATGAAATCTGGGGATGTGCATTCAGTTCGTTAGGTTCCCCGTGAGTGGCCCACCGAGTATGACCCATTCCGGTTGTCCCGTTAAAATTTGTTTTGTTAACCATCTCTTCAAGATCTTTTACCCTGCCTGCACACTTGAAGATCTTGGTCTCACCATTCACCAATGCCATTCCGGCGGAATCATAGCCCCGGTACTCAAGACGTTTAAGACCATTAATGATTATTTCCCGAGCTGGTTTAGACCCGATATAGCCAACTATTCCACACATAATTAACAAGTTTTATAACACTAAGCACGAAAGTAACGATTTTGCTTAACAAAATCTAGAACTTAGTATAGGTAAATTGGAATTTAACAGGGGTTTTGCTGTTATTGGCCTTCAGGATTACATTCCTTGTTCCGGCACCCTGAAACACTTCAAGCTCTGGTTCTACCTGCCCGGTAGCATCCTTAAGGTAACCCTGAACAAATGCAGGTATGTTGAAATTATATACATTGGCTACTGTATCAAGAGCCCCGCTAAAAAAGGAATGATATGTTGCATCTATATTGTAGTCCGGAACAACATATTTGATCCCGGCTTTTGATCTGTACCTGAGAATCAGTGAAGTTGGAACAGTAGTTGGTTTATAAAGAGTACCATCGAATTGAACAGGAATTGAAAGTTTTGCTTTATTAACAGCGATATTTTTCATTGATGGATCATTTTTCAGACTCGCCAGTCCGGGCAATGTCACTTTTGTATACACCCCATTGAGGTATTGAAGATATGAAAGTGTATCTCTGTAACCATCATTGATATGTTGAATCTTTTTATCCGGGGCAGCAGTGTTAAAGTTATGTGTAAATCTGTTAAATGCTGCATTTTTATTAGTTGCATCGAGAACAAAGATGAATTGTTTTGTTCCGCCTGCCAGATCACTCATGAATAAAACAAAATAATTATAATATGCTCCAAGGGTTCTTGGCTGGGCAAGACTCAAGGAAATTAACAATGGATCTGAACTTGGTTCAATCTGGAAGATCAATCCCTTAAAAAAAGTTTTAAAGTCTGATATTGTACTGCTGTAAAATAGTTTTGCTGTGTCGCGGGTAATGTAATTCCCAAATGACATAGGTAAAGTTGATGGAGGAAGTGTTAACGCAATGTCATTAATCGTATCTGTTCGTAGTATAGGAATTTCAATGTCAGCAACCACATACCCGGTAGTCTGAACCTTTCTGTTAGAATAATATGCTGAATCAGTATAAATAGATTCTGCTATTTCTGAGATTTTCAGGTAATGTTTCATGCTGGAGCCTCCAGTCGCACTTAACACATGCAGATATAACCTGACTGAATCAACTATGAAAGGTTTGTCATCCCACGCTCCTCCCATTCTGATCTGGGAAACAAAATTTGCAGTTGTTGTTCCAAAATAAGGATCGTTGATCTGGCCCAGGTAGGAAACTGAAGGATTGTCTGTCCGAACAGAATCATCATACATAGTATAGGAACGGGCACTTAAAGTATCAATCGATGATATTTTCACAAAATCATTTCCCGGAAGAAGGTCATTTCCGATAAGAGTCGGTTTCTCCTCGCAGGAGCTCACAAAAAAAGAGACTATTGCGAAAAAAGTCAGGCTGAGAACTTTGAAAATATCATGAGGAACAGAAGCTGATCTGCGGGTGAGCTGGGAATTATGATAGTATCTTGTCATAAAAATCATTATAGGCATCAATATATTCGGTCTCATCTTTGAATTGAAGAACCGGTTTGTTAATTGTACTCAAGTATTTGTTTAATTCCTCGTTTATATCTTCGCTTCCGATAATGATTCCGTCAGAATATTTAATTGCCAGTTTTGATATATTCACAAAATCCGGCTTTTTGATCATTTTAAGGTTTTCCCCATCAATTCCATCGAAACGCAGTTTATCGGCGAATGTTGATCTAAACGGAGTTGTGAAATCATTATTGTAGACAGAATAGATTATTTTGTAATTATGGAACAGAGGATCATCATTATAAATGCTCCTGAGGTAAACTGGAACAAGAGCCGACATCCATCCATGACAATGGACAATATCCGGAGCCCAACGTAGTTTTTTTACAGTCTCAATAACTCCACGTGCAAAGAATAATGCCCTTTCATCGTTATCCTCAAATTCATTTCCGTTGGCATCGCTGATTATATGTTTTCTCTGAAAATAATCATCATTATCAATAAAATAGACCTGCATTCTGGCTGATTGTATTGAAGCAACTTTTATTATAAGAGGGTGATCCGTATCATCAATAATAAGGTTCATCCCCGACAGACGTATAACTTCATGCAGCTGATTTCTCCGCTCGTTTATACAACCGTATCGTGGCATAAAAGTCCTGATCTCTTTTCCCCGTTCCTGAATTCCCTGAGGTAGAAACCTTCCGATCTTCGACAACTTCGTCTCACCTAAGTATGGAGTGATCTCTTGTGAAATGAATAATACCTTCCTGCTTTCCATTTATTTTCCTGCCTGGATATACCATTTCGAATTAAGGTGCAAAGATAGTAAAATTTTATCACATAATAAAAATGCGCTTATTCATATAGATGACACCAGCTTTATCCGGCTTATGCAACTTTTATGCAGGGAATCACATTTTTTATAAAATAATCAGATTATGTTTGCATAAATACGGGAAGAATGAAGGTTATTAAGAAGGTAAGAGATCTACAGACCATGTTATGTAAATTGCAGCTTACACCTGTCGGTTTTGTTCCAACCATGGGAGCTCTGCATAATGGTCATATATCGCTGGTTGAGAGTGCGTTGAAACAATGTTCTATTGTAGTTGTCAGTATCTATGTCAACCCCACTCAGTTTAACGATAAAAACGATCTTAAGAATTACCCGAGAACTCTGGAAAAAGATTTGTCACTCCTTGACAAAGTTCTCAGGGAAAGAGATATTGTCTTTACCCCTGATGATAAAGATATTTACCCTGAAGAAGATATCAGAGTGTTCAATTTCGGTAATCTCAATAATGTAATGGAGGCCCTCCATCGTCCAGGTCATTTCAATGGTGTTGGTCAGGTGGTGAGCCGTCTGTTTGATATTGTTAAACCGGATGTTGCATTTTTTGGCATGAAAGATTTTCAGCAGCTAGCTGTCATTAAAGAACTCGTGAGACAAACAAAAAGGAAAGTAAAAGTTGTAGGAAATCCAATTATCAGGGAGAATGACGGTTTGGCAATGAGCAGCAGAAACACTCTTCTTGATCCGGAAATAAGAAGGAACGCTCCCATTATTTATAAAACAATATCCACTGCCTCTGCAATGATTTCCGAAAATGACATCCCTTCAATAATATCATTCGTTGAAAAAAGCATCAACATCATTCCGGGATTCAAAGTCGAATATTTTGAAATTGTGGACGATACAGAACTAATTCCTGTAAACTTAAGGGCTGAAATGAAGCCAGGGAAACGATATTTTGGATGCATAGCTGTTCAGGCAGGCAAAATCAGACTTATAGATAATATTGAATTTGGGTTGGTCTGAACCAAAAGGTTAATTACCTTTGTACCGTAATTTTTT
>JANXXP010000066.1 GCA_025350595.1 Bacteroidota bacterium
ATTGAAGCAATGGCTGCTGTCCTTGGTCATACCCAGAGTCTGCATACTAATGCTCTCGATGAAGCTATGGCTTTACCTACCGATTTTTCAGCACGTATCGCAAGGAATACTCAGATATATATTCAGGAAGAGACACAAATCTGCAAATCAGTTGATCCATGGGCAGGATCGTATTATGTTGAAACGCTGACTCATGAAATTGCCCATCGGGCATGGGAACATATAATGGAAGTTGAAAGTCTGGGAGGTATGGCTAAAGCAGTTGAATCTGGTGTCCCGAAGATGAGGATTGAGGAAGCTGCAGCCAGGGCACAGGCAAGAATAGATTCTGGAGTACAGACAATAGTTGGTACGAATAAATACAGGCTCGAGAAAGAGGATCCGCTCGAAACACTTGAAGTTGACAATTCAGCGGTGCGTGAATCCCAAATTAAGAGACTGGCAAAACTCAGGGCTGAAAGAAATGAGACAGAATGTCAGATTGCTCTTGATGCTATTACCAAATGTGTTCAGACTAGTGAGGGAAACCTTCTTGAATTAGCTGTGGATGCAGCTGCCAAACGTGCCAGTCTGGGCGAAATATCTTATGCTTGTGAAAAAATTGTAGGGAGGTATAAAGCTGTGATACGAACTATTTCAGGTGTATATTCATCGGAATACAAATCAGATGAAGACTTTAATGAAGCCAGGGCGCTTGTTGCCAGGTTTGCAGAAAAAGAGGGTCGTCAGCCCAGGATAATGATCGCCAAGATGGGTCAGGATGGCCACGATCGGGGTGCGAAGGTTGTTTCAACCGGTTATGCAGATATTGGCTTTGATGTAGATATCGGGCCTCTCTTCCAAACCCCTTCGGAAGCAGCAAAGCAGGCCGTTGAGAATGACGTACATATACTAGGTGTGTCGAGTCTCGCTGCCGGTCACAAAACACTTGTTCCACAAGTCATTAGTGAACTAAAAAGACTTGGAAGAGAAGATATTCTGGTAATTGCAGGTGGAGTAATCCCGGCACAGGATTATCAGTTTCTATATGATGCAGGTGTAGCTGCAATATTCGGACCTGGTACATCAGTAGCTAAAGCTGCAAAACAAATACTCGGAATACTGTTGGAAATCGGTTAAAGGCTTTCGTAATTGTTAATTAATTAACGAAAGCTTTTGATTTTCAACACACACTGTGAATTCAATAACACTGATTTCCTAATCCCTCACCAGATTTGGTGTTCCTTCATTTTTTTGAAAATTTCTTAGAATACATTTATTTAGAATCAGTATAAATACCACATTATCAAATTAATAAATATCACTTTTCTTCTTAGTCATTTCAATGATTAATAACTTGGCATATCGAAAATGCTGATTTTTGTCATAATTATTTATACCTAAATGAAATTTTATATCCCACCCCAACTGCCTCGGCTTGCGCTGGCTTTTGCAATTTTCATCTCACTCTTTCTCGTAGCGAGGCACTATCTGGTACCTCCTTCATTTGGACAATATGGTCATTACAGGGGAGATGCACTTATTGATAATGCCCTTCCGGAGATTCATTATGCAGGACAGAAGGCTTGTTTTGATTGTCACCAGGACATTCAGGACCTGAAAGCAGCCGATGTACATAGCGGTATTCATTGCGAAACTTGTCATGGTCCTGGCCAGAAACATGTTGGAAGTACTGAGGCTGCCGACATAATAAAGCCCACAGGAAGAGAGTTCTGCGGACGATGTCATTCGAAGAATGCTGCCAGGCAGGAAAACGCAATATTCCAGATTGACATCAATAAACATAATATAGGTAAGAATTGTATAGAATGCCACAATCCACATTCACCATGGGAAACAATAATGAAATGATATCATCAAGGAGAAAATTCCTAAAATCAGCTACACTGCTGGCTGGAGCAACTATTGGATATTCGTGGTTAAAATCATCCCAGGTTCTGCTATTTGCAGCTGAACCCAAAGATGAAACTCTGCCATGGTACGGAATAGTAATTGATATTGAAAAATGTATCGGTTGCGGCAATTGTGCAAAATCGTGCAAAAATGAAAATGATGTTCCAAAAGAACCATTCTTCTTTCGCAACTGGGTAGAACAGTATACCGTTAAAAATGACGGATCAGTAATCATCGAATCACCAAATGGCGGAATTGATGGTTTTAAACAGACTGTTCCTGATGATGAGATTTTCAAATCATTCTTTGTTCCAAAGATGTGCAACCACTGCTATAAATCGCCTTGTACCCAGGTATGTCCTGTAGGTGCAACATTTGAAAGTCCTGAGGGGGTTGTCCTTATTGATGAAAAATACTGCATTGGATGCAGATATTGCGTTCAAGCCTGCCCTTATGGCTGCCGGTTTATTCATCCGGTAAAAAATGTTGCAAATAAGTGTACTCTATGCTACCACAGACTGAAAAAGGGGCTGGCACCAGCTTGCATGGAAGTTTGTCCTACCGGAGCAAGAATGTATGGAAATCTAAGGGACAAAAACAGTGACCTTGTTAAATTTTTAAAAGAGCATACAACACAGGTTCTCAGGCCCAATCTGAATACAGGTTCAAAACTTTACTATAATGCATTAAGTTCGGAGGCAAAATAATATGGAACAACATTTCAAAGATTTGTACGATATACTGGCCCATTCACAAGGGTACATTTTTCCAAATGAAATTGACCTTCAATGGGGTATTCTGATAGTTATTTATCCTTTTATAACAGGTTTAGTTGCAGGTGCTTTTATTCTGGCGTCACTAGAAAGGGTTTTCAAAGTTAAGATCCTGAAACCTACCTACCAGCTGGCACTTCTTACAGCTCT
>JANXXP010000097.1 GCA_025350595.1 Bacteroidota bacterium
TGCAGGTGCTTTTATTCTGGCGTCACTAGTAAGGGTTTTCAAAGTTAAGATCCTGAAACCTACCTACCAGCTGGCACTTCTTACAGCTCTGTCGTTTTTGCTGATTGCCACAATGCCGCTCATTAGCCATCTCTCTCAACCACAGCGAGCTTATGAGATCATGATCACCCCACATTCCTCGTCAGCAATGGCTATCTTTGGGTTTGTCTACCTGTGGTATCTCATGGTAGTCCTTTTACTTGAGATATGGTTTGATTACCGTCACAGTATGGTTGTGTGGTCAAATGAGAAAAAAGGGGTAATGAAATGGGTTTATAAAATTCTTACGCTTGGGGTAAACGATATCTCTCCACAGGCATTGAAATGGGACAGAAAGCTTGGTTATATAATAACTGTAGTAGGGATTCCATCGGCATTTATTCTTCATGGTTACGTTGGTTTTATTTTTGGATCTATTAAGGCAAATCCCTGGTGGTCAACCCCACTTATGCCTATAATTTTCCTTTTCTCTGCAATGGTTTCCGGGATAGCAATGGTAATGTTAATATATATGGTTATCTCTTATATCAGGAAGAAAGCAATTGAAGTAGATGTTCTGAATTCTATAGGCAAGTATTTATTCTTTGTACTTATTCTTGACTTTACAATTGAAGGACTCGATCAGATTCATAGAATTTATGAAGCAAATGAATCTTTCGAAATCATAAAAATGCTGGTTTCCAGCAAACTATACATTACCCTCTTTTTCTCACAGGGCCTTTTTGGCACAATAATACCGCTTATTACACTAGCCTTCCTTCAGTTTTATAAACACCATATCAAGCTTCGTAAAACGATGTATTTCATTGTCGGGGTACTGGTTCTTATCGGTGTTTACTCCATGAGATGGAATGTCGTCATCGGTGGACAGTTATTCTCAAAAAGTTATTCAGGATTCACTAGTTTCAAGGTTGGACTGATTGGTCTCGACGGAACCATGATGGCTGCCTTCTGGCTATTGCTTCCTTTCGGGATACTTGCATTTCTCCTCTGGCTGTTACCTCCATGGAAGATGATTGAAGAGCCTGAAGATGATGAATAATTAAGCATATTTATTATGGCAGATCCGGATGTTGAACTTGACAAAATTAGCAAACGTCTGCAAGCTATTGAGCTTCGACTAAGTAAGCTGGAATCGATAGTGAGTCTCTCTGAAAGAGGCTATCTGTATTATCCTGAAGATCTGGCTACCAAAATTCCGGAATCAGTTGCAGCAGTTGCATCGGATGAAGAAGAAAAGGGTTTGGAATCTCAGATCGGACGATTCGGACTTGCATGGTTAGGTAATATCGTTCTCCTGTTTGGCATCATTTTCCTGTTACAATACCTGATGAATATCGGGCACCAGTTCATCTCAGTAGTTCTTGGATATCTGGCCTCTGTAGCAATCTTTTCTCTCGCAGAATATATAAAGAAAACAAACACTCATCTGGCTTTTATATTTAAGATGAATGCGCAGGTTCTGCTTTTTTTCATAACTGTCAGATTGCACTTTTTTTCATCTTCTCCTGTTATTGCAGACAAATCAATTGCGCTTATACTGATTCTTTTTATTATTGTCTTCCAACTATATGTATCAATCAGAAACAAATCGCAGGCTTTCGCAACCCTTGCAGTGATTTTCACAATTGCTACAGCGATACTAAGCGACACAACTCATTTCATGCTTCCATTATTAACAATGGTATCAGCGACAACTGTTTACTTTCTTTACAGGTATAAATGGGAACCATTAATCATTGTGACAATAATCCTTTCTTATATTGCTTTCTTTCTTTGGCTTTTTGGGAATCCCTTCATGGGTCACCAGATGGAATATATAACTGACCAACACATGGGAGTCATCTACCTGTTTGGAATGGGGGCTATTTACTCATCTGTAATATTGTTTAGAAACAAGGGCAAATCATCAGATGATTTTTTAGTTGGGGTAACCTTTACTAATGGGATAATGTTTACACTTCTGCTACTACTTGTAGTTTTTAAATTTTACAGTAACTCATATGTCTTTATTTTTTCTGTAATAACCATCTGCTGTCTGATATATTCTACTGTTATTCATACAAAATCGAACTGGAATTTTGCATCTGCTTTCTATGCCTTATATGGATTCATGGCAATGAGTTTAGCCCTTCACGGGATTTATGGATTCCCAAAAGTATATCTGCTGCTTTCTGTACAGAGTCTCATCGTAGTTTCGATGGCGCTGTGGTTTCGCAACAGGCTGATTGTTGTGATGAACAGTCTCCTTTTTCTAACAATACTACTTATTTACTTTTTATCCTCAAACTCCATCAACTCAGTTAATTTTTCATTTGCGCTTATTGCCCTCATTTCAGCAAGAATTATTAACTGGAAACGTGACAGGTTAAGGATTGAAACTGACCTGATCAGAAATCTTTACATGATTGAAGGGTTTTTAATGATGCTTTATGCTCTGTCGCATGGTGTTCCTAAACAATTTGTAACCCTTTCCTGGACGGCAGCTGCGCTTCTGTATTTCGGAGTTGGCTACATCCTTAAGAATGTAAAATACAGGTATATGGCATTAGGCACTATGATTTGTGCTGCATTTTATCTCTTTATTGTTGACCTTGCAAGGATAGAGTTGGTATTCAGGATTTTGGCACTGCTTTTTCTTGCTGCGATATCAATAGGTATTTCCATCTACTATACAAACCGCATAAAAAAATCGGATAGCTAAATAGCTCACCAAAATACTTAAATCACTGAAAGCAAAAACCTCAATTTTCAGTAAATTCATTTACCGCTGGCTTCAGCTGACGTTAATTGATCTTTTCTTACGCTTACATCATTAACCGAGGTTTTATAACTTTCTTGATCATAATATTTCCTAATTATTACTCCCTTTTAATTAATTCCTGTTATTTTGTAGTCACTTATACAAAACTCAATGAAAAATATTTTCATACTCACAATTCTATTGACATTTATCTTGCCCGGATGCAAGACTACCAAAACTGTTGCCGATAAGAAACCATCAGATGCCGGGATTCAGGCTCAAAAAGATGAAACACCAAAGGGTGTTAATTTTTCT
>JANXXP010000209.1 GCA_025350595.1 Bacteroidota bacterium
TCAGGAACAATACCCAAGAAGTTTGCTCTACATAATCTAATTCACTTCCACAACCAGCATCTTTGTGCAGTATGTCGTCTATATTCTTAAAAGTTTGTTCAAACATTATTTAATCCTGTTTTAAAATCATTATCAATAAACGCAAATGTACCAATTTCCACGTGTGCGTCGGTAAATAAACTGCTCTTTTGCAAGCTGAAGCATCGGCTTGTGTGCCGGGGCTTGCGAATGTGCAGTTTTGTGGGTCGGCTGTTCAATATATCGTTTTTCTTTTTTTGTCTTTTTGCAGCAAATTTTTCACTGTCGCACGGTCTTTCTACGCTTGTGCACAACAACTCAGTAAACACAACCGGTTATGATTATTTCAGTATTAGGTCATGCTCAAGTTTTACTTTAATATCTTATAAGCTTAAAGCTACAATACTATTAAGTGAGTTAGCACAGCGCTGAAATTTTAGCTGCGTTCATGAAACTTGTCGTCAAGTGTTTAATGTCAATCGGTTATAGTGGGCAGCCTGTAAGCAACCATTTCCTTGTTGTTACGCACTATCAGGATATTGCCTGAAAGTGCAGGATGATTCCAGGTTCTGTCTTTCATAGCCTTTATTCTGCCCAATTCTTTAAACCTTTCCGGAGTAGCCTCAGCCAGAGCAATGTCACCCTTTTCCGTCAAAACCAGCAAAAGGTCCTGATCAGCCAGAAGAATAGAAAATCCACGATAGGGAGCGCCTCTCCACTTTAGAGCTCCGTCTTTAATATCGATACAGGCTATGGCCGGACCATCATAGCCGTAGGCAAAACCTTTATGAATAATAAAATCATTGAAATTCAACTTCATGGCAGTTGACTTCCAGAGTTCTTTTGTGTTCCATTCACCCTTGGAATGCGATACTGTAACACGACTTATACCTTTCAGTTCTCCTTCAAACAGAAGGTCGCCTCCTCCGATTACTGCGGGTTGCAAAATTCTGGTGTCGACCTTCCAGTCGTATTGCCAGAGTTGTTTACCATTAAGTGGATCAACACTTACTGCGCCCGAATGACTCATCAGGATTATCTGGGGAACACTATCTATCGATACCAGGTGGGGCGAACTATAGCTGTCCAGTCCATCAGATGCGGTCCACATAAGTTTACCCCCTGCTGCATCGTACCCGGCGAGTTTACCTGCAAGTGAAACAGCCACAATATCTTTTACTACAAGAGGTGAACCGGCAAAGCCCCAGGTCAGGACTTTTACATCATTCTCAGATGCCGCATCACGAGACCAGATAACTGTTCCGGTGCATTCATCGAGTACGTTCAGAATACCAGTTCCTCCTAGTGAATAAATACGACCATTATATAAGGTAGGTGTTGAACGGGGTCCGGCCCCTGCATGTGAATCCCAGAAACGGACTATGTCGCTGTGTTTCCAGACCAGTTCACCGGTGTTTATGTCATAGCAGGTAACCATCTCGTTCTCCCCGCGCTGCTCCTGGGTAAATAGTAATGAGCCATGAATGGCAAAAGAGGAACAGCCCGGACCAACAGGTCGGCGCCACATTTCAACAGGAGGTGATTTGGTCCAGTCAGATCCTATTCTGGTGCCATGAACGATATCGTCGCGATTAGTACCACGAAAGCCTGACCATTCCGGTTCTTTAGACAGAGAAACAGAATCGATGGTTATCGGTTTCATCTTATGGTCAACGCGGGCTAACATTCTCTCCTCGGCCGATTTTGCCCACCTCCATACTATTTCATTATGAGTTTCTGCATCCATTCCCTCAGTGCGCAGGAAGGCCCATATTCCGAATGCTAGAATAATTGTTACAGTCATTGTTGCACGCTGTATTCCCTTTGAGGTATTTCGGGTAAGCACGGCCCATGCCACAAAAACAAGACACATAAACGGAACCGAATAGACAACGAACATCAGACCCATCATGGTAGTTGCAATCGACTTGTCGAGGAATTGAGCTGTTACTAAAAACGATGCGATCATCAGAAAACCCGCGCTCAGGCGATCGAACCAGAGAGCCCTGCTGAAGAAGACCCACCAGATAACCACTGCCAGTCCTCCGATGAGTCCGCCAAATACCCTGATCATTGTAACCTGATCACCGTTAACAAATGAAGGTACTACAAACCATAGCAGCCACTGGATTACTACTATAATTATACCTGGCAACAGCCTCAAAGGTTTCTGTTTAGTTGGTTCCATAATATTATTGTTAATATTTCAGTTAAATATTTCCATTTGGATTGTTTGAGTCAATAAAGTTACAGAATCAACCGGAATTATATAAAGTCTCTGTAAGTTTTTATTTTTTTGATACTCAGAGGAAGAAAATAATGTAATAACTGATAATCACAAAAAAGTTATATTTGTGTAGGAGTAATGATCAACAATACATATAAAATATGGATAGTCAGACAATAGTAAGTATCCGGAACCTGAGGAAAAGCTATGGCACAAAGGAGGTTCTGAAGGGGATAAACCTTGAAATAAACTCCGGACAGATAATAGGCTATATTGGTCCGAATGGTGCAGGAAAATCAACAACTGTGAAAATTCTCTGTGGCCTTATTAGTGATTTTGACGGTGAAGTTGAGATATTCGGGAAACTACTTGGTAGCAAGACCCTTGAGATAAAGAAGCAGATTGGGTATATCCCGGAAAATGCAGTTTTGTATGAAGCGCTGACGCCAATGGAATTCATGGAGTTTATCGGTGAGATGCGTGGACTGAATTATGAACAGACACGTAAAAAGGCTGAAGCTTTGATGAGCATCTTCGAGATGAAATCAAACATAAATCAGCGTATTGCCACTTTCTCGAAGGGGATGCGACAGAAAGTTCTTATATGCTCAAGTTTACTGCACAATCCTGATCTTATTTTTATGGATGAACCCCTTTCGGGGCTCGATGCCAACTCAGTAATAATGGTGAAGGAGATGCTTATCCACCTGGCACGTGAAGGCAAAACGGTCTTTTACAGTTCGCATATAATGGACGTCGTTGAGAAAATTTCGGACCGCATAATTCTTATTGATCAGGGTAATGTGATTGCCGACGGTTCTTTTGCTGAACTGAACAAACTCACAAACGACGCTAACCTCGAAAAGATGTTCACCCGGCTTACCGGAAACACCAATCATGAAGAGAAGGCAGAGGCATTCATTAACGCGTTCGAAAAATAAGCGCTATGATCCGTTTCATCCTTTCACTTTTCATTCCCTTCAGGTGGTTCATCGAAAAAATGGGCGCTGACTATAACCAGTTCATCAGAATCCTTGAACTAAAGCTTACCCTGGACAACAGGCGGGTAAATCCTATGTCAAAAAAGGCAAAGAACGACCAGCGAAACATGCTGTTAATGCAGTCTGTTACCATGATATTCCTGGGGGTATTCTTTGGGATCTTCCTCTCGATGATCAAATCGCCTTTTACATTTTACTATCTGTCGCACACATTTTTAATGGTTATGATGGCTATGACAATCATTTCCGAATTTACCACCATCATCTTTGACACCAGTGAAAATGTTATCATACAACCTCTTCCAATTAAGGGAAATACGATAAGTCTTGCAAGGAACGCTCACGTATTTATTTATCTTGCTCTGATGGCTTTCAACCTCTCGGTGGTTTCGATAATTATTGCAATTGTAAAGTTCGGAATAGCGTCAGGATTGATATTTATCTTTACCATTTTTCTGAATGTATTGTTCACCTTGTTCCTGGCGAATATTTTGTATCTGGGAATCTTAAGGCTGGCAACTGGAGAACAACTCAAAAATCTTCTGATGTATTTTCAGGTTGCAATTGCAATACTGTTTATGGGAGCATACCAGTTCGGTATAAAGATGATCGACAAAAGCAATATTATGAACATGGTGTTGCCTGTTCACTGGTATACTTTTCTTGTTCCTCCTGCATTTTTTTCGGGATTCATTGATGGGGTTACCGTTCATCAACATGGGCTGCAGGACCTTATTTTTATTACTGAAGCGCTTATACTCCCTTTCGTTGCAATTTTTCTGACAGGAAAATATCTGACCCCCGTATTTAACAGGAAACTGATGGACCTTGAACAGGGAGATCGCATGACGAAAGTCAAATCTGAAAAATCATATTTAAGTCTGTGGTACAGGCTTATGTCGATGCTTTTTGCTTATAGTAAAGAAGAAAAAGCAGCATTTAAACTAATGTGGAAGATGACTGGACGGGAGAGGCTCTTTAAACAATCAGTACTGCCTGCCTTCGGATACATTGTGATAATGATTGTAGTTCCATTTTTCAACAAACCCGGCAGTTTAAGCAATATTGGAAAAAGTGATACCTACCTGTTTATTCTTTATGCCTTTATATTTATAGCTGCAACACTTCCTGCAGCCCTGCTTCTCGGAACCAACAAACAGGCAACATGGGTTTTCAAGTCACTCCCGATACTAACACCTGCAGTAATATTCAGAGGAAGTATCAAAGCTGCATTTTCAAAGTTTTTCCTTCCATTTTATCTTATAGTCGCTTCAGGAGTTTGTATCGTATGGGGGATAAGGGTTCTGCCCGATGCCATTATTGCACTTCTTGTTATCTATCTTCTTTGCCTGTTTATGTACTATTTCCAGAATCCGCTGTTTCCGTTTGCATCAGAGAAATCGGCAGTACAGGGAGGCATGGCAGGTATCAAAGTATTCGCATTGATGGCTGTTGCAGTTGCATTAGGGTTTCTCCATAAATTTTTATTACACTGGTTCGATTACTCCAATCTGCTTTTAATCCCGCTTTATTTGGGAATAATCCTCTATGTGGACAGGGTTATGGTATATTCGAAAATTTCGTGGAAAGGTGTGGATAGGATTAATGCTTATTAGAGGCTGTAGGCTGTAGGCTATTGGCAGTAAGTAGCAGAATATTTAGCGAACGCGCTGGGACCTTCGATAAAACTCCGTGCAACTAAGTGGTTAAAAGAAATAAATTAATTAAATTTAAAACCAGCTAACCTACTTTAACTTTTCTGATGTCTGATCCGCTTAATTATTCTTCTCCGGAAATGATTGATTTTTTAAAATCACCGGTGAAGGATATGCCCGAGATATCTTCTTTAAAAGTAAAACTTTCAATATTCATTCCTCTGTTTCTCCTGGAGATTGTGATTGCAATATTTTGTGGTGGAATTATCAACCTACTGACAAATGGATTGCACCTGATGGAAGGCTTTAAGTTGGAACGTTTCTTTAATGTTTATCCTGTTTGGGCTGTTTTCATCTATGTTGCTCTGGCAGGACCGATGCTTGAAGAATTACTATTCAGACTTTCGCTTAAGCTGAATGAAAAATATATGCAAATCAATGTAGTACTGACAGTAACCGGATTAGTATATATTTTAGTATTCACCATTAGAGTTTACCTTATTCAAATCTCTCTGGTAGTTGTTGAAATAATACTTTTATCAATATATTTTAACAGCAAAGAACTATTTAACAAGTACATTATTAAGATTTGGGATAGGAAGTTTATCTGGGTTTTTTATATTTCTGCTGCAACTTTTGGTATGTTACATATTTCTAATTACAGCCCCAGGCTTATAACTTTTCTGTTAATGCCAATTCTGGTACTTCCTCAGTTCATTGTAGGATTATTTTGCGGGTACATTAGAATTCGTCTCGGGTTTATGTGGGGTTACGTTTTTCACGCATCACATAACTTTGTATTCATTATTCCATTTCTGATAACTGCAATGTTTGCTTTTACCCATTCAAATCCCGTTAAAATTACGGAGTACGATAAAATTGATTTTTTTGATCCGTGGAGAATTACGAACGACACTATTGAGTTTGACAGAGCCAGGATCAATTATATTTTTTCAAAACTGATCGAGACCGATATTGAAAAAATAAAGTTTGATGACTCACTTTTAGCAAATAAGATTATATCATTGAAATATGGACGCAAACCGGTAAAATCCGATCAAAAATCAATCGGTTCAAGTGCGACGGTACTTAACCAGCTTCTGAAAAAATACAAACTAACTCTTGAACGGATACCACATGATAAAGAAATCTACCAGATTGAGATAACCGATTCTGTCAAACTGGAATATAAAACCAGGAATTTACAGGATACAATCATAACCAGGATAATGCCTTTTCTTGAAAACGATGACATAACCTTACATAATGTTGATTTTAATTTTCTTGCCAGATCGATGGATCGATTTTACAGTAAGCAGGTTGTTGATTCAACAAATAATCACAATAAATACACAATTCAGGTCCCAAGAATTGGATTTAATAAACTTAATAAATTCTTCGAAGACCAGTATGGATTCAGATTCAAAAGAATATATACCAAAGTTACGGGTTACAGGATTACTTCAGAATAAAGGAAACTATCCTATATAAGTACAGCTTTTGAAATCCATTAACCGCAGCGGGCCTCAAAGTTGGCCTTTATCCCCGCCGAAGCGGGGTCTCCGCTGCGTTTAGACTTGTGACTTATGTCTTTCTATTTTTCTTTTGCTAATTTAAGCGCACTCGTAGTAGTGAAGTACTTAGTGATCATGTTAGGTACTTCCCACTCTGGCAATTTGCCAACTTTCAGATATTTCAGGAAATCAGCTGTAACCTGACCAAAATGTTCTTCGTGAGTAATTCTGTACTTCGCAGGAACATTTATCTTAAGAGTGGTTTTGTTAACTGAT
>JANXXP010000265.1 GCA_025350595.1 Bacteroidota bacterium
AAAACAGGGAATAAACTCGAATATTCTATTAAGGAATATAACGATAAATACTTTTTTTTCTATCTTGATATTTTAGTAAACGAAGAAAATTAATAAACTATTAAATCTGACAAATATGGAACCGATCATCATCGAAGGAACCCCAAAAACTCCGACAGTTAAATTTGATTCTGCAGAAGGTGTCTTTGAAATAAAAGGACGTTCAATTCCTGAAAACTCAGTTGAGTTTTACAAACCTCTTGTTGACTGGCTCGAGAGTTATAAAGAGTCGCCTCTGACAAAAACTGTTGTCAATATCAGGCTGGAGTATTTCAACACCAGTTCATCCAAATGTATTCTTGATGTTTTCAAGAAACTGGAAGCTATTCATAAAGCTAAGAATGAAGTTGAAGTAAACTGGTACTATGAGGAAGACGATGAGGATATGCTCGAAGCCGGAGAAGATTATGAATCAATAATCAGAGTCCCATTCAAAATGATTGAGATTGTAGAATAACTAATCTTTATATTAGTTTTCTGAATCAGATCGGTCATTTATAAAACAAAAGAGGCTGTCTCTTCTGAGGCAGCCTCTTATATTATATACTATCAAGGCTAGTCGGAAGATCCTTTATGTTTCCTACCCATCAAGATTTCTCCTGAGTCAAGAAGTTTCTTTAATAGTCTGAAATAAAGAGCAAGGTAAAGAAGAATTGTCATTATCCAGAGAACAAGAATGTTAACTTTAAAAGTTTCAACTTTTGAACCAAAAATCTGTTTCGTTGGTGAGTAGAAGTGAGCTTTGATCATAGGGAATTTAGGATCCATGTATATTGGCTCAAGTTTCTGAATAATTTCCCCGTTATAATCAATTGTCATTACCGTTTCGTTTTTGTTTGTTACAAACTCCTCAAGAGCTGTATTATTGTAGTTGTCCCTTAGTTTCAAAAAGGCCTGACTGTCCTCACTCTGGAGCTTTGAAATAATAGCATCCTTGCGGTTTTTTGCATTATTTGAATAAGCTACATAATACTTTCTGAGAGAGTCCACGTGCAACAATGCAGCTGAGGCTATTTCAGTAGTAACTTTATCAGGTTTAAGATTTTCAGTTAACTTAAATTTTAATTCAGGGGTCAAAACTTGTTCTTTTTTGAACTCATTGTAAACAACCAGGAGTTTATCAGTGAAATCCTCGCTTTTCGTCCCTTTTCGTAAATCGGAAAGGATATTATCGAGATATCCCTTAATCTCAACATTCCAATAGTCTTTTTTAAACTTTGCTTTACTTATAGCTTTATCGTAGATGTAGAATTGATCTTCGTACTTATTATCCATAAACTGTTTCACAGCAAGAGCTTCATAACCCCATCTGGCAGGAATAAACTCACCATAAAAAGGAATTTCTACAGGAGAAGATATGTTAGGATTGAGTTTTTCGAACTTAACCATTACACCGCTTGTAATCATATTTGGGATTAACAGGAAAGGAATTAACATATAAATGGTAACTACTGCTTTGAAACTGTCGGAGATAATAAGACCGGCAAGATTTGCTACAGCCCAACATGAAAAAAGGACAAGCCAGTATTCGAACCACATTCCTCTTATTTCAGTAATACCATTTCCAACAAGAACAAATGTAAAGGCTTGAATGGCTGAAATGCCAAACTGAACAAAAACTTTCGACATAAGATAACTATTCCAGCTCAGATTGAGGAAGGCCTCCCGTTTAAGGATCTTTCTGTCCTTTATAATCTCTTCGGCACTGACACTGAGTCCCATAAAAATTGCAATAATTACCGACATTAAAATATACACCGGAACGTTGCTGTTTTCGTAAAGCGTATAATGAGCATCTTTTTTACTTACATCGAAATATCTGATCAGAAAGGCGAGAACAAATGCCAAAATTGGAGCTTCGAGAAGAGTCATGAGCAGGTATTGAGTATCAGCTAACTTTGACTTTACATCGCGTTTGGCAAAAACAAAGAACTGTTTCAGCCTGTTTGGAGTTTTGAAATTTATCTCAGGTATAGAGGTTCCCTGTTCATAGTTTTCCTCCAATTTTTCAGCTTTATAGTGATTACACCAGTCGGCAGGTGAGATCCTTCTGGTTTCAGTTGGTTGCCCACTTTCTGTGAATACCTTAGTTTCAACAATATTGAATATCTGCTCCGGATTCACATTACCGCACACATAACATTCACTCTCATTGTAATTTGCCTGTTCAATTTTCTTTTTGAAATACTCAATCGATTCAACAGGGTTTCCATTATATATAAGGTATCCTCCTGTATCGAGAATAATAAGTTTATCGAACATCTTAAAGATCTCAGATGATGGCTGATGTATAACAATGAACAGCAGCTTCCCTTTTCTGGCCAGTTCTTTTAGAAGGTCGAGAATATTTTCAGAGTCACGTGATGAAAGACCTGATGTAGGTTCGTCGAGAAACATAATGGCGGGCTCCCTGATCAACTCAAGAGAAATGTTAAGTCTCTTTCTCTGACCCCCACTTATTTTCTTATTCAGCGGGCTTCCTACCTGGATATTTCTTATTTCGTTTAGTCCAAGATTCTTAAGTGTGCTATCAACTCTTGTAACAATTTCTTCTTCAGTTAGATTGTCGAAACAAAGTTTAGCATTATAATAAAGGTTTTCAAAAACAGTGAGTTCTTCGATCAATAGATCATCCTGCGATACATATCCGATAAGGCCTTTTACTTTATCTTTATTTGTGTGGATACTGGCACCATTAATAAGTACTTCTCCGTCACATGGAGGATTCATCCCGTTCAATACGCTGAGGAGAGTTGATTTTCCTGCCCCGCTCGCACCCATTATGCCAACCATTCTCCCTGACTCTTCTTTGAAACTCATGTGATGAATTCCGACCTTTCCGCTTTTGAACCGGTATTCGATATTATTAACCTCATAAACTACTCTCGATGCCTTAAATTCCTCTTTCAGGAATTGCATGGTGACATCCCAGTAATAAATTGGTGATATTTTATATGCTTTTACAGATGAGCCCTGACTGAATGGATAAATCTTATCTTCATGTAATAACTGACCATTCATAGAAAGTTCACCGGATCCGTTAAATCTTAAAAAATACATTTTAACGGATTGGACAAAGAGAATCCAGATATTCCCCTTAAGCAGATCCTTAACAATATGTTTAGCGCCTTTTGGATCGAATTCTTTATTGCCATTAATTATAAGAAGATCAGTGGTAGCCGGGAAATCTGTAAATGGGTTAAGAACAAATCGTTCTATAATTTCATACTCTTCGGTTGTAATATTTAATCCTTCAGCCAGAGTGCTAATAAAACCTAATTCAAGAGAACTTACACTTTGTCCGCCTGATTTACAAAATTCAAGTACCTGAATAACAACAACAATTCTCTGCTCCTGATCGAGCTGTCCCTGTTCGTTAATCTCTTTGCATAGTTTTCTTATCCTTATTGCAATAGCCCCCTCACGCCTTTCAGCACTACTTTTCTCAAGCTTCTTTCTGGCTTCTTCATATTCTTTATCATATATAGAGAGATATTTCTGAACAAGCTCAAGGTTAAGAAGCCGTTTTAGAAAAGCCTCGACAACACCTCTTCTTTCACTGTCATTAATTTGAGGTTTGGCAATTATAGCAAACAATTGCATCAGGGTTTCAAGAATCTTCTCACTCATAGTTAATCACTTTTAATTCCGGCTTGAAGGTATGAAATTAGTTATTTGATACAAATTTTCCTAATTAAAGTTTTCGATCTTATTTTAAACTTTTATTCATATTATATGTAAATAATGCGGCAGCAAATTGAGAAAATATAAGCTAATTCTTCTTCTTTTTCTTCTCTACCGAAAATCCAAACTTTCCTATAAACTGACCTGTCTCATAGTATTTTCCATGTGAATAGCATATTGGGATTGTTCTGTTCAGACTGAAAAGTCCGGTGTTCTTATCAATAAATTCGTCTTCAGCATTCACAGCAACCACCTCTGAAATAAACATGTGATGCGATCCCAGTTCCTTTATCTCCTTAACAATACATTCAATATTAAGAGGTGATTCCTTAATCATAGGTGCCCTGACCTTTAAGGCTGGAATAGGGGTAAGTCCCATTTCAGCAAATTTATTATGATCTCTCCCTGATTTTACACCGCACCAATCGGTTGCGAAAGCTAGTGATTTCGTAGTCAGATTAATCACAAATTCACCGTTTTTCTTTATAATATTATATGAGTGCCTGCCTGGTCTTACTGATATATAGCACATTGCCGGATCGGTACATATTGTGCCTGTCCAGGATATAGTAATGATATTATATTCTTCAGGTTCCGATCCGCAGCTTACCATAACAGCAGGTAGCGGATAAATCATCGTGCCTGGTTTCCAACTTACTTTGCTCATCGTTTCTGATTGATTATTTAAAAGAAGCTATACAGCCGTCAAGGTCTTCGTAAATCTGAAAAACTGTGTGAAGATGAAGTGTTTTAAAAAGCTCCATAACCTTAGGCTCAGGGTTTGCTAACTTAAGAGTCCCATAGTTACTTTTAGCTGCTTTCATTAAAGAAAGGAAACAGCCAAAACCTGAGCTGTCAATATATTTAACACCGTTCAGATTAATTATAACCTTTGAATTGGAATTATCAATAGATTTCATAATTCCGGCTCTTATTTCATCTGTGACAAGAGCATTTATATTGCTGACAGAGAATGATATAATATCAATCTTGTCTTTTTTCTCAATACTGATCATTCAAGTGTTTTTTAGCCGGTTACTGACTAAATCTTCAAGTTCGATGACAGCAGCATCAGTTTCAACCTTGAACCTTTTGATGTACGACTCATACAGTTCGGATCCAATTCCATCTTTTGCCTGAAGTTCTAATGTTTTAAGAATTAAGCCAAGATCATTCATTCCCATAATCAGAACCGACGATTTGGCTTTATGAGCCAGAGATCCTAGTAAACTATATTTCTTATCTGCTAAAAGGGATTGCATCTCATTATAAATTTCAATAGACTGGTCCTTAAACATCACTACAAGTTCATTGATAATTTCCGGATCTCCGCCTGATACACTATCAAGATATTCAATGTTTATGAATTTGTAATCCATATTTAACTCAGAAATTAATAATACAATTAACTACAAAGTATTTCAAACAAATATAGTAATGTTTTGTTTTGCTGAGAACCCTTTTTTCGGATATTAGTATAAGCGATATTTATAATAAAAAAAATAAGTGCTACTTTTATATAAAAAATAAGTGCTGCCATGCGATATTATTTTGGTTTTATAGTTGTGCTCCTTTTGTTTTGTTTTACAATTTCTGAAGCACAAACAATAGTAACTGTCAGAAGAAGGGAATTCAAAGCTGGCAAGTCTGGCTTTCGTGAGGCATGGAAGCATGTAAAAGATGGGGATAAGTATTTTGTTGCCAGAGGTATTTGGTACGCCAGCGCCTATGATGAATATCTGAAAGCTATAATGTATAATAATTCAAACCCGGAATTGAATTATAAAACAGGATTGTCAGCTTTGTTTTCAGATAAGAAGGAAGAAGCTGCCGGCTTTTTTCTGAAAGCCATTGAAAGAAAAAGTGATGTAACTGATGATATTCTTCTTTTTACCGGCAGGGCATTGCAGTATTCAGGAAGATACTCTGAAGCAATCGAAAAATTTAAAGGCTATTTGAATTCAACGGAGAAAAAATCTAAAGCGAATATCACTCTTGCCACCTCTTGTATTGATGAATGTAAATCCGCACTGATTGTAACAAAAGATACTTTGAGAATTGAGATAAAGAATTTAGGAACTAATATAAATACTAACTCGGACGATTTTTCAGAAGTCTTAAGCAATGATGGAAAAACAATGTATTTTGCTTCCAGACGTGAGCTTCCCAAATCGAACAATTATTATCCCGACTCCAAATTTGATGAGAATATCTTTGTTTCCAAAAAAGGTGAAGGATCATGGGGAGTTTCTGCTATTGCCGGAGAAGAACTTACGACCAGTTATTGTGAGACGCCTCTTTTTATAAATTCAACCAATGACTTACTGTACGTATATGCAGGTTATGAAAATGGCGGTGATATAAAAATGTCGGTAAATAAGAAGGGGAAATGGAGAACTCCGGAACCTATACCTTATGAAATTAACAGCAAGGGTTCAGAAACATCTTTCTGTATAAGTCCCTCGGGTAAAGAGATATACTTTGTATCTGATAACGGTAAAAATGGTTTTGGAGGAAAAGATATCTATTTTATTAAAAAACTTACAGGACGTAAATGGTCAAAACCACAAAATATAGGATCAAGAATCAATACTATATATGACGAGGAATCTGTTGCTCTTTCAAAAACCGGTGACACTTTATGGTTTAGCTCCAAAGGGCACAACTCAATTGGAGGCTTTGATGTTTTTTATAGCGTGAAGAACAATACAGGAGTTTGGGACTCGGTTAAGAATTGCGGCTATCCTATCAATACTCCGTGGGATGAATTATTCTATCTCCCTTCTCCTGATGAGAACAAAGCCTTTTATCTGGCTTCAAACCGCAGTGGTGGGCTTGGAGGATTAGATATTTATCATGGTAGATTTCTGCCTCCTAAACCTGTTGTTGTTATTGCTCCTCCTCCGCCACCGCCACCACCTGTTAAACGCGATACTGTTGTTATAAGAGATACAGTTGTAATTGTGAAACAAATAGCTACTGTTATTCAGCCGGCTCCTGCTCCTGTCATTCAACCTGAACCTGTAAAGGATACCTCAATATTCCTGGCAGGAAAAGTCAAAGATTCTGATAGCGGAGATCCTGTTATGGCAAAAATTGATATAATTGATATTGGTACCAATCTTGTTATTGGAACTACTGCAAGTTCGGATGTTGATGGAACATACCGGGTAAAGCTGCCTTCAAAAAAATCATATAAGGTTGATCTCCGTGCATCAGGATTTCTTTCAGATATAAAACGTATTGATATTCCGGATAACTGGCCTAATGAAGTTTATAATTATAGTATTGAATTAATAAAAGTTAAAGTAGGTAAAAAAGTTGTTTTGAATAATATTCTTTTTGAAACAGGTAAATCAATTCTAACAACAGGCTCTTATACAGAACTTGAACGGCTCTATAACTTAATGAATGAAAATCCTCAGATGAAAATTGAAATTTCCGGGCACACTGACAAGACTGGCAGTGAACCAATTAATTTTAAATTGTCTGAAGCCAGAGCTAAATCAGTTATGGATTATCTGATAAAGAAGGGCATTGATCCTTCCCGTATGAGTTATAAAGGAATTGGATCGTTGCAGCCAATAGCAGATAATGCAACACCTCAGGGAAGAGCTAAAAACAGAAGAGTAGAATTTAAAATTCTGGAATTCTGATAATCGTCAGACTTTTTATCAAAACTCTTTGCTTGCTTTGCAGATGAAGTCAGGTTGATTGATCTTTTCACAATTTTAAAATAGTAAGATACTAATGAAAAATACTGCTTTTACTAAATTTCATCAGGAGGCAGGAGCCAAAATGGTCCCTTTTGCCGGTTATAACATGCCTGTTGAATACACCGGAATTACAGAAGAACATATAACAGTTCGTGAAAGAGTAGGGGTATTCGATGTATCTCATATGGGAGAGTTCTGGGTTTCCGGACCCTCTGCTTTGAAATTTCTTCAATACGTTACCTCAAATGATGTATCTGTACTGTTTGACGGGAAAATCCAGTATTCCTGTTTCCCGAATGGTAAGGGGGGTATTGTTGATGACCTTCTGGTATATAGATATAATGCAGAAAAGTATTTTCTGGTTGTAAATGCTTCCAATATTGAAAAAGACTGGAACTGGTGCGTTAAGAATGCGGAAAAGTTTGGTCTTAAAGTAGGCAAAGATCTAATAAACGTTTCTGATGATTTTGCTCAATTGGCTGTACAGGGCCCGCTTGCACTGAAAGCTATGCAAAAACTTACAAAAACTTCGGTAGAAGATATGGAATACTATACTTTCAAGGTTCTGGAATTTGCCGGTATAAGCAATGTAATATTTTCCACCACTGGTTATACCGGAGCAGGTGGTTGTGAGATTTATGTTAAGAATGAAGATGGTCCAAAACTCTGGAAAGCTGTTTTTGAAGCAGGGAAAGAGTTTAACATCAAACCGATTGGACTGGGAGCAAGAGATACACTGCGTCTCGAAATGGGCTTCTGCCTCTATGGGAACGATATAAATGATCAGACTTCTCCAATTGAAGCAGGGTTGGGTTGGATAACCAAATTTACCGGGGAGAAAGATTTTATTGATAAACCTCTTTTATTGAAACAGAAAGAAGAGGGAGCTGAGAAAAGACTGAAAGGTTTTGTGATGATAGATCGTGGAATACCCAGGCAGCATTATGAAGTTGTCAATGCAAATGGTGAATTAATAGGAGAAGTAACATCAGGAACCATGTCCCCAATGATGAAACAGGGTATAGGAATGGCATACCTTAATAAAGGGTACTGGAAAACTGATTCGGAAATTTTTATCAGGATCAGGAACAAAGATATTAAAGCTAAAGTTGTGAACCTGCCAATTTATAACAAGAGTATTTAAATTGCGAATTGCGGATTGTTGATTGCGGATTTGTAATTCCAAAATTTCTATTCTATGAATAAACGGAAACTGGAAACCTGTTTTTCACCGGCTTTATATGAAGCTGAATGCCATACTAACTCAATTGTAGTTGTTATTGATATACTACGGGCATCATCAGCTATATGTACAGCTTTTGCCAATGGGGCATTAGAAATTATCCCGGTGGCGGAGGTCTCTGAGGCAAAAGCATATAAAGAAAAAGGTTTTCTCGTTGCAGCTGAACGTGACGGATTTGTTCTTGAGTTTGCGGATTTAGGAAACTCTCCTTTTAATTTCACTGTGGATATGGTTGCAGGAAAAACAATCGTCTATAGTACTACGAATGGAACAGGAATTATCAAACTTGCTTCCTCTGCTTATATGACTGTTATTGGTTCTTTTCTGAATATTGGAGCTCTGACACAGTGGCTTTTGAAGCAGGACAGAGATGTTCTGTTATTCTGTGCCGGATGGAAAAACAGGTTTAACCTCGAAGATTCAGTTTGCGCAGGTGCAATCTCTGAAAAACTTTTGGAGAGTAAATTATATTCAACTATCTGTGATTCAACTCTGGCAGCTGTCGATCTTTGGTCTTTGGCATGTCCCGACCTTAAAGGTTACATTGATAAAGCAGCGCAAAGATCACGGCTGAGAGATAAAAAACTGGATGACTGTATTGAATTTTGTCTTACCCCGGATTATACTTCCAGGATTCCTGTTATGAAGAATGGGGTTCTTGTAGGTAGTATTTCGTAAATCCCACAATTGGTATTGCTTATATTACCTTAGTGATTTTTATTTATTTATTTTTGTATCCCAGAAATTCATGATAAATTATTATTAATTTTAATCAGCCTATATGAAAAAACACAATTTTTATGCAGGTCCTTCAATTCTTCCTCAGTATACAATTGATAAGACTATTGAAGGAATAAAAGATTTTGCCGGATCAGGATTATCTATACTTGAGATCTCACATCGGAGTAAAGAATTTGTTGCCTGTATTAATGACACCATTGCACTTTTCAAAGAACTGCTTGAGATTCCTGCCGGCTACCAGGTTTTTTTCCTTGGTGGCGGAGCCAGTATGCAATTTGCCATGGTTCCTATGAATCTGCTTGAAAAAAAGGCTGCATATCTGAATACCGGGGAATGGGCGAGTAAAGCTTTAAAAGAAGCGAAGCTTTTCGGCGAAGTTATTGAAGTAGCTTCCTCAAAAGAAAAAATATTTAATTATATTCCAAAGACATATACTATTCCTTCTGACGCTGATTATTTCCATATTACAACCAATAATACCATCTATGGAACAGAATTAAAAAAGGACCTGGAAGTAAAAGTTCCGCTTGTTGCTGATATGTCATCGGATATTTTCAGCCGCCCTGTTGATGTGTCAAAATACTCACTCATTTATGGCGGCGCACAGAAAAATCTGGCTCCTGCTGGTGTGACTTTTGTAATCGTAAAAGAAGATATCCTGGGAAAAGTAAGTCGTCCCCTTCCTTCAATGCTGGACTACAGGGTTCATATTAAAGGTGAATCAATGTTCAATACACCTCCGGTATTTGCTATCTTTGCTGCCCAGCAGACACTTACCTGGCTTAAACAACTTGGCGGAGTGAAAGCCATTCAGAAAAAAAATATTGAAAAAGCAGGGGTCCTGTATGATGAGATAGAACGTAATAAATTGTTTAAGTGCACTATACCTGATCCTGAAGACAGATCCCTTATGAATATATGTTTTGTGATGTCGGACAATTATAAGGAACTCGAAAAACCGTTTGGCGACTTTGCAAAATCAAAAGGGATACTGGGAATTGAAGGACATCGTTCCACAGGTGGATTCCGTGCTTCAACATATAATGCACTTCCGAAAGAAAGCGTAGAAGCACTGGTAGCTGCAATGAAAGAGTTTGAAATAAAGAATTAGTTATATGAATATACTTGTTGCCACAGAAAAAGCATTTGCCCCGGATGCTATCAGGCAGATCCGTGAAGTTATTGAGGCGGCAGGTTTCAGACTGACCCTAATTGAGAATTATAAAAATGTTTCTGAGCTTTTAGGTGCTGTGTCAGATGTCGATGCCATGATCGTCAGAAGTGATATGGTTACTGCTGAGGTGCTTGATTCTGCAAAGAAACTAAAGATAATTGTCAGGGCAGGCGCAGGATATGATAACCTTGACCTTGCTTCCTGTACCGCGCATAATGTGGTGGCAATGAACACTCCGGGACAAAATTCAAATGCAGTCGCAGAGCTGGTCTTTGAGATGATACTTTATCATATAAGGGGAGGGTTTAGCGGTAAGTCAGGGAGTGAATTGAGGATCAAGACTCTTGGATTACATGGTTTTGGAAATGTTGGAAAGTATGTTGCTGATATAGCCAAGGGTTTTGGGATGGATATTTATGCATACGATCCTTTAGTCAGTGAAAGAACAATGAAGAACCATGGAGTGAAACAATGTAACAGCACTGAACAGTTATACTCAAAATGCCGGTATTTATCAATACATGTTCCCTGTAACGATATAACAAGAAAATCAATCGGGTATGAACTTCTGAAAAGTATGCCTAAAGATGCAGTGCTTGTTAATACATCAAGAAAAGAAATAATTAATGAAGAAGGCCTCTTAAAGGTATTTGCAGAACGTCCAGATTTTAGTTATTTATCTGATATTGAGCCTGATTGTAAAGCTGTTTTTGAAGAGAAGTATAAAGGTAGATATCTCTTTACTGCTAAGAAGATGGGAGCACAGACCGAGGAAGCCAATATTAATGCCGGTGTTGCAGCTGCCAGGCAGATTGTCAGTTATTTCAAAACAGGAAACGAAAAGTATAAAGTAAACAAATAGCATCTTTAATATCAGAAAAATATGGCAATTGTTAAACCTTTCAGGGGGTTAAGACCTCCGCGTGATATAGCCAAAGATCTTGCCTGTTTGCCATACGATGTGATGAACACCAGTGAAGCTATTAAAATGGCAAAAGGAAAGGAGTGTTCTCTGCTTCACATTACAAGATCAGAAATTGATTTACCTGCTGATACAGATACTCATTCTGAAGAAGTATATAAAAAATCGGTTGAGAATTTCGACAAATGGCAAAAGAAAGGTTGGCTGGTACAGGATAAAACACCGGTTTTTTATATTTACGCCCAAACAATGAAAGGCCGAACCCAATATGGAATTGTCGGATGTGCATCTATTGATGATTATCTTAATGGGATAATAAAAAAACATGAACTTACCCGACCTGATAAGGAACAGGACAGGATGATACATGTTCGCGTGAATAATGCAAATATTGAGCCGGTATTTTTTGCTTATCCTGCTGTAAAAGAGATAGATGATATCGTAAATAAAATTGTAACAACAGAAAAACCTGAATATGATTTTGTATCTGAAGATGGCTTTGGTCATCATTTCTGGGTTGTTAAAAAAGCTGAATCAAACAAACATATTGAAAAGCTTTTTGCAGAAAAAGTACCATATACCTACGTAGCCGATGGTCATCACAGAACAGCTGCAGCTGCACTTGTTGGGAAGGAAAAGAGAGAGAATAATCCAGTACATAACGGAACTGAAGAGTATAACTTCTTCCTTTCTGTTCATTTTCCCGATAATCAATTGCAGATTATTGACTATAACAGAACAATAAAAGATCTTAACGGACTGAGCACTCAGGAATTATTATCCAGGTTGAATAAAGGCTTTATTGTCGAAGAAAAAGGCAAAAGAATTTATAAACCCAAAAGACTTCATAATTTTTCAATGTATCTCGAAGGTAACTGGTATAGTCTTACTGCAAAGGAAGGCACTTTTAATGATAGCGACCCAATTGGAATTCTTGATGTTACGATACTTACAAATCAGATACTTAGTCCTATTCTCGATATTCAGGATTTACGCAGATCGAAGAGGATTGACTTTATTGGTGGAATAAGGGGCCTTGGAGAGCTAAGGAAAAGAGTTGATTCCGGTGAAATGAAAGTTGCCTTTGCATTATATCCTGTATCTATGAAGCAGCTTATTTCAATTGCCGATTCAGGGAATATTATGCCTCCAAAGTCAACATGGTTTGAACCAAAGCTTAGAAGCGGTCTTGTGATTCATCTCCTGGCATGATTTTACCCCCCCCCAATCCCGGCCCCTTTGTGGTTAATGGATTTCAACTTTTTTAATAACCTTGGAAACTAGTGATTTAGAGAATTATAGATGACAGATATTGCCGAAAATATTACTTCATTAAAGCAACAGATTCCAGCTTCTGTTAAGCTGGTTGCAGTATCTAAAACAAAACCGCCAAGTGATATTCTTATTGCTTATAATACCGGTCAAAGACGTTTTGGTGAAAACAGGGTTCAGGAAATCCTGAGTAAAAAAGATCTGCTTCCCTCAGATATTGAATGGCATCTGATCGGACATCTGCAGAGTAATAAAGTAAAATTTATTGTGCCGTTTATAAGTATGATTCAATCTGTTGATTCATTCAAACTCCTCAGGACCATTGACTCTGAGGCTTTAAAAATAAATAAGAAAATTGATTGCCTGCTGCAAATTCATATTGCAGAGGAGGAGACAAAATTCGGATTCAGCATGAAAGAACTGGATGAAATGGCTGAGTCTCCTGAATTTGCAAATCTGAAGAATGTAATAATTTCTGGCGTAATGGGGATGGCAACATTTACTGACAAAGCCGACCAGGTAAGTATGGAATTTAAATATCTCGTTAACTGTTTTAATAGTCTTAAAAACAAATATTTTACTGATGTTCCTGAATTCATGGAAATTTCAATGGGGATGTCGGGCGATTACAATATTGCAATCCGGGAAGGCAGTACTATTATCAGAATTGGGAGCCTTATTTTCGGAGAGAGATAACTTATTATGATATCACCTTCTAAGAATTGATAATAATTCAAGTCTGAGTTCGGTTTTTTCATTTTTAATACCAGCCGGACTCTCATCAATAATCTTTAGTATTTCTTTCTTTTTTTCATTGCTCAGCTTGTGAATTGACTCCTCAATAACAGTAAGGCATTCTATTGCTGTCACATAATCTCCGCTGAGAAATATCTCCGTCAGGTCTGTGGAATATTCTGAGTAGTCAAGTCCCGATTGCCAACAAGATGATACCAACATACTGGTAGTTGATGGGTTCCATTTTTTCCTGATTTCATTTATGACTTCAACTGAACCAGATTGATCCTTAAGATCATTCATAAACCCTTCAATAGCTTTTCTGATTGATCTGTCATCAGAATTATTATAAAAAGAGGTAAGTATTCCAATAGCTCCTTCAAATGGTTGCTCTTCACGAAGTAATCCAATTGCTTCTGAAATAAGTATATTGTCATCATTTTTGAGAACTGTCACAAGTTCTTTTAGTTTCTTCTCAGATTTTATCATTATGAAAATATTTGTGACAAAGTTAGAAATTGAGGCAATTACTTATAGCTGTTTTGAAAAATAAAAATAATATAGTAATTTAGTCGGGAATTAAGTTTACACTTAAATATTTATATCATGAATAAGAAATACGGAATAAGTTCAGGGATTTTATTGCTGGCATTATTGTTTGCAGGTATGCTAATTGGTTGTAGTTCAGGCGGCTCGAAGGCTGCAAAGGATGAAACTGCTACAGTAATACCTAAAGATAATACGGCAGTATATGAAGACATAAAGCAAGCAGAAAAAATATTTAATGCTCTTCCGTCTCCACTGGAATCAGCTATGCTTATTAAATCGGCGGGAGCTAAGTTCGATAATGCCCTCCTCAATCCTGTTGGAAATGTTAGTAAATATGTCACCAATAAAAGCATGGCTCTGAATTTAGGTATTTATACATGCGATCTAAGTTTTGCTAGTATGTATGAGCAGACACAGCTAATTATAGATTGCATGAGCTCAGCAAAGAAAATGGCGGACGGACTTGGAATTCTCAAAGCTATTGAACAGTCCAAAATTGATGAACTTGAAGAGAATATTAATAACAGTGAAAAAATTATGGAGATAGTCAGTGAGACTTTCATGAACTCAAATTCATATCTTGCTGATAACGGGCAGCCGGCAATTGCAGCAATGGTATTGGTTGGCGGATGGATTGAAGGACTGTATATTTCTACTCAGCTTGTTGATATGAAAGATTTTAATGGCAATAAACTTGTTGGAAGAATTATTGACCAAAAACTGTCAATTGATATACTTTTCAATCTACTTAATAGCAGTAAGGGTAACCCTGCTGTTGATGAACTCCTTGTTCAGATTCAACAACTGAAAGTTGTCTTTGATAAAATTAAAATTACAACTTCAGCCATAAGGCCTGAGGTAGATAAGAATACAAATACAACAATTCTGAAATCAGAAGTTAAAACTGATATGACACCCGAAGTTTTCAAAGAACTTTCGACAGTAGTTGAAGAGATTAGAAGTTCATTTATTAAATAACCAGAGCTATGAGAATCAATAGAATAATTCCGATCCTTGCCTTGTTTATAGTTGCCGCTACTGTTAATGTTGATGCTCAGTGCAAGGCATTCGCCAAGAAAGTTTGCCTCCCTGAACTGGGACCATATGTACATGATGGCAATTATCATGCTGCTGTTCTGGTTGAAGGTGAAGAAGCTGAACTGTATAAAACATTTTATTCCGACATGGAATACAGGGTTGCTATTTGCGGAGAAGATAAGCTTCCAAATGTTGAGTTTAAAGTACTTGATGCCAATAAGAATGTGCTTTATTCAAATAAAGATGCAAACTTTGCAAAAACGTGGGATTTTAAACTCCAGTCAAGCCAGCAGTTAAAACTTATTGTAAAGGTTTCTTCCTTTAACGCACCCGGAGATACCCCTGCAAGTGGTTGTGTTTCAATAATGTTTGGATTTAAAATGAAAAAATAAAACCATTTTGGGTTAAAATATAATGTAGGGAACAGTCGCGACTGTTCCCTACATTTTTTTATATGGTTATTTTAATTTTGGGGCCAGGTATTTTCCTGTGTAAGAACCTTTACATTTTGCAAGGTCCTCAGGCTTTCCCTCAAAAACTATTCTTCCTCCATCCTCACCACCTTCCTGACCCAGATCGATGACCCAGTCAGAACTTTTAATAACTTCCTGATTATGTTCTATAAGTATAGCTGAATGGCCATGTTCGACC
>JANXXP010000328.1 GCA_025350595.1 Bacteroidota bacterium
CAAACACACGCGATTTTAGAAATAACATATTCGTTAACATACGGGAAACCCTTACTACTACAAATAAGCATTATGCAGCTTTTATAGCTTCGGGTGGTACTATAACCTGCGATTATAACGACTACCAGGTTTCGCAAACAATTAACGGAGGCGGAACATTAGGTAATTATGGTGGCGATATAACTGCATTGCCGATTGTTACGGGGCAGGACGCGGCCAGTATGGCAATTAATCCGTCATTCGCAACTCCGGGAGGAACAGTTGCAGCTAACTACCTGCCTTCAGCATCTTCATTAGTTGCTGTTCCCGGTACAGGGATTACTACAGATTATGATGGAGGACCGGCACGAAGCAGTACCTCTCCTTCAATGGGAGCTTTTGAATATACTGTTACCCCAACATGGATATGGAACGGCCTTTCAGGTACTAACTGGAGTTCTGCCACTAACTGGAACTACAGCTCAGTTCCTCCTGCTTCAGGAAATGTTACAATTCCTAATGTCACAAACAAACCTATTGTAAACGAGGCTCCAGCTACTCCTGCAGAATGTCAGGATCTCACAATAAATACCGGTGCTATACTTACCGTAGCTGCCGGGAAAGCCCTTAAGGTTAACGGAATTCTTACAAACAGTGCCACAACCACAGGTCTGGTAATTAAGTCCGATGCTAACGGAAATGACGGAAAACTGATTAACGGTACTGCTTCAGTTCCGGCTACTGTTGAACTGTCTCTTAGTGGCGGAACCGGAGGTTCAGGACCAATATTCCACTATATTGTCCCTCCTGTTGAAACAATGACTGTTGGCGCTACTGTTGCAGCAGCTAAAACCAATCTTGGCATTACAAATTTTGTTGGGGACCTTATGGCATACAACGAGGTAGCTGCCGCAGCTGACAAGGATAAAGGCTGGCAGTATTTTGATGGCTATACCACCAGTGGGTATTCTTACGGCCCTTTCAGCATCATATCTTCTACCATGGGTTACAATTTCAGATTCACTTCAAATGATAAAATTACTTTTACCGGATTATTAAATGCAGCTGACCACTCTTTTAACAATCTTAGTTTTACCAATCAGGGTTATAACCTTGTTGGCAACCCTTACCCATGTAACTATAATCTTGCCGGAGTAACTGCCTTAACCACAACTGATAATATTGATAATACTGTTTACTTTAACCACGATGGAACATATGCATACTGGAATGTTGGAACAGGTGCAGGAACAACCGGTTATTCGGCAATAATGCCACCGATGCAGGGATTTATGATTCATGTCACTGCTACCGGTCAATCCCTAAGCCTCCCCGCGGGTTTAAAAACTACCGGTACTGCGTTACCATTAAGATCAAAGGGATTAAGTTCAGTAAAAGGAAGCTCCGTTAAAAAGATTAAACTTGTATTAAATAGTGGAATTGTTCCGGATGAAACCATTGTTTGCCTGATTGATAACGCAACACCCTCTTTTGATGGAGATTATGATGCTTATAAGTTATTTGGAGGTGGTCCTTCAACTCCATTTATTTATTCTGAACTCAACTCGGTAAAATATGCAATAAATTCAATACAGGATCCCGGGTCTTCGACCGCAATAGTCCCTGTAACAGTAGTTTTGAAAACCGCCGGAACATATAAAATTGATATTTCTGAATTTGAGAATCTTGATGGAGTAAACGTTAGCCTGAAGCATGGAGGAGATGTGACAAATCTGAGTAAGGGTGCAAGCTACTCATTTACATCTTCGGCCGGTACATTTACTGACTTTCAAATAATATTCGGCAATATATTAACAGCTGTCGAGCCTCTCATTCCAAAGGATGTTCTGAAATCCTGGTATAGTAATAACTTCCTGAATATTAATTATCCGCAAGAAGTTTCATCAACTAACGGGAAACTAACTATTTTTGATACCCAGGGTAAAATAGTCTTTGATAATAGTTCTTTATCCATTACCCCTGGAGAAACTTTACAAATACCTCTCAATTTACCGAAAGGATTGTATATAACTCGTTTACTTGTTAATAACCATGTTTTTGCTTCAAAAATTGTCGTCTTTTAACAGAGTAAACTATTTTATAAGATTTTAATTGTGAATAAAAAACTATATATAAAACCTGAAATTGAAAAGATAGTTCTGGATAATACTATCTCACTTCAAATGCAATCAGGACCGCATGATCCGCCTCCAAGGACAGACGGTAGCAAAGGATCCGATAAAGCCTTTCAGAGTCCGTTTGAGAAGAAGCCGTTTGGGTAGGAACAATGGCGCATGGGCATAAAGGCTCAACGGATTAAAAGAAAGGGAGAGGGAGAAAAAATAAAAGATAAAAGTCACAAGCTAAAAGCAAAGGAGCTTCCGGAAGGGGGCTCTTTTTTTGTGTTGTGCTATGTACTCTTTATGCCTTCATATCTTTCTGAGAAAAGCCATTGGAATCTTGAGAATCAGGTTCTTATCAAGCGTATCAATACGAATAACGACGCGGTTTCTGGTACCGATTTTTATCAATTCTCCGTTAAGTCCTGCGAGAGATCCGCTAGTTACCTCAACATTATCGCCCTTGGCGAATGTTTCTGAAGATACCTCTATATCAGCATCACTATTGATCAGCAACCTCAGGTTATCTATCTGATTCTGTGGTATCGAAACGGCCTGCTTCTCAAAAGAGATGAATTTAACAACACCATTTATTTTATAAACTACAGGGAAATATTTCCTTTTTGTCTTTACAAATATATAAGAAGAGAGAAGCGGTCGCACAACCAGTTTTTTCCTGTCGCTCCACATCCTGTATGTTTTCTGAAGAGGGAGAAAAGTCTCTATCTGCGCCTCAACAAGCCGCTCATATACAAGTTTTTCAGCCCGGGGACGGGTATAAACAGCGTACCACTTGTTTTCGCTTTCCTTATTATCCTCTTTTTCTTTGTCTCCGGCAGGGAGGATGATATTCTCAGACATTTTAAAATGTTTTTCAGTCCCCAAAGATATATTTTTTATATCTTTTTTCCCTTGTTACTTTCTTTTGCTACTCCAAAAGAAAGTAACCAAAGAAAAAAAGTCCGAAAATGATAACTTCAACCCATTTTCGGTTTTCCAACGCACCTGAAGCCTCAGTTGCAGTCAGCCATTTAATTTTTGTAACAATTATATTATCAATGTATTAATCCCCTTTTAGGGGGAGAAGGGGGGCAAAAAACAGGGAAGGGGGGCAAGCTGGCAAGGCGGTTACTGGCAGGGGGGCAACCTGGTAGGGGGCTAGCTTGCTGAAAGGTAATAAGCCTGAGGTACATAGAGCAGGCAAGCTGGTAGTTGGGCAAAAGGGGGGGAATGAAAGATGTGTTTGGGTATTTGAGAGGAATCCTAAAAATTATAATTTTATCTTTGTTATAAATAAAGATGCATGCTTAAGTTAAAGACATTGTTATTTCTATTAATCCTGATAGGGAACACTGAAGTGTTTCTATCAACTTTGAACGCTCAGGAAGTCCCACAACCTGTAAATAATAAAGGGATCTACGAATTCCTTGATGAACTGACGAATGCACATATTATTACTACTAACTCTGCCATAAAACCTTATTCACGGCTCTTCATTTCGAAAAGGTTAACTGAAGCTCAGGAAAAAAGAGAACAACTTAATCCACGACAGCAGAAAGAGCTCGATTTTTATCTTTTGGATTTCGGGAAAGAAATTGAGAACGGTGCAACGGGGAAAAAGCGATTTGATTTGTTTTATTACAGGGATTCTCTATTTTCACTGACGATAAATCCAATACTGGGAGGAGAAATATTTAACAATACCTCCGGAAAGGCAACATACTGGCGAAACGGAGCAGAAGCCAGAGGGTATATTAAAAACTGGGGATTCTATGCTTCACTGAGAGACAACCACGAGAATCCTCTATTAGGGAGACCGGCTTACCTTACAAAAAGGGAAGAGGGGCATATCAAAGGAACCTCCGACTGGAGCGAGATGCAGGGAGGTGTTACATATTCGTGGAGATGGGGTAATGCCGGTATTGTAAAAGAAAAGACAGAATGGGGAAATAACTACAACGGCGCGAATATCTTTGGCGGCAACAACCCTACTTTTGTTCAGTTAAAGTTGCATATATCCCCTGTAAAATGGTTTGACTTCAACTACTTTCACGGATGGTTGAATTCGATGGTTATCGACAGCTCCCTTTCATACTGGGTCACTAACAGTTATGGAACCAATTACCGTCAAGCATATCACAAGAAGTTCATTGCTGCCAACATGTTCACATTCACCCCTTTTGAAAACCTGAATGTTTCAGCTGGCAATAGTATCATTTACAGCGATAATAATGTTAATCCTGCTTACCTGGTACCGCTCTTCTTTTACAAGTCGGTCGATCATTCCCTGACATCGGGAATAGACAATATGAATTCCCAGATGTTCTTTGATATCAGCTCCCGTCAGATTAAGAACTTACATCTTTATGGAACATGGTTTATAGATGAACTTTCGGTGAGCAGGTTTACAATGAAAGATCAATGGAACTTTTTCAGCTACAAAGCCGGATTCCGTTTAACAGATTTCCCAATTTCCAATCTTTCATTCACAACTGAGTTTACTTACACCTACCCCCTTACCTTTCAGCATTACGTTCCTACCCTCACATTTGAGAATATGGGATATAACCTGGGTCATTACCTGAGGGACAATTCAAGGGAGTGGTATCTGGCTTTTGACTATCATCCGCTCAGAACTTTAGATGTCAACCTCTTTTTCTCAGATGCGATCAGGGGTCCCGATTATACCGCTTTGGGAGTTTCCCGTCTTGGCAATCCCCCTTTAGCTTCTGTTGAATGGCATAATACCTCTTATGGCATTAAGGCTTCATATCAGGTTATTAATGATCTCTATTGCTGGTTTTCCCTGATTAGCAGCAATATCCGGGGCAATACAGCCTGGAGCCCGGAATATTTTTACGGAATGAAGAAC
>JANXXP010000338.1 GCA_025350595.1 Bacteroidota bacterium
AAAAATGTATAATCAATCATTTCGGCTTGGCCTTTGCGGGCGAAATGGTAGTGGCTAACACCACTAAGGCATTGGAAAAATTATTAATCAATGTTTTTCCCCTTAAAGACTTCTTGAATTCACTTCAATCAATTCCTTAAATGGGTTTTTATTGCTTTTATAATTGCAACCCCTGTCGCCTGGTTTTCGATGTATAAATGGTTACAAACCTTTGCATATAAAACAGATTTGAGTTGGTGGGTCTTCGCTTTAACCGGATTAATAGCTCTTGGTATTGCTTTTATAACAGTAAGCTGGCAAAGTTGGAAAGCGGCCACTCAAAATCCTGTCAAAGCACTAAGAAATGAGTGATTAGTTCTCTGATTTGTGTCAACCAAGGTCGGCAAAGAGATCACCAAGGGTACTTGCCTTTCAATTAAAAGTAAGAACTGAATTTGAAAATCAACAGAGAACCTACGATGGTATATGATGGCTTAGTAAATAGTATACCTGTCAACCCCAATTATAACACCAAGTGATCTTCCGTTATCCCATTTAACATGAATACTTCCAGCATCATCAACAAAGAGAATTGTTCCTTCAGTTCCAACATGGATAGGATCAGGGTCATCCCTCATTTCGATAAGACGAATTCGTTTCCCTTTGTATTCTTTATTTAAATCCCGGTAGTCGATTTCCTTTGACATAGGTACGATTCTGTTAAAAAACGATTGCATGGGCCAATGTAGATTATTTTTCTGAAACTGCCAACTAATGCCGGATTCAGCACATAATTTGTTATTATTATCTGTGGATTCAGATCATCTTTCAACTGTTAAATCCTCAATTCCCCAAATATTATGTCCCACCCTGGGACCAAAATGATCATATCCGAATGGAACATTACCCAAACAATGTCCCTTTGAAACAAATTTCTTCATTCCGGGAATAGTATGTTCAAGTCAGTCAAGATTCTGTTTTCTGGCTTCAAGCAACTAACTATAGATAGAATACCTTCCGGATTCAGTGGAGGTGTCCATACCTGAACAAATCTCAATTAGATGAACCCCATCTTGGAAATTAACTCCTCGGAAATTCTAATGGCATTTCCGCCAGTACGAGAAAACCTGTTCATTTTATAGACTAAAATACCAAATGGCTTTTTACGGATTGTTTTTACCTAAGCCGGGCGCATTTACAACATGTTGAAGGTCTGATTACACTTAACCTACAAAGAAAAACAACAACAAGTAAACTCTGGTATTTGGTGGTCATTTTATAGCGGTTAACTATTATCGTTGATTATAATAATTACCTTCGTGTTTCCTGGCGGGTTTTTGTCAACTGTTTTTCAACCTTTACTCGAGTTTAAGGTGGAGGATTATGACGGGGAATGCCTTTTATCAAATTTGAACCCCAAAATTCTTTGACTATATTTTACTTTTTAAAGTCAACCATAAAGCCTGTTAAGTGTAAAATACTTTTACGATTAACTGTAAAATATATTTACTCCTAGTTACTAGTCTGGAACTTAAATAATTCTATATAAGGTATATACATTAATGGCATTATTATGGTAGACAAATATTGAAAAACTTATAATGGGACAAATTTCAAATTTTCAGGAATAAAGAAAGACGGCAACATGTAGCCAGATTGAAGTATCGAGGTATAAATAATACTGAAATACGAAAATTTTGAAAAAGGTGTCAGGGGCGAAGCTCCCCGATAGGAACGGATTAGTGACAAAAGGTAATTAACAATTTTAATTAAATGATATTCAATTATTTTAAAACTGCGCTCAGGAATATGCTCCGAAACAAAACAGTTTCATTCATTAACATTGCCGGTCTTAGCATTGGATTGACTGTTTGTATGTTGATCTTAATATTTATAAAAGACGAATTGAGTTTCGATCGGTTTCATGCCAGAAAAGATCAGATATTCCGTGTAACGGCCAGAATGACCAGCGAAAAAAGAACCCGCCTTATTGCCAATACAAACCAGATAGTAGGACCTTCTTTTGCCCAGGAGATCCCTGAAGTACAGGCATATGTCCGAATGCAATCAAATTCTTTTATAGTCAGGCATGATGCAGTGGTAACTGAGCAGGAAGCCACATTTGTCGACAGTAATTTTTTCACAGTCTTCTCATTTCCACTAGTCGCTGGCGATCCGGGAAAAGTGTTATCGGATCTCCATTCTATTGTTCTGTCAGAAAGGACTGCAATAAAATATTTTGGTAATACCGATATACTTGGAAAAACGGTGGAATTACAAATCAATAATATTTTCGAACCCTTCGTCATAACAGGAATTGCTAAAAATCCGCCTCAAAATTCAACTATTCAGTTCAATATACTCTTGCCTTTCAAATACAATCTTAAGCTTTATACAGATAATGCCTGGGTAGGTTTTTATATGGCGACATTCATTGTATTAAACCCAAATTCAGATTACAAAACCGTTGAACCAAAGCTTGATAAGGTATTCTTAAATAAGGCCGCTGCAGAATTGGGTGAGATGAGAGAAAAATATAATTTTCAGGAAAAGATCCATTTTGGACTTGAACCACTCCTGAAAATACATCTTGATACAATTGACATGGAAAGCCACAATGGTCTGGCTGGCAGTAATAATCCCATTTACTCCTATATTCTGAGCGCCATTGCCGTATTTATTCTGATCATAGCCTGTTTTAATTTTATCAATCTTACGGTAACACATTCTTTGAAAAGAGGAAAAGAGATTGGATTGAGGAAAGTTAATGGCGGAAAGCGTTCACAAATTATATGGCAGTTCTTTGGTGAATCTCTGGTTCTCTGCTTTATTGCATTCACAGTTGCGATTCTGATCGTTCCCACTGTATTGCCTTTCTTTAATAAATTGTCAGATAAGAATTTAAGTTTTTCATATTTATTCGATATCAATTTAATCGCAGGGTATTTAATACTCTTTTTAATAACAGGATTAACTGCCGGCTTTTATCCGGCAATAGTATTGTCAGGCTTCAATCCGATACAAACTTTATATAACCGTCATCGCCTGACAGGGAAAAAGTGGCTGGCTAAATCTCTGGTTATTATCCAGTTTTCAATGGCTACTATTTTAATCATCAGTATTGTTGGCATTTTTGCCCAGTTTAGATTTCTTACAAATGTTAATTTAGGTTACAATGATGAAAATGTAATCATTGTGAATATGGGAAGAGAAAATCACGAAGCTGTAATTGATCTGTTGAAACAGGACTTTTTAAAAGAACCATCTATTGAGACAACTTCCACAATAAATTCCGGTCAGAATTATACAAAAGTAAAAGTTAATAACAATGAAAAAGAGTTGGACATCGCCATAAGTTGGATGGACGAAAACTTTTTAGACGCCCTTCAGATACCAATTATCAAAGGTCGGAACTTTTCAAAGGATTATTCCGGTGATGAGGCTCAATCTGTAATTATAAATGAAACTTTTGCCATGGAGGCAGGTTGGACTCAGTCAACCGGGATAGACCCGATTGGCCAGATAATTGACTATTATGGTGGTGAGAAATTCAAAGTGGTTGGCATGGTTAAAGATTACCATTATGTTTCTCTTAAAGAAAAGATAATCCCTCTTCTCCTTAGAAAAGGGTCGGGGGATCTCTTGATTAAAACTAAACCCGGACAAACTTCTCAGGCAGTGAAAATAATTAGGGAAACTTTCCTTAAGCTGGTTCCTAATCGCCCTTTTGAATATGATCTCATGAATTCTGTCAATATTAAGAACTATGAATTGGAGGCTAAGTGGGAGCAGATTATTCTGGTTGGAGCTATGTTGTCCATAATAATCTCCTGTCTGGGATTGTATGGGCTGGCAATATTTACCACCGAGTTGCGAACCAAGGAAATAGGCATCAGGAAAATAAATGGTGCCACTATAACTGAAGTTATAACAATTCTGAGCATTAATCTGATAAAACTGGTGGCGATCGCTTTTCTGATTTCCGCACCTATAGGCTGGTTTGCTATCCATAGATGGCTGCAAACCTTCGCTTACAGAACAGAACTCAGCTGGTGGATCTTCGTCTTGGCAGGATTTTTGACGCTTGGCATAGCATTAGTGACTGTGAGCTGGCAGAGCCTGAAGGCTGCAAGAAGCAACCCAATAAAGGCACTGCGATATGAGTAATTTTCGACTTAAATAATAAACCTCTTAACATAAGGATGTAACTATATCTATAATATTTAATGATGTAATGTTAGAAGTTCAAATAAAGCAATACACTTATATTGTTTTGATAAGACTTACAGTGGATTAAATAAGAATGGTGTTAACTATTGCCGCCCTTTGTTTAAATTTAAACAGATTTTCAAAAATCCACTCAAAACCTGGCATAAGCCTTACGTGAAATACAAAACTACTTATAAATATTTCGTAAGTAATTGATTCTGTGTGTGGACCCGGCTAGGATAGAAGAAGCGACCCTATTATTATGAGTCAGCAGGCTGATCTTTCTTATATATTCAATACCGCCATAAATTGAACAATTTTATCAATGTCTTTTATTAGGGGTCGGCTCACGAAACGGAAAATATAGCACGTTAAGCAATCTATGTTAACTGTCCAGCGGGTATCCAACGATAAAGCGTAGGAACAGAGACCCCAAGATCTTCTTCGACTCCTGGGATCAAAACACAATTGAGCATAAGGAAACTTTTAAAATGCTGCTACTTAACAGGGCAAACAAAGTCCTTGGAATTACCACGATTTCTGAAGGAGGATTATCCGGCACTGTAACGGATGTTCGGCTGAT
>JANXXP010000354.1 GCA_025350595.1 Bacteroidota bacterium
GGAGAAGAATAACAACGTCTGGCTAAACTGCCTTTTTAATAAAGTTTAGGTCTTGTAAGCTGCCGTTTTTACTTTTTAACTATTGACAAGGTTTTTTACCTTGACATGCTTCTCAACGCTTGGCCTCCATTTGTCTTGACTAGACATGGTCTCACAAATTTTTTCGTGATAATAAACCTGATACCAGGTCTTTTTATGAAATTGACAGACATTTTCATATGTTTTCTCAGAATGTATCATAAGCCTAAGCATAAATTCATCCTTAGGCTCCCTATGGCTATTCAAGACCTGACTCAGTAGAACAGGTGTAATATCTATGTCGCTGGCAAAGTTCCTTCTTTTATTATAGACAATGTCAATATACGAGGCCAAAAATTCAGTAAAAAAATTATGATCCTCATATACGGGCTTCTGAATGTATTCCTCCATTTTAAGTTTCAATTGCAATAATTTCGCTCGGATAATTTGATCTGAAGAGACATTTTTCATTCTATCCAATCTTGCTTCCATCAATGCTTTATTATCAGTGTGACGTTCTTTTTTTGTGGAATATCTTGAATCTACTCCATACTCAGCACCCTCTATCTCCTTAAAATTCTTTTTTATCTTAGTCATGGTCGTATGTTTTTATTAAATTCAATATTTCTTTTATCTCAACGCTTAAAGTCATGCCGGTAATATTCATTCCATATTTTGCTATATAATGCTGAGCGATTACCCCTTTAGGCTTTAACGACACGCAGGCAAGTTCACCATATTCTTTTACCGCAATTTTTGATATAAACGTAATCAAGTTTCCAGCAATGTTTTCGTATTTCTTGTCACTACCTCTGTTTTCTTGAGATACCGTAAGGAGTCGTATATGAACCCTCCATTCCTCTGGTATTTGTTCAAAAGAAACAAGTCCAAGGATGTCATTTGTTTCTACTATCCGCAATTTATAAAGCTCGAACTCATCTTCTTCTTTCCAATCAAAAAAGTACCTTTTTTTTGTTATTGTTTTAAAATCACCACTTTCAACAGGTTCAATTTCTACCCTCTTGCTCTTTCCTGTTTCTGTATCTATGACTATCATCCAACAAAAGTACGTAAAAGTTTCCATAAAACGGAAACATCTCGAAATTTTCAGTATAAGAACGAACAGCTAATTCCTACCTACCTCATAGAAACATCATGCCAAGGTGACAATTATTTTCAGTAGACTGCATTCAAAGGAGGAGCTTCCCCGAATTTATCAAAATATTCTTTTAAATATTTGTCTTCTTCTTGTTTTGGATTTTCAGTCTGAATCAATTCTATATGTAAAAAGTTATATGGAAATTGTTCTGCGATTTTACTATTGCTTTTATAGCGTCTACCACAAATATGACCAGATCCATTGTAATCTGGTGAAATTGATTTCTTAAGGTCAATTACTCTATCTATATATGATGTCGCTTTCCCGATATAAAGAATTCCTTCATTGTCAGTTCCGAGAAACCTGTTAATTGGCACTCTGTGATCATTACTTATGGCAATAATTTTATATAAACCACCTTTTGCTTGATGTCTTTCGTGGACTTTATCCCAAAAATTCTTGTCCGCTATTTGCAGTAGGTCGGTTGTCATTGAATCTTTACAAATTTATTATCTACAAATACAAATCCTTCGGAAGCACCTTGTGAACCAAATGGGAAATATATTTTATTGCTAGTAACTACGGAAACATACTTAGGGTCGTGGTAACCATATTCGAACTTACCAATTTGTTCCCAGTTTGCATCCCTGGTTGCATCAGTTGCATTTGCTGGTTCATGGTATTTATAAATGAAACATAAAAGACCAGAACCTCTTACACCAAATGAAATAACCAATTCTGAAATTCCATCCTTATCAAAGTCATATTCTCCTATTTGCAAAAGGTTTTTACCGAAAGTGTCATTTATGTTTAACTGTGTTACAAACCTTGATGCATAAGAATTGAGACCAACAACTGTGGGCCTTATTGAAATCCCCACCTGGCTTTCAAAGCGGATCATAAAAGTTGGTTTTAGCTTGGCTTTTATTTGTTTTGGAGTATAATATTCGATATGCGAAAAGTCACTAAAAACACTCTCTTTGTATATTTTCGCATTTTTCAGTCCAAATACAAGTGTGTCATTTTTTGTTTGTCCATGAGCAATGATACTCGCAAACACAATTGTTATTAGTGATAGAATAATTTTGTGTCTCATTATAGTATTAGTTTTAGTTGCTGGTAACGAGCTGTGTTTATTTCTGATTTAGCTGTAGTGCTATTTTCTTTCATGTAGTAAATTTAAAACTTTTTTTCTTAGTACATGACAAAAAATAATAACTAATTGATTGTTAATATGTTATAGTGTAATTGTTAATAAATACACGTTCTTTTATTAGTTTAAAACCTTGATATTCAATATGTTGGAATAATACTACCAATACTATTTCCGACTATGAAAATCAAGGTTGAGAACAAAGTTACAGTTTTATCTGATACGTTGAAAGAGTTCTTTGGTGACAAAATGAATTTAGCACGTATTAAGTTCTTTGGCTTATTTATCAGTGCGTTATGCAAGGTACAGACTGTCTGCTTCGAAAAGCTGGCTTGTGGATTTGACTCCAATGTTAATGTTGATTCGTCGCTTAGAAGAATACAGAGGTTTGTTGCTGAGTATTCACTTGACACAGACCTGGTAGCAAGATTTATATTTGCTCTTCTGCCACACGAACCACCATACAGGCTGGTTCTGGACAGGACTAACTGGAAGTTCGGCACGAAGAACATCAACATCCTTACTCTTGGCATCGTATATAAGGGAGTAGCCTTCCCGATTCTGTTCCACATAATGCCAAAGTTCGGAAACTCAAGTATGCAGGAACGAATAGACTTAATGGACCGCTTTGTCAGGCTGTTCGGATCCGGCAGCATAGAATGCTTACTGGCCGACAGGGAGTTTGTTGGGGACAAATGGCTGGAGTATCTTAACAAACTACACATTGAATATCATATTCGTATACGTGATAACTTCTGGGTTGAGAAACCTGGAGGCGGGAAAAGGGCAAAAGCTTCGTGGCTGTTCAATACCCTCAAGATCAATGAATGTGGCTTTCATCGTAAGATTGTTCGTGTCAATGGAGAACTCTGCTATCTCTCTGCCTCCAGGATTATAAACAAGGAAAATGTTCCGGAGTTGCAAATAATAGTATCGTTCAATAAGCCAGACAAAGCTCAGGCACTTTATAAAGAAAGATGGCAG
>JANXXP010000366.1 GCA_025350595.1 Bacteroidota bacterium
TAACAGTTTCTCCTGCATCAGTAGGGGGATCAATCGCAGGTTCGACAGCAGTTTGTACGGGAACAAACAGTACGGTTCTCACACTTTCTGGTCACACCGGGAGTATAACAAAATGGCAATATTCCACCGATAACTGGGTTACTCCTAATGATATAGCAAATACAACTACTACAAACACCGCCACAAATCTTTCAGCTCCTACAAAATACAGGGCGGTAATAACAAGTGGAGCTTGTTCTTCTGCCAATTCATCAGATGCTACGATAACCATTGATCCTGTTTCAGTGGGAGGATCAATCGCAGGTTCGACAGCAGTTTGTACGGGAACAAACAGTACGGTACTTACACTCTCTGGTCACACCGGGAGTATCACTAAATGGCAATATTCCACCGATAACTGGGTTACTCCTAATGATATAGCAAATACAACTACTACATACACCGCCACAAATCTTTCAGCTACAACAAAGTACAGGGCGGTTATAACAAGCGGTGCTTGTTCTTCAGCTAATTCTAGTGATGCAATAGTAACAGTTAATCCAACTTCTGTAGGTGGCACTGCATCTTCTGACCAGACAATCTGCCATAATACAGTACCAGGGTCAGATTTAGCCCTGAGCGGAAATACCGGGAGCGTGATTCGATGGGAATGGGACACAAACAGTGGCTTCAGTTCACCAACAACAATCGCAGTTGCATCCACAACCTTGCCTAAAGCAACAATCGGTACTCTTACATCTACTACCTATTTCAGAGCTGTTGTTCAAAGCGGTGTTTGTTCTACTGCTAATTCATCAAAAGTCACAATAACCGTCCACGGTACTTTAACTTCTGCAATAGATCTCCCGAATGCAACAATCTGTTACAATACTTCTCCAGGGACATTCACTGCTACAGGCGGTGGTGGGACAGGAACATACGGTTATCTATGGTATAAGAATGGATCTTCAACAGGAATAATAACACAAACTTACAATCCGGGTTCTATTACCTCAACATCCACGATCAAGTGTGATATAACAAGCGGTACGTGCGGAACAGCAAGTTCAACTGTAACCACAATTACTGTCAGACCTCAGATAACTTTAACCGGAGCTTCACAGGATGCTGCCGTCTGTTCAGGAACACCAATCAAGGTTAATCTTACAGGACTTCTGGTAAGCAGCACATCTCTTGTGGATTACTCAATTAATGGTGTTGCTCAGCTACAGGTTAGCGGAGTTGGTGCAGATCTTTCAGGAAATGCAAGTTTCTTAACCGGAGCCTCATCTGCTTTAAGCAATGGAAAAACACTTCAGATAACCGGAATTACAACCGGATCATCTCCATCTTGTTTATCATCATTTGCCCAGAATACGCTGCTGATAGTTAATTCAGCAACAGTACCGACAATCTCAGGGAATGCTTCTCCATGTATTAATTCAACAGGAAATGTTTATTCAACCGAAGCGGGAATGTCAGGATATACCTGGGTTATCTCTGCAGGAGGTACAATTACAGCAGGTGTTGGGACTAACTCAGTAACTGTTTCCTGGAATACTTCAGGAGCTCAGACACTTAGTGTTACCTATACAAATTCACTTGGTTGTCCTGCAGGTTCTCCAACAGTCTTTTTGGTTGATGTTAAACCAAAACCAACACCTACTATTGCAGGCCCATCTTCGGCACGTGTAACCTCAACGGGGAATATGTATTCGACCGAATCAGGAATGCTAAATTATAATTGGACCATAACCGGAGGAACTGTCACTTCTGGTGGTAATGGAAGCAATCTTGCCTTCGTTACATGGAATACTCAGGGGGCACAAACAGTTAGTGTGACTTCTACAAATGCTAACAACTGCATTGGCTCCAGTAGTAATTATGGTGTCACAGTAAATCCATTGCCTGTTGCAAGCCTTGTATCTATCAGTGGAACTCTGAGTGTAGGAAGTCTTTTAACAGGTAATTATACTTACACCGATGGAGCCGGATTTGGGAATGCAAGCACTTTCAGATGGCTGAGAAATGGAACACCTATACCAGGGGCAACTCAGACTACTTACACAGTTGACCTGGATGATGAAGGTTATTCGATTAGTTTTGAGGTTACTCCTGTATCGACCACAGGTTATCCAAATACCGGGACAGCTGTTGTTAGCAGTTCGGTAGGACCGGTACCAGCCTCTGGTGTGAAACCTCAGGCTTCTGAAGTCTGTATTCAGGGAACAAGAGCATCAGGTGCAACTCTGACAGGAAAGTACAAATTCACTTTTAGCAATAAATCTGAAGGTGTTTCAACTTACAGATGGCTGAGAGGGGTAGATAGCCTTCCTGCTCATACAATCACTTTGACAAGTTCACTTACCTATGTTATTCAGGCAGATGATATTTCAAGTAAAGAAAATATTTATTTTGAAGTAACTCCGTATTCTGCCAGCCCTGTTAAATCCGGCAATGCGGTAATTAGCACACGAATTGCAAGAATAAATGTTCAGGATCGGTATTACGATGCAGTTCAGTCAGTTAAGTTAATAGTGGTACCTACAGGGGGTAGTTTTTCAGGTAAGGGGGTTACCAATGGAACCTTCTCACCAAAAACTGTAGGGGATTCAGTAGCTCCCTATGAGGTTAGGTATTTATATAATATTATTAATTCAACAACGACTTGCGCCCAGGAGGATATAAAAAAGATTTGGGTAGATCCAAGTCAAACCACTTTCGATTTAGCTGCCATCAAAGTCCCAATCATCTGTCACGATGACGGGGAGTTCTGGATAGAAGTAAAGGCTGTTCCTACCGGAGCAATTCCATATACCTATAAAGCTCATTATACTGATCCTACTTATGGAGAGTATGGTTATGACGCGGGTTTCTTTATCAATGATTACTTTTATTGGGGGCCAGTTTCAAATGATTTGACTCATAAAGGTATAGTTATAGAGGATTTAGGTAATAGCCCATATGACCCTCTTGGAGCACCATGGAGAGTAAAAATTGATCCAAAACAGCTGACTGTTGGTACAGGGGTCAATAATCTTTCTCTATATTATCGGGATATTTACGGGTACTATAACCTGATTCAGGTTCCTTTAAATGTTGAACAGGTTGGAGATATCAGTGAAATAAGTAATCTAAAACCAACATATTGCGCTCAGGATTCAAAACAACAGATTACTGTTTATGGAGCATCTCCTGCAGGAGGTACCTCAACATGGACCGGAGGTATTCTTACAGCATCGACACTGCACACTGATATTGCGGAGCTCGATCCTTCTAAAGGAGTTCCTGGAAATACATATCAAATTACTTATCAATATGAATCTGCTAACCATTGTTTCAGCAATATCTTCCCAAAAAATGTTACAATTAACCCGGTACCAAATGCCGACTTCACTGTTGCTCCTTACAGCAATATTGAGGGAGGAGCAATTAATCTTGTACCTGCTGTTCCAGTACTAACAGTCGGGGATACAGCCACATTTATCGGAGCCGGTGTCAGCGGCAATAAATTCTATCCAAATATATCAGGTGTTGGGAGTTTCAATTTAGAATATAAAGTAAAAACTGCTGAGGGCTGTACCCATAGTACAATAAATACTGCAGTTGTTGATAAACCTGTCGGAACATTCAACAATCTTCCTTCAGATCCTTCGAAGATATGCTACTCCAACGCGAATTATAATGTTACAATGTCTAATCTGCCAAGTGATTTGGCTGGGTACACTGTACTTAACTTCAAAAATAAAAAGAATACTCTTTTATGGACCCATGGTTCTCTGAGCGCACAATATAATGTAGCGGCTGCCCATGCAGGATATGATACACTCTATTTCTCATACACAAGAAAAGGGATTGATTTTACCCTAAAGCAAGGGGTATTTATTGACTCAATAGGCAATATACAAATCTCCGGTCTTAAAGATAATTATTGCGACTATGAAGGAACTGCAACCTTAAGGGTTCTTGTTGAGAACTCAAGTGGAAGCGGGAACTTTTCATTCTCTGGTCCAACCATTGGGTTTTCAAACTATGGTTTGCTTGCCGATTTCTATCCTTCCAAAACACCTACAGCTACCCCGTACACGGTTAGTTATACTCATGTTTCAACTGTCAATAACTCAGGTTGTACCAAGACGGCGTCCTTACCTGTAACGGTTAATAAATCACCTTCAGTAAGTATCTTTAATACAAGGACTACAATAAACATTAAGGAAACTCCACTTGTATTAAGCGGTTCGCCTGTGGATGGGATCTTTTCAGGGAAAGGTGTTTACAAATCGGGGACAAGCTATGTATTTGACCCATTGGTTGCAGGTTTGGGTGATATTGAATTTACTCTTGCCTACACTGATAGCAAAGGTTGCTCAGCATCTAAAAAGGATACACTTACTGTTGCTGCTGCATCGGGATCTATTCTGGGAATTAATGCAAATAACCAGTACTGTTATGACGGACTGAAGGATCAATTGACATATACATCCTCAAAACCGTGGACATCAGGTTCTTTCTCCGGGGCAGGTATCACAAATACAGCTTCTGCCAGTGCTGACTTTGACCCTGCTGCTGCAGGAAAGGGTGATCATGATATCGTCTTCACCTATTCAGATCTGTCCGGAACAGTCTTCAATATTTCAGCAACTGTAAATGTCGACTCTCTTGGGAAAGTTGCTATTCAGAATCTCCTCGCAGGCGATAAGTATTGTAATAACGATGCTCCTTTTGAGTTGTTTACTACACCTAAGGGAGGAACCTTTACAGGTCCTGTTATTTCTGGTTCACTCATTCCGTTAAAAGCTCTTGGTGATACAGCTGTAACCTATACATATCTGAATGTAAAAACAGGATGTTCAATAACAGGGCGTGTACCATTCAGAATAAACCCTGCACCTTCTGTTTCGTTCATTCCTTCTGATAAGTGTATCGAGAACAGTACCGACAGTATTCGTTTCGTAAATAAGACGGTATCTGCTGATAAGATTAAAGATTGGTTATGGTCATTCTCTGACGCAAACGGAACAGGACTGAGCAGCAAAAGTGCCCCGGCTTATATCTTCAAAACCGGAGGGCAGCATCTTGTAACTCTCAATGCCACAACATTAAATAATTGTTCTGTTAAGGTAGATTCGACTTTTGATCTTGGGGTCAAACCTATTGCTGATTTCTACTGGAGAAACGAGTGTTATCATCCAAATGAATCGTTACAATTATTTGATACAACTTTTTCAACATCTACAGTTGCGTCAAGAACCTGGAATTTCTTTGATGGAGCACCTCCGCTTACCGGACTAACAGCAACTTATCCGAAAACAGCTTCCGGATATCTGAAGGTTCAGTATATTGTAAACACGATCTATAAAAATTGTGCCGACACTGTAACTAAGAATATTTTTATCCGTCCATCAGTGTCTCTGGCATCAGACAGCTATTTTCAGGATTTCGAAACCGGTAACGGGGGATGGGTTAAGTATGAAGATACTGGCAACAGCTGGTCATTCGGAAAGCCCAACAGGACTGTTATAAATGCTGCTGCATCCGGGAATAGTGCCTGGTTTACAAATTATCCTCTCGCTAATCAGAAAATTGAATCTTCATCAATAGTATCACCGTGTTTCGACTTTTCTTCATCGCAACGGCCTATGATCAGTCTTAAATTGTGGAGGCAGTTCGACCTTACCAGAGACGGAGCTGCCCTCCAGTATAAGGTTAAAGATGAAAAGAACTGGCACTATGTTGGTACTCTTGAGGATGGAATTAACTGGTACAACTCTGCCGTGATTAAAGGAAAACCAGGCGGAGATCCTCTGGGTTGGACAATTAAAGATAATTCATGGATTGAATCCCGCCATACACTTGACGATCTGAAAAACAAAGAAGATGTAAAACTCAGAATTGTTTATGGTTCCGACGGCACCTCTACAGACAATGACGGAATAGCTTTTGATGATATATGGATTGGCGAGCGAAGCAGGAAAGTCCTTCTTGAACATTTTGAAAATTCATCATCAACCACAAGCAGAGACGCAACTGCAATGGTAAATAATATTGTATCAGGTAAGTCAAAAGATGTCATTAATATTCAATACCATACTAACTTCCCCGGAACTGATCCGTTCTATGATGAAAACCCGGGAGATGCTAGTGCAAGAATATTGTTTTACGGCTTAATTAAAGCCCCATACTCGTTTCTTGATGGGGGAAATGATAAGCTGAATTATGCAAAAAACTATGATTATAACCTTGCAAATATTGATAGTAATGACGTTACACGCAGAAGTCTGATAAATCCACGATTCGATATATCGCTTACATCGACAGTTTCTGGTGGCATATTGACCGTAAGTGGTAAACTTACCGCACTTGAAACTCTGAGTTCGGATAACCTTACGCTATTTATCACTGTTACCGAAAAGAAAAATACGAATCATATTGGATCTAACGGTGAAACAGTATTCTATAATGTGTTCAGAAAGTCTATTCCTGATGCAGGTGGAATAAGTCTTAAGAAAACATGGACAAAAGGAGAGACTTATACACTTACTGAAAAAACCTGGGTGATTGAAAAGATTCAGAATTCCTCTGATATTGAGGTTATATCTTTTATACAGGATAACGTAAAAAGAGAAATCTTTCAGGCAGCCTCAATAACTGAACCTAATGTTGTTGTTGGAATAGAAAACCTGTTCGGTGGGAAGGAAACGGATTTTGCTCTGTATCCAAACCCGGCCAGAGATAAACTGACAATTGCATTTGCTGAGACCCTTTCGCATGATACAGATATCAGGATCTACGATGTTCGTGGTGTGATTGTCAAATCGTATAAAGTTGGTTCGGGACAGAAAGAGTTCACTATCGACAATCCTGAACTGAGAGGAGGAATTTACCTAGTCAGGGTATCATCAGGAAAGATCGACTTCGGCTTCAAAAAACTGATTATAACCGGGGAATAGCTAAGAGATAATATTCTAAAGATTAATCAATTACCGTCAGCCTTAGCTGATGGTAATTGATTATTTTTCATCTTTTTGCGATCTTTGCTGTTAATGGTTTTCGACTTTTTAAACTTCACCAAGCTTTTTTTCACTAAATTTGCACCGGAATTTTTATCCCGAACAAGGGCTATTTGAAATTGTTTAGTACTTATATAGAATCTTAGATATATGAAGAATCGAAAAACCTTATTGATGATACTTGACGGCTGGGGAATTGGAGATGGTTCCAAAGCTGACGTAATAAGTCAGGTGCCAACGCCGAATCTTACCTGGTATAAAAATAACTACCCGAATTCCCGGCTTCATGCGTCAGGAGAGGATGTGGGATTACCGGATGGACAAATGGGTAATTCCGAGGTAGGTCATCTAAATATAGGTGCCGGAAGAGTAATTTATCAGGATCTGGTTAAGATAAATAAGGAATGTAAAACAGGTGAGATCAAAAAAAACAAAGTATTAACAGATGCTTTCTCTTATGCCCGTGATAAAAACAAACAGGTTCATTTCTTTGGACTGATGTCTGATGGAGGAGTTCATTCACTTGATAAACACCTGTATTCATTATGTGATATGACAATGGATTATGGACTCAAAAATGTCTTCATTCATGCTTTTGGTGATGGCCGTGATACTGATCCCAGGAGCGGAATAGGCTATTTGAAGAACCTGCTCGAACATCTTAAAAAGTCGAATGGACAGGTTGCTTCATTTATCGGAAGATTTTACGCGATGGACCGTGATAAAAGGTGGGAGAGGATAAAAGAAGCTTACGATCTTATAGTGAGCGGAATAGGAACTCCCACTTCCAACATTATTGAAGCAATGCAGGAATCATATAACAACGGGGTTACTGACGAATTTGTAAAACCTATTGTTGTTACAGATAAAAACGGAAATCCAATCGGTAAAGTGAAAGAGGGAGATGTTATAGTATTTTTCAATTACCGGAATGATCGGGCAAAAGAACTTACAATCGTCCTTACCCAAAAAGATATGCCTGAAAACGGAATGAAAACAATTCCGCTCTACTATTGTACAATGACCCCTTATGATTCAACATTTAAGGGTCTTCATATAATTTATCCTAAGGAGAATGCCGATAATACAATTGGAGAGGTTCTTGCAGCAGCAGGGAAAACACAGTTGAGAATAGCTGAAACTGAGAAATATGCGCATGTAACATTCTTTTTCTCAGGAGGACGGGAAGAGAAGTTCAATAATGAGGAAAGAATTATGATTCCTTCACCAAAGGTAGCTACTTACGATTTACAACCTGAGATGAGCGCTTATGAGGTGAAAGACGCTATTGTTAAAGCAATTGATTCAGAAAAATTTGATTTTATTTGTTTGAACTTCGCAAATGGTGATATGGTTGGTCATACCGGCGTTTACGAAGCTATTGAAAAGGCGATTAAAACTGTGGATGAATGTGCAGGGGAGGTTATCAAAGCTGCACGCAGTCATGGATATGATGTTCTGGTTATCGCCGACCATGGGAATGCTGATATGGCAATAAATCCGGATGGTTCTCCAAATACAGCACATTCCCTTAATCCGGTTCCGAGTATTCTTGTAACTGATGACTATAAAACAATCAAAGAAGGGATACTTGCTGATGTTGCCCCTACATTGCTCAAAATAATGGGAGTGGAGATACCGAAGGATATGACCGGGAAAGCGCTGGTGTAATTTACCACCCAACCTCCCTAAAGGGGGGCAAATGCAAGTAACATAAAAAATATCAATAACATACCGAGAATTAATCCCGCCTAAGCGGGAGCAGGGGGTTAACAGGTAAAATTAAGATAGTTTCTCATGCTCCGTATAGACGATACCATTTTCAGTTTCGACATACTCGAAAAGAAATTCAGATGCAACCTTCCGGCTTGCCTGGGAAACTGTTGCCGTTATGGTGATTCAGGAGCTCCTTTAAGTGCTGTTGAGGCTCATACCATGGAAGAAATCTGGCCAGAGGTTAAGCCATATCTGAGACCAAAAGGGGTTGCAACCATAGAAGAGAAAGGTAAAAGCATCACTGATTTTGAGAATGACAAGGTGACTCCTCTGATTGATAATGAGGAATGTGCATATACAGTTTACCGGGGTAATATTTTAATGTGTGGCATTGAACAGGCATGGACAGACGGAAAAATTGCATTCAGAAAACCATTGTCGTGTCACCTTTTTCCGATTCGTATCAAATACTATTCCGATTTCAGGGCAGTCAATTATGAAGAGCTTGCTATTTGTTCTCCGGCAAGAAAGACTGGTTCTGAGGAGGGGATTTATTTATACGAATTTCTGAAAGAACCCTTGATCAGAGCATTAGGGGAAGAGCTCTATAAAGAATTATGCATAGCAGCTATTGAACTAAGGAAGAACAAAACTTTGAAAAAATAGTTGCGATCAGTTTCAGAAAATGCTGTCATTGTGAGCGTTAGCGAGGAATCTCATAATCAATTGTAACGAAATTATTGCAGATAACCGATACTCATTTAATTTTAAAGCAACAGATCTTATCTATTTTACGATAACTGAGGTTCTTGACAATCCTGTTCTGCCGTCATTTGAAATCCCTTCCACAATAATTGTATATTCTGCTTTTTCATCAGAAGTA
>JANXXP010000381.1 GCA_025350595.1 Bacteroidota bacterium
GACAGGGAGACCGTAATAGAATCAGAACATGTCGATCTGATAGTTGACTCCGGTGCAAAGGCAATCCTCCTGCACAGAGACGACACAAGCCTGTCTGATTATGCCATAATATATAATACTCTTCAGAAAGATCCATGTAACTCTGAAAAAGAAGCAGTTATCTACATCTACCGTCAGCTTCGTAACGCTGAACCACCGGACGAGGCCACAGCCCGCGATGTTATTGACAAACTATTCTTCTCCGATAAACGATATGATCTTGGTGAAGTAGGTCGTTACAGAATTAACAAGAAACTGGGGCTTAACACTGAAATGAATGTTAAGATTCTGACCAGAGAAGATATTATTAAGATTATCGGTTATCTTATTGAACTTATTAACTCAAAGACCGACATTGATGATATCGACCACTTAAGCAACAGAAGGGTTCGTACCGTTGGTGAACAGTTATACTCACAGTTCGGAGTTGGTCTTGCCCGTATGGCACGTACAATCCGTGAAAGAATGAATGTAAGGGATAATGAGGTGTTCACACCTGTCGACCTGATTAATTCGAAAACTCTTTCTTCGGTTATAAACTCCTTCTTCGGAACAAACCAGCTCTCGCAATTTATGGATCAGACCAACCCGCTTGCTGAAATGACTCACAAACGTCGTTTGTCTGCTCTCGGACCCGGAGGTCTCTCACGCGAAAGAGCAGGATTTGAAGTACGAGACGTTCATTATACGCACTATGGCCGTCTTTGCCCTATTGAAACTCCTGAAGGACCTAACATCGGTCTGATCTCATCACTTTGTGTGTATGCTAAAATAAATACTCTTGGATTTATCGAAACCCCTTATCTTAAAGTTAAAGAATCTCAGGTTGATTTCTCTGAAGAGGGTATCATTTGGCTTACAGCAGAAGAGGAAGAAGAGAAAATGATTGCCCAGGCGAATGCCCCGTTGTTGAAGGACGGACATTTTGAAAACCTCAGGGCAAAATGCAGATACGAAGCCGATTATCCATTTGAAGAAGTCTCTAAGGTTGACCTTATGGACGTTGCTCCAAACCAGATCGCTTCTATAGCTGCATCACTCATCCCATTCCTAGAACACGATGACGCCAACAGAGCGCTCATGGGATCTAACATGATGCGCCAGGCTGTACCTCTTATTAATCCCGAAGCTCCTATTGTCGGAACAGGATTGGAAGCTCAGGTTATTAGCGACAGCCGCATTCTTTATATGGCAGAAGGCGACGGAGTGGTAGAATTTGTTGATTCTAATGAAATCGTTATCAGATACACTCGTACCGATGAAGAAAAATTCGTAAGTTTTGATGATGACATCAGACGTTATACTCTTCCGAAGTACAGGAAAACTAACCAGAATACCTGTATTAACCTGATCCCAATTGTAAGAAAAGGTGAAAAAGTTATTAAAGGACAGGTTCTTACTGAAGGATACGGCACCAAACACGGTGAGCTCGCTCTGGGAAGAAACCTTAAAGTAGCCTTCATGCCATGGAAAGGCTATAACTTTGAGGATGCTATCGTAATATCTGAAAAAGTTGTTCAGGAAGATTACTTTACTTCAGTACATATCGATGAATACCAACTTGAAGTACGCGATACCAAACGAGGTCTTGAAGAACTTACTTCAGATATTCCAAACGTAAGCGAGGAAGCAACTAAGAATCTTGATGAGAATGGTCTTATCAGAATCGGTGCCCACATCAGACCGGGTGATATACTCATTGGTAAAATTACACCAAAAGGTGAATCAGATCCTTCTCCCGAAGAAAAACTTCTACGAGCAATTTTCGGTGATAAAGCAGGTGACGTAAAAGACGCTTCTCTGAAGGCTGGTCCTTCTCTGGAAGGTGTTGTTATTGATAAAAAGCTGTTCACAAGAGCTATCAAAGACAGAAAAGCTAAAGCTGTTGAAAAACCTTTGCTTGACAAGATCGAAACTGAGTTCAACAGAAGCGTCGATGAACTCAAAACAAGACTCGTAGATAAGGTCTTCATACTGGTTAATGGTAAAACATCACAGGGGGTTAAAGATTATCTTAATGTTGATGTAATTCATAAGGGAAGTAAATTCACTCTTAAACAACTTCAGGAGGTTGATTTTCTGAATGTTAATCCAAGCAAGTGGACTACGGATAAGAAGAAGAATGACAGTATTAAACAACTTCTTCATAATTATATTCTTAAGTATAAGGAGATTGATGGTACTTACAAACGCAAGAAATATAATATTACTATCGGCGACGAGCTGCCGGCAGGTATAGTACGATTAGCAAAAGTATACATTGCCAAGAAACGTAAGGTAAAGGTAGGGGATAAGATGGCTGGTCGTCACGGTAACAAAGGTATTGTTGCCAGGATCGTACGTGCAGAGGATATGCCTTTCCTTGAAGATGGAACTCCGGTTGATATTGTTCTGAACCCACTAGGTGTTCCTTCGAGGATGAACCTAGGACAGATTTACGAAACTGTTCTTGGATGGGCCGGTCTGAAACTCGGACTTAAATTTGCAACACCTATTTTTGATGGTGCAACTATTGAGCAAATCAATTCCTATACTGCAGATGCAAAACTTCCGAAGTTTGGAAAGACCTACCTTTATGATGGAGGTACTGGTGAAAGATTCGACCAGCCTGCTACCGTAGGCGTAATATATATGCTTAAACTTGGCCACATGGTTGACGACAAAATGCATGCACGTTCAATCGGACCATATTCGCTCATTACACAACAGCCCCTGGGTGGTAAAGCTCAGTTTGGAGGTCAGCGTTTTGGTGAAATGGAAGTTTGGGCCCTCGAAGCTTTTGGAGCTGCTCATATTCTCCAGGAAATACTTACAATTAAATCTGATGATGTTGTTGGCCGTGCCAAAGCATACGAGGCAATTGTTAAAGGCGAACCAATGCCTGCTCCTGGTATTCCCGAGTCTTTAAACGTTCTTTTACACGAACTCAGAGGGCTTGGACTTAGCATTATACTTGACTAAGTATTTGCAAAGTTTTGAATTTTTAGTTTTAGAATAAAAAAATATTCAGCATATGTCATTCAGAAGAGATAACAAAACAAAGTCCAGTTACTCAAAAATCTCAATAGGCCTTGCTTCACCAGAAGAAATACTTGATCGTTCAAGTGGTGAAGTACTGAAGCCAGAGACAATTAATTACCGTACATATAAACCTGAGCGCGATGGATTATTCTGCGAAAGGATATTTGGCCCGGTAAAAGATTATGAGTGCCATTGCGGAAAGTACAAGAGAATCCGTTATAAAGGAATCGTTTGCGACCGTTGTGGTGTTGAAGTTACAGAAAAGAAAGTACGTCGCGAAAGGATGGGGCATATTTCACTGGTTGTGCCTGTTGCTCATATCTGGTATTTCCGTTCCTTACCAAACAAAATCGGTTATCTGTTGGGTCTTCCAACTAAGAAACTTGATTCTATTATTTATTACGAGAGATATGTAGTTATAAATCCCGGAATAAAAGCTGTTGATGGGGTTAAATATCTCGATTTCCTGACTGAGGAAGAATACCTCGAGATCACAGAATCTCTGCCAAAAGAAAACCAGTATCTGGAAGAAAACCATCCCGATAAATTTGTTGCCGATATGGGTGCTGAAGCTCTTTATAAACTTCTCAGTCGTATCGATCTTGATGAAATGTCTTATTCACTTCGTCACAGAGCCAATACAGAAACTTCCCAGCAGCGTAAAAATGAGGCTCTTAAACGACTTCAGGTTGTGGAAGCTTTCAGAGATTCTAAACATATCAACAAACCTGAATGGATGATTATTAAGGTTGTTCCTGTCATTCCTCCTGAATTGAGGCCTCTGGTTCCTCTCGATGGCGGACGATTCGCAACAAGTGACCTTAATGACCTTTACAGAAGGGTCATTATCAGAAATAATCGTCTTAAAAGACTTATTGAAATTAAAGCTCCTGAGGTGATTTTACGTAATGAAAAACGTATGCTCCAGGAGGCAGTTGACTCTCTATTCGATAATTCAAGAAAAGCAAATGCTGTAAAGACTGATGCTAACCGTCCTCTAAAATCTCTTAGTGATAGTCTTAAAGGGAAACAGGGAAGATTCCGTCAGAACCTGCTCGGTAAACGAGTTGACTACTCAGCACGTTCCGTTATTGTTGTTGGTCCAGAACTTGGACTTCACGAATGCGGATTACCAAAAGATATGGCTGCCGAACTTTACAAGCCTTTCATTATACGTAAACTTATCGAACGCGGTATTGTAAAAACAGTTAAGTCAGCTAAGAAAATTGTTGACAGAAAAGATCCTGTTGTTTGGGATATTCTTGAAAATATATTGAAAGGTCATCCGGTTCTGCTAAACAGAGCTCCGACTCTTCACAGACTTGGTATTCAGGCATTTCAGCCAAAACTTATTGAGGGAAAAGCAATTCAGTTACACCCATTGGTATGTACAGCTTTTAACGCTGACTTCGATGGTGACCAGATGGCTGTTCACCTTCCTCTTGGCAACGGCGCAGTACTTGAGGCCCAAATGCTTATGCTTGCTTCACACAACATTCTTAACCCTGCTAATGGTGCGCCAATAACGGTTCCTTCGCAGGACATGGTCCTTGGTCTTTACTATATTACCAAAGGAAGAAAGAGCACAGAAACAGAGAAGGTCAGGGGAGAAGGACTTATATTCTATTCTCCTCAGGAGGTTAATATAGCTTATAATGAGGGAGTGATTGATTTGCATGCGCATATCAAGGTAAAAGTCAACGACAGAATAAATGGTGAGTATGTTAATCATTTACTTGAAACAACTGTTGGAAGAGTAATCTTCAATCAGTTTGTCCCTGCCGAAGTTGGTTATATAAATGATCTTCTTACAAAAAAATCACTACGAGATATTATCGGACGCGTGCTTAAACTTGCAGGTACTGCAAAAACAGCCGACTTCCTCGATGCCATTAAAAATCTTGGATTCTATTCTGCTTTCAAAGGCGGACTATCCTTTAACCTCGATGATGTTATCATTCCTGCAGAGAAAGAAAAATTCGTTGCTGAAGGATATGAGCAGGTTGAAGAGGTAATCACCAACTACAGTATGGGATTCATTACCAATAACGAGCGTTATAATCAGATAATTGATATCTGGACACATGTTAATGCAAGGCTTACCCAGACTCTGATGAAGCAGCTTTCTACTGACAAACAGGGATTTAACTCTGTTTACATGATGCTTGACTCAGGTGCAAGGGGTTCAAAAGAGCAGATACGTCAGCTTTCAGGGATGAGGGGTCTTATGGCTAAACCTCAGAAATCTGGTGCATCCGGATCTGAAATCATTGAAAACCCGATTCTTTCAAACTTTAAGGAAGGGTTATCAGTTCTTGAGTATTTTATTTCAACTCACGGAGCTCGTAAAGGTCTTGCAGATACAGCCTTAAAGACCGCAGATGCAGGTTATCTTACCCGTCGTCTGGTAGACGTTTCACAGGATGTTATTATAAATGAAGAAGACTGCGGAACACTCAGAGGACTGATTGCAACTGCGATCAAAAAGAATGAGGAAGTTGTTGAATCTTTATATGAAAGAGTTCTTGGACGTACAACCGTTCATAATGTTTACCATCCTCTTACCGGGGAATTGATCGTTGAGTCAGGACAGGAACTTACTGAAGACCTTGCCAGAAAAATTGAAGATTCTCCTATAGAACAGGTAGAGATACGTTCGGTTCTTACATGCGAATCCAAAAAAGGAGTATGTGCAAAATGTTATGGACGTAACCTTGCTAATGGCCTTATGGTTCAGAAAGGTGAAGCCGTTGGCGTAATTGCCGCTCAGAGTATCGGAGAACCTGGTACACAGCTTACTCTTCGTACATTCCACGTTGGGGGTACTGCATCAAATATTACTACCGAATCGAGAATCATTGCACGTTACGCTGGTATTGCGGAAATCGAAGAGATAAGAACAGTTCCCAAGAAGGATGCTGAGAAAGGTGAAATAGATATAGTGATCGGTCGTCTTGCTGAGTTAAGAATTGTTGACAAGAAAACCGGTATTGCACTTACTACTCATACAATTCCTTATGGATCAAAACTTTATATAAAGCCGGGTCAGGAAATTGAGAAAGGCAAACTGATTTGCGAATGGGATCCATTTAACGCCGTTATCATTTCTGAAATGGCCGGGAAAATTGGATATGATTTCCTTATAGAGGGACTTACCTTCCGTGAGGAGTCTGATGAGCAGACCGGATTCAAAGAGAAAGTTATTATTGACAGCAGGGACAAAACAAAGAACCCGGCAATAAAAATATTAAATCCAAAAGGTGTAGAGCTGAGGCTTTATAACCTGCCTGTCGGATCTCACCTTGTTGTTGAAACGGATAAGATGGTTGAGGCTGGTGAAGTACTCGCTAAAATTCCAAGAGCAATAGGTAAATCGGGTGATATAACCGGAGGTCTTCCGCGTGTTACCGAATTGTTCGAAGCACGTAATCCTTCCAATCCGGCTGTTGTATCGGAGATTGATGGTGAAGTTACCTTTGGAAAAATAAAGAGAGGTAACAGGGAGATTTCGATCAAATCTAAAGCTGAAGAAACAAAGAAATATCTTGTACCACTTTCAAAACAGATCCTGGTTCAGGAAAATGATTATGTGAAAGCAGGCGTTCCTCTTTCAGACGGTGCAATTACTCCATCAGATATTCTCGCAATCAAAGGGCCAACAAAGGTTCAGGAATACATTGTTAACGAGATTCAGGAAGTATATCGTTTACAGGGAGTTAAGATTAATGATAAGCATTTTGAGATCATTGTCCGTCAGATGATGAGGAAGGTAGAAATCGTAGATCCGGGTGATACTAAATTCCTTGAACGTCAGGTTGTAGATAAACTTGAATTCATGGATGAGAATGACTGGATTTATGGAAAGAAAGTGATTATTGATGGTGGTGATTCACAGACACTTCGACCGGGTATGATTATATCTTCCCGTAAACTCAGGGATGATAACTCAGTTCTGAAACGCCGTGACCTGAAAGTCGTAGAGGCAAGAGATGCTATTCCGGCAACCTCAAGTCAGGTTTTGCAGGGTATCACAAGAGCTTCACTTCAGACAAAGAGCTTCTTCTCAGCTGCCTCATTCCAGGAAACAACAAAAGTTCTGAACGAAGCTGCAATTCTGGGTAAGGTAGACAGACTCGAAGGACTGAAGGAGAATGTTATTGTTGGTCATCTTATTCCTGCAGGTACAGGACAACGCCAGTATAATGGCATTATCGTTGGCTCACTTGAAGAATATGAGAATCTTGTAGGTGTCAATCAGGAACCAGTTGCCGAAACAGCTAAATAGAACTAACATATAAGGCTATGACAGATCCCAAGAACCCAACACAGATCAGTATTGAACTGAACGAAGAAGTTGCTCAGGGAACTTATTCAAACCTTGCAGTTATTACACATTCCGCTTCTGAATTCGTAATTGATTTTGTAAGGATTATGCCCGGAATACCTAAAGCACAGGTAAAATCCAGGATAATCCTTACACCTGAACATGCAAAACGACTTGTTGCAGCTCTTCAGGATAATATTGATAAATATGAATCAGTTCATGGAATAATTAAAGAAGTAAAAGGCTCCGGACCAGCAATGCCATTAAGTTTTGGTGGTCCTACGGCTCAGGCATAATATATTTTTACTTTGTCCGTTTATTTGTATTAACCGCATACGATAATATTAAAATGAGAGGAAATATTTTTAGAAAAATCCTTATAGTACTGTTGGTGATTGTGCCTTCATTATCTGATTCAGCATGTAAGAAACAGGCCAAATGCGGTTGTAATGGTGATGTTTTGTATTCACTGACAAAAGAACGTGCTACGGTATATTATACATCAGGTTCAAGTATAACTTTTACAACATTGGTTGATCCTTATTCAACATACAATTTCTGTAATCCTGGTGAAATGTTTCCTAAATTTACTAACTATAAATCAGGTGATATCCTTGAGATTACAGGTAAAGTTTACTGGGAATGCAACTATCTTTATCAGACAAGTAATTCTTCTTACCAGACCTACTATAAGGTTTATATGTGTCAGGTTTCTGATGTCACTTCTAATCCTTATGGGAAGTAATAATTGTTTTTATTCTTTTCGTTTACTCCAACCATAAAGTTGTTCATATTGTTTTGCTTTCATGATTGAACATCATGATTATTTATTTGCGGATTTTTGTATATTTCAGAAAAATTCACAAATGAATCAATGCAGAATTTCTTTTGCAGGAGCCGGTAGGGTAGCAGGTGCTTTATGCAGAGAATTATTTAATGAAGGATATAAAATCGATCTTGTTGTATCTCAAAATGAAATAAAAGGTCATCAACTAGCAGATTCCTGTAATGCCAAATGGTCCTCTATCCTTAAATTTCCGGTTACTTCCAATATACTGATTGTTGCAGTGCCAGATCAGATGCTTAAGTCTGTGCTTGCAAAAATAATCTGCACTAAAGAAACCCTGGTTGTACATACAGCAGGTAGTTTCGGTCTTGATATTTTTCCTGAATCAATAATCAATAAAGGTGTCTTTTATCCTTTACAGACCTTCTCAACTAATAGAAAGGTTGATTTTAAAAATCTTCCTTTTCTAATTGAATCTGCAGAAAAAAAATCTTCTGAATTATTAAAAAGCCTTGCGGAATCTATAGGTGGAAAAGTTCATTTTGTTGATACTGAGCATAGAAGAATGCTTCATCTCGCAGCTGTTTTTACCTGTAATTTTACCAATTATATGCTTACGGTCGGGAAGGAAGTAACTTTAAAAACAGGTTTTTCGTTTGATCTACTTGAACCATTAATAAAAGAAACGATCTCAAAAGCCATAGAATCTGGACCTGAAAACTCGCAGACAGGACCAGCATTCAGAAATGATATGAATACCATTGAAAAACATTTAGAATTACTATCTTTCTCACCTGAATTGCAGAAAATCTATAGAGAGTTGACACTTTCAATAACTGAATATTATAAAGACAAAAGACCAAAATAAAGGCAGTTGCTGGTTGCTGGTTACTGGTAAGAAACTGGAGCCACAAGTAACAAGTAACAAGCAACAAGTAACAAGCAACAAGCAACGAGCAACAAGCAACAAGCAACAAGCAACAAGCAACAAGTAACAAGCAACAAGTAACAAGCAACCAATAATTATTATGGCTAATTTTAAGGAGGATCTTATAAAAGTAAAAGCATTTGTTTTTGACATTGATGGAGTCCTTTCGCAGCAAACAATAAGCCTCAATACTTTTGGTGTGCCAAACAGAACAGTGAATCTTCGCGATGGTTATGCTCTGCAACTGGCAGCCAAGAAAGGTTATCATCTTGGTGTTATTTCAGGAAGCAGTTCAAAAGATTACAAAAAGAGATTAAAGCTGCTGGGTGTAACTGATATTTTTCTAAACAGTCGTTCTAAACTTGATCATTTTAATTCTTTCCTTAAAAAACATAATCTCAATAAATCAGACGTCCTGTTTATGGGAGATGATATACCCGATTATGGAGTAATGAAGGAAGCAGGTATTGCTGTATGTCCTTCTGATGCCGACAGTGAGATTAAACAGGTTGCTGCATATATTTCAGATAAGAAGGGCGGCGAAGGATGCGTCAGGGATGTTATTGAACAAGTCTTAAGGCTGCATAATAAATGGATGGATTCTGAGGCATTTACATGGTAAGTTATGAAAGCATTTTTTAATCTGATCAGATGGCAAAATCTTCTCATAGTTGCATCAACTATGATATTAATGAGATACGCAATTCTTGCTCCTTTAGTCAGCAAAATGGGTGTTGTACTTATTAATAATGGAAACAGAGAACCCGTTCCAATGGTATTGCAGTTTCCATGGTACGACTTTATTTTTCTGGTCATAGCCACGCTTTTTATCACTGCAGGAGGATATGTAATAAATGATTACTTCGACATTAAAACAGATTTGATAAATAAAGGGAAGGTAATTGTAGGCACAAAAATCCCACGACGCCAGGCTATGATGTGGCACAATATTTTTAATATTATTGGTGTGTCCTTAGGATTTTATGTATCATGGAGTGCAGGTTATATATGGCTGGGAACTTTCTTTCTGATTGTCTCAGGACTGTTATACTTTTATTCTGCTAGTTATAAAAGGCAGTTTCTTATCGGGAATATAGTTGTAGCTCTTCTTACGGCAATGGTTCCTATACTTGTTGTTTTTTACGAATGGCCGGCATTATACAGGTATTACAAAATAAACGCAATATCGATGCCTGAAATTAACTTTATTTTCTACTGGATAGGGGGATTCGGACTCTTTGCTTTTCTTACAACACTCACACGTGAGATAATTAAAGATATAGAAGACTTTGAAGGGGATGTTGCATTTGGAAGAAATACTGTTCCTATAGTAATTGGAGTATTATCTGCAAAAATAGTTTCCGTGAGTCTAATTGTTTTGACTATTACTATGCTTTATCTTTCGTGGCACTTTTTTATTAATGATAAAATAACATTGATTTATCTCAATGCTGCAATTGTTTTACCTCTGTTATTTACGATTTATAAGGTCATTATAAGTAAGGACAAAAAGCAGCTTCACAGTGCAAGCAGCATTATGAAAATTGTAATGCTTTCCGGGTTACTTTACTCGGTTGTGGTGAAAGTAATACTTACCTGGAATTTTATTTCATAATGATAGTTGATAGTTTTGTTAATTACAGGATAATCCTTGCTTCACAATCTCCGCGAAGAAAACAACTGCTTAGTGAACTCGGTCTTAAATTTGATATCGTAATTAAGGATTATACCGAAAGCTACCCTGAAGGTCTTAACGGGGAGCAGATAGCAAGATACATTGCTTCAGAAAAGGCGAAAACTTTTAAAAATGAGTTATCAGACAATGAGATTGTTATTACAGCAGATACAATAGTCTGGTGCAATAATCATGTTCTGGGAAAACCAACCGACTATGATGAAGCTGTTAGTATCCTGAAAGAAATTTCAGGGAATACTCATGAAGTTATTACAGGGGTAACTATTCTTTCCTCAACCAAAGAAACTACATTTTCTGAATCCACAAAAGTTACTTTCGACCAGCTTTCTGATGATGAAATAAGGTATTACATTGATAATTTCAAACCTTACGATAAAGCGGGAGCTTATGGGATTCAGGAATGGATAGGCATTGCTGCCTGCAGCCATATCGACGGATCATATTTCAATGTTGTAGGATTACCAGTTCAGAAGCTCCGTCTGGAATTGGAAAAATTCATAAAATGATTTAAAATATATAAACCTGAACCCTTTAAAGTTATTAATATGAAAGTAAAATTGAAATTCCTGACAGTTGCGATTATGATCATGACAATTCTGATTCCCTCATTAAGGGCTGACGAAGGAATGTGGATTCCGCTACTGATTGAAAAATACAATATTAAATTGATGAAGGAAAAGGGGTTTAAGCTTTCAGCCGAAGATATTTATAGTGTAAATAAAGCCTGTATGAAAGATGCAGTTCTTAGTTTTGGAGGTGGATGTACTGGTGAAGTTATTTCTCCTGAAGGTCTTCTCATCACAAATCATCATTGCGGTTATGGCCAGATTCAGGATCATTCAAGTCTTGATCACGACTATCTTACAAATGGATTCTGGGCTATGTCGCATCAGGAAGAACTAACTAATCCGGGTCTTACAGTTACTTTCCTTAAGTCGATGGAAGATGTTACCGAAAAGGTTTTAAAAGGTGTTACCGAAGGAATGGATGCAGCTGAACGGGATAAGATCATTTCTGCTAATAGTAATGAAATCAGAAAAAAGGCCATTGAAGGAACCGGATATTTTGCTTCTGTCAGGCCATTCTATATGGGTAACCAGTATTTCTTATTTGTGAATGAATCATTCAGGGATATTCGTCTTGTTGGGGCTCCGCCGTCAGCTATTGGAAAGTTCGGAGGGGAAACCGATAACTGGATCTGGCCACGTCATACAGGAGATTTCTCTCTTTTCAGGATATATGCAGATAAGAACAATAAGCCGGCAGATTACTCAAAGGAGAATGTTCCCTATAAACCTCTTTATTTCTTCCCGATTTCTATTAAAGGGGTTAAAGAAGGAGATTTTACTATGGTCTTTGGTTACCCGGGAACAACAACAGAGTATGTTTCTTCCTATCATATAGATATGGTAAAAAACTATATCAATCCGAAAATGATTGCCATCAGATCTAAGAAAATTGAGATTATGGAAGCGGCCATGGCAACAGATCCTCTTATAAGAATACAGTACTCTGCAAAAAAATCAGGAATCGCCAATTCGTGGAAGAAATGGATAGGAGAGATTCAGGGTCTTGATAAAATGAATACAATTGGTAAAAAACAGGAATTTGAAGCAAAGTTCATGAAATGGGTTTCAGAAGATAACGCAAGAATGACAAAATATGGATCAATCCTTCCAATGTATAAAGAGTTTTATACCAGTCTTCGTGATTATACTCTTGCCAATAGCTATACCAATGAAGTTATGAATGGAGCTGAAATATTAAGTTTTTCAAGAAGTCTGAGGATCCTTGCTGATATTGTCGATAAGAATTCTTCAGTTGACATGATTAATGACACAAAAACCAATCTTCTTACTTCTTCAAAAAAATTCTTCAGGAATTACAACAAAGCTACAGATAAGAAACTTTTTGTGACGGTGATGACAATGTATGGCAAGAATCTCGATTCAAAATGGCAGGCTCCGGAATACATTAAATTCAGAAATTCATGCGATGGCGACTTCCAGTCAGTTGCAGATAAGCTTTATGATAAAACCATTTTTACCGATGAGGCAAAATACAATGCTTTTGTTAGCGGATTTAATAAGTCGTCAGTTGCTAAACTGAAAAAGGATCAATTCTATCTTCTGGCAAACGATGCAAGTAATTTTATTGCTGATAATGTCAGAGGTGAACTTACGAGGATTAATGAGGAGATACAAAAGCTTAACAAACTGTATATGGCTGCACAAATGGAATTCGATAAGGAAAAAATATTTTATCCCGACGCAAACTCAACACTCAGACTTACTTATGGCCAGGTAAAAGGTTATAAATCTAAGGACGCTGTCTATTTTACTCATTATACAACACTGAAGGGTATTATGGAGAAGGATAATCCTGAAATTTATGATTATGCAGTTCCCTCCAAACTTAAAGAATTGTATCTCAAAAAAGACTTTGGTCGTTATACCCAGGATGGTGAAGTTCCAGTCTGTTTTATAGCCAATAATCATACAACAGGCGGAAATTCAGGAAGTCCTGTATTAAACGCTGATGGCCAGCTGATTGGCGTAAACTTCGACAGGGCTTGGGAAGGCGTGGCAAGCGATATGGCTTATAGTCCTGACCAAAGCCGGAATATCAGTCTCGATATCAGATATGCTTTATTTCTTATCGATAAGTTTGCCGGGGCGGGGTATCTGCTGAGGGAGATGACAATAGTGGAGTAGATCTTATTTCAACTCCCAAACCTCTTTAAACCGCAGAGTTCGCAAAGTCGGCGCAAAGGATACAAAGTTAAAATAAAGTATATCAATGCTTTGCGATCTTTTTGTAGATCCTTTGCGACCTTTGCGGTTAATGGATTTCAATTTTTTCAAATACTACCTTTGAGGGTTAAAATCTTATCGTATACTTCAACTTAACCCTCCCCTCATAAACCTCAGGATTGAAGCGTTCCAATGGATTTATCAGTGGTGAATTGAAAGTGAGGAAGACTTCTTTCCCGGCTTTTATTATCCATTGAAATCTTGATTGCCATCCAATGGTTTCCGTCTGATTTTCATACTGAGCATAGTTGTACCATGATAAATTCGGACTAAATAAGAAATTAAGATTCAGCCGATAAATCTGAGTATTGAAGTTTCCATCAGGCAGATGTACCCATTTCTGGTCTGATTCCAATCCAATAAATACCGGGACGAAAATTTTGTACCCTGTCTGTAAAAGCCAGTCCGTACGTTTACCGGAATAAAATGAACCTGCTGCGACTTTTGTTGCAGCCCAGAAATTTCTTCGTTTTGCTGAGGTCAATGTTACTGAATTTCTCCAGAAGTGATATTGATCGGCAGGTATGACAAAACTTTTGAAAATATTGAAATCTTTTTCAAGTGACTCGAACTGGTATTGAGATGCAATGGAAATAATGTCGCCACTCAGGAATATAATGTCTGTCAGATTAAGATCAATCTGTGATGTCTGAAGTCCTCCTTTTTTTAGATCTGAAATAAAAGCATATTTAACTCCCGATTTAATCTGCATTACCTTCGACTTTTTAGGCCGGGGGCCAATTCCAATACCGCCATAAAAATTACGGATATTCTTTCGTGGTAAAAAGCCTAATCCGGGAGTGAAATCTTCACCGATCTGAAAATATCCTAATCTGAAATTGAGAAGATCATTTGGATAGTTAATCTCGCTTCCGAACGTAATATCGTTTCCGGATAAACCTGAAGTAAAAGACTTCAACCCATAAAGATTATAGGTTAGATTTTTGTTGCCTGATATCTGTGAACTTGACAGATGAAGATCAATGCCAGCAAGCGAATTATTGGCACCTGACAAAGCATTACCGTTTGTACCTATAAATCCAATCGAGGATTGCTTTCCGAAATTTCTTAAAACCCTGCTCACTGTATAACCAGGATTTTTCCATTCATTTTCATCCTTGATATGGAGAACCCCAAAGTTCCAGTTACCTGCTTTCCCGGTGAACTTTCCCCCATATTTTACAGGAACCGGATTGCCGGCAGCATCTAACCCAATCCTCCTTGAGAAGAATGGAATCATCTGAGTGCTCTGGGGATTATCATTATCTCCGTTTATCCCAAATGTAAAGTAGTTAGCTCCGTCAAGAAAAAAATCTCTCTTTTCTGGAAAGAATAAATTAAAGCGGGTCAGGTTGATCTGTTTATCGTCAACTTCAGTCTGGGCAAAGTCAGTATTTACGGTTATAGCAGCTTTCAGAGAAGGCGTAATATTATAGAATGCATCCATACCGCCATTAATAACAGGTTTTGGGTTGAGACCCTGTTTTTTGCTTATTCCGCCAGTGAGGTAAGGAATTAAATCAAGTCCTATACCCTGGGTAATATCTGTAAGTCCTGTTATACGTCCGGCATCAGATATCTGAAATTTATTGGCATTCAGCGATGTAGCAGGCCAGTACGATGCTTCAGACTTACTTTTTATATATCTTATCAGTTTAAGCCCCCAGGTGCTGTTCCCTTTTTTGAAGGCAAGCGTTTTGAAAGGAATGATCATCTCAGCATCCCATCCGTTTTCAGTTATTTTTGCCTTGCCATCCCAGAGACCATCCCACGATTTATTAAAATCTTTGCCATTTTCATTTACAAGAGCGTCACCAATACTTCCTCTCGGACCAATCTGAAACCAATAACCGCTTCTCCCGTCTTGGTAGGTATCCAGGATTACCTGCACCCGGTCGTCTTCACCAAGACTGACATCCCTTGCAAGTTCTTTCGCAGTTATGCCTTTTGGATCATCAAAACAATGAATACCGACATAAATGTTATTATGATCATATAAAAAGTAAAACTCAGTTTTCTCTGAAACGGGATCTCCGATTCTTGGTTCTCTCTGAAATAACTCATTTATCATGGCCGCTTTATTCCAGACTGCATCATTTACCAATCCATCTATAACCGGAGGAGTATCTGTAAAAACAGCTTTTATTTCGGGTTGCGATAAAAGCTCAAAAGTTGAGCTGAAAGCAAAAATTGCTACAAGGAAGAATCTAGGGATCATAAATAATGTTTGTGTCGCAAAATAGGGAATTTTCCCGGTTCTTAACAAAAGATTAAAATTCAAATAAGATTAATTAGTAACTTTCCCATGAAATATTTATGCTATGATTAAAATTATCGCTGACGATAAAATTCCATTTCTGAAAGGAGCACTTGAACCTTTTGCCGATGTTGTCTATTTGCCAGGAAAGGAAATTAGCAAAGAGGTTCTGAAAGGGGCCGATGCTCTTCTGATACGTACCAGAACAAAATGTACAGAGAACCTTTTAAAAGGGACGACTGTGAGATTTATAGGTACTGCTACAATTGGATTCGATCATATCGACACAGGATTTTGCGATAATAACAATATAGAATGGACTAATGCTCCGGGGTGTAATTCTTCCTCAGTTCAGCAGTATATTGCAGCAACGTTGCTTAAAATAGCACATGAATCAGGGTTCAAACTAAGCGATAAAACGATTGGTATAATTGGAGTAGGGAAGGTTGGATCAAAAGTAGAAAAACTAGCCAGAGCTCTCGGGATGAAAGTTCTTCTGAACGATCCTCCCCGGGCAAGAGTAGAGGGGGAAGCTAATTTCCATAGCCTCGCAACAATTTTATTTCAGTCAGATATCATTACTGTTCATGTACCCTTAAATGTGGTTGGTGAAGATTGTACCTATCACCTGATGAATGAGAAGTATTTTAAAAAGATAAACAAGGGAGCATTTCTTATCAATTCCTCAAGGGGAGAGGTTACGGACACAACAGCTTTGAAGAAGGCTTTGGCCTCAGGTAAATTTGGCGGGGCAATAATAGATGTTTGGGAGAATGAACCTGACATTGATCTGAATCTACTGAAAAAAGTATCCATTGCTACACCTCATATCGCAGGCTATTCGACTGATGGAAAGGCGAATGGAACCTCGATGGTAGTCAACTCGTTATGCAAACACTTTAATCTGCCGGTAAAAGACTGGTATCCGGAAAATGTATCTCCCCCAACTATTCCGGAATTTACTATTGATGCCAAGGGCAAATCTGATGAAGATATCATCAGGGAAGCAGTTTTTCATACCTATGATATTAATGCAGATGATAGCAAATTCCGATCTTCTCCATCTGATTTTGAAAAGCAGAGAGGAGATTATCCGTTGCGGAGGGAATTCACCTCATACAGAATAAACCTTATAAACGGAACGGGTGCTGTCAGAAAGATTTTGGAGGAGTTGGGGTTTAAGGTAATTGTTTAAAGTTAAGAGTGTTAATAAAAGAAGTTACAAACTTCGCTTTGCTCAAATCTGTTCTCTGAGCCCCGTGCTCTTAGCTTTCAGGTTTTGACAAGTTCAGCTGCCATCGCATACTCCTTCACCTGAAATACGAAAGCCTGAAGTCTTGTATCTAACGAAACTGAATCCTGACCATCGTATGCAATATTGATGAAAGGAATATTGTTGTGATCTTTTCTGAACGAGTCACTTACTGAGGCGATCAGTGTCCCCGGCATACAGGTAAATGGGAGTATGGCGCCAATGCCCGAAACTCCTCTTTCTGTAAGTGCAACTGATGTTCCCATTGCTATTGCAGGATCACCGTCGTAATATTCACTTACATACTTATTACACAGATGCAGCATTTCATGGAGAGAAACATCCTTTTCATGATCGGTAAATTTTTCAATACTGCTCAGTAATGAGTTTGCAATGACATCCTGTCCTATCCCCTGTATCTTTGATTTGATAAGACCTTTCGTATCATTTCTCCATTTGCTGTCGCGTTTAAACCTGTAAGTTGAGTAGTTTATCCATTCAGAAAACGGACCAATAACCACCTCAACACCAAGATCTTCAAGACGGTTCGCAACATCTCCGTTGCATCCTGCATTGCCACGCATGAAAATTTCTCCGATTACCGCTACCACAGGCCTTCTCTTGCTTTTATCCACTTTGATTGCCATAAAATCGGAGGCAATACCAGAGATTACTTTTCGCAGATCTTTTGATCCATCCTCAATGCATTTCTCGAGTCTTACCAAAGATTCATCATACAACTTATTAGAATCGCCTTTGTTGATCTCATAAGGTCGGGTTTCCAGGTGTATTTTTCTCAGGAAATCTGATACAATGAACCCTTTCCAGGCATTAATCCTGAATTTCTGACTATTCTCACCTGCTACATCCTCGTAAGATGTATCATTTGAAGGAGTTATCAGTTCTGCTTCATGAAACCCAAGCCGGTCGAAGAGTATCCTGTGAAATTGATTATACTGCCCGAATCTGCACGGCCCGTTATGATCGGGCATGAAGAAGCTCATCTTTGAAGGGTCTGCACCGGGTTCCATTAATTTTTTCAAAAAGCTTCCGGTAGTACATATCATCGGGAAACACTCTTTTGATGAAGTATATTTCCTGCCGATTGCAAGATCCTCCTGTGTCTGCTTTGGAAGAACTTCCGATTGTATGCCACAACTTCTTGCTGCTGCTGCAATCATGTAAGCACCATCGTTCATATATGGGAAATACATTATACGATCCTTCTGAGGAGAAGATGGGCTTGGACGTGGTCTGAATATTTTAACATCTTTCTTCTCATTTTGCTCTGCACCCTTCAGGCTATCAAGGAAAGCCTCAATACGCGTTACCATTCCTGCATCTGCCGAATGTTCATCTACTTCAAGATGGAGGAATGGTTTTCCTTTGAGCTCCTCAGTAACATAATGCCATATAAATGAATCGGGTCCGCAGCGGAAGTTGCTAAGATAAACAGCATGTAAATTTTTATTTTTTGCTATCAGTTGTGCTGCAGCAATTATTTTCTGTCCGTTTGGCCAGTACATATTCCGGTAGTTGCCAAATATATTATATGGGGCCAGATCGAGC
>JANXXP010000007.1 GCA_025350595.1 Bacteroidota bacterium
AGGATATGAATCAAATACTAATTGATAGAAAATGACAAAACAGATCATATTCTCATTTACTTTACTGCTTACACTTGGGGTTTTTGCCTATACTGTAAACCGAGTTATCAGTTTCTTTAAATTTACGCGTCCAGCCTTTCCTGTAAAGGACTTTGGTAAAAGGATTAAAGTAACGCTTTCTGTTGCTTTTGGTCAGACAAAAATTTTCCGGAAACCGGTATTGGGATTTTTGCATGCACTAGTCTTCTGGGGATTTTGCGTAATTATTTTCGGTAGTATCGAGATGGTTATCGATGGTCTTACAGGAACTGAAAAGGTTCTTAAAGTCCTTGGCCCGGTCTATAAAGTATTAATGGCATCAGGTGACATATTTGCTCTTCTTGTAGCCATTTCAATCATAGTGTTTCTTTCAAGAAGGCTTTTCTTTCATATCAGGAGGTTTGAAGGGATTGAGATGAAGAAACGATCACATAAAGATGCGAATATATCGTTGTCGTTTATTCTTTTCCTGATGATATCCCTTATGACAATGAACCTGGGATACTTAGGATATCAGAAAGTTACAGAAGGATCAATAAACGGGATATATCCTGTTGCCAGCATCTTATTTCATCTGGTGCCAGGTCTTTCAGCTGAAACTCTCAAATTATTTTACGAAGTTTCCTGGTGGGCACATATTTTACTGATATTTTTCTTTGCAAATTATCTTCCTTATTCGAAGCATTTTCATGTGTTCATGTCGATACCGAATGTTTTTCTTTCGAGGCTTGATCCACTTGGGAAACTTCCTAATATGGACAGTATCACCAGGGAGGTAAAGCTTATGCTCGACCCAAATACTGCATTTGCAGCTGTACCTTCAGATACTCCTGTTGAGCGGTTTGGAGTAAAAGATGCTGAAGATGCTTCATGGAAAAATTACTTTGACTCTCTTGCCTGTACTGAATGCGGACGATGTACATCAGTATGTCCTGCAAATATTACAGGAAAGAAACTCTCACCCAGGAAAATTATGATGGACCTTCGCGCAAGGATGAAAGAGAAGGGCCCCCTTATGTTAAAGAACGGCAGGGATTTTAATGATAACCATTCACTGTTAAGAGATTTTATATCAGAGGAAGAGCTCTGGGCATGTACAACCTGCAATGCTTGTGCGAAAGAGTGCCCGATAAATATTAACCATCCGACACTGATAATTGATATGCGGAGATACCTTGTTATGGAAGAAGCTTCTGCTCCAGGGGAGCTCAAAGCTGTTTTCAATAATATCGAAAACAATGGTGCCCCATGGCAGTACTCAGCTGAAGACAGACTTAACTGGGCTAAGGAATTAGAAATTAACATTAGATGACCTCCTTTTGATAATAATAAGTTACAAAGTGGAGAACAAGAACAAACGAATGCAGAACAATCGAATGTTGAATTCAGAATTTAACTCACTTCTGACTTCGCTTAACTGTTGTTCGTTGTTCTTATTTCAATGAATCTCCTTAGTAAACCAAAAGTTTTATAGACTTAGCAATGGAAACAAAAAGAATAGAAGTCCCTATAATGTCCGATCTCTTTACACGGGGAGAAAGACCTGAATACCTGTTCTGGGTAGGTTGTGCCGGGGCATTTGACGACAGGTATAAGAAAGTGGTAAGGGCTTTTGCCAAAATACTTACACACCTGAATGTCAGTTATGCAGTTCTTGGTAAGGAGGAAACATGCACCGGCGATCCGGCCAGACGTGCCGGTAACGAGATGCTTTACCAGATGCAGGCTCTACAGGTAATAGAGATATTGAAAATGTATGAGGTAAAAAAGATTATTACCATCTGCCCTCACTGTTTTAATATTTTTAAAAATGAATATCCCGATCTTGGCGGAAAATACGAAGTTATCAACTACCTCCAGTTTTTAAACCGTAATATTGAAGAGGGGAAATTAAAGATTGATCAGGAATCATTGAAGAATATTAAAGTTACATATCATGATCCATGCTATCTTGGACGATCAAATGATATTTATGATGAACCAAGATCAATTCTGAAAAAACTTACCAGCAACCTGGTTGAAATGCATCGCAATAAAAGTTTCGCTCTATGTTGTGGTGCCGGAGGAGCACAGATGTTCAAGGAAGCTGAGAAAGGCGATAAGGAGATCTTCATTGAAAGAACTGAAGATGCTCTGAAAACAGAAGCTTCTGTTGTTGCGACTGCTTGTCCTTTTTGTATGACAATGCTGACAGACGGGCTCAAATATAAAAACAAAGAGGCTGAGATAAAAAACCTCGATATAGCTGAACTTATTGCACAATCACTTGAATTATAGATTAACAAAAATTATTATCTGACAACGATGGAAAACAGTAAACTCTTGAAAAGTGGTGAATTTCTTGTAAGCGAAGTCGAATCGAAAGATGTTTTCATTCCTGAGGAGTTCAATGAAGAACAGAGAATGATAGCCCAGACATGCAGCGATTTTCTTGTAGCAGAAGTTTATCCCAACATTGAGAAGGTTGAGAAGAGCGACAGGGAACTGATGAAGAGTATGATGAAGAAAGCCGGCGAACTTGGATTATTAGGGATCTCAATTCCTGAAGAGTTTGGGGGCTTTGGACAGTCATTTGTTTCTCAGATGCTGGTTGCAGAAACAACAGGAGCAGGCTATTCATTTTCAGTAGCTTATATGGCTCATTGTGGAATAGGTACACTGCCTATCATGTATTATGGTAACAAAGATCAGCGTGAGCGCTATGTTACCAAACTCGCATCAGGCGAATTTCTTGGAGCTTATTGCCTTACCGAACCGGGTGCAGGAAGCGATGCAAATTCAGGAAAAACAAATGCAAAACTAAGTGAAGACGGCAAGCATTATATCCTTAACGGTCAGAAAATGTGGATTACTAATGCCGGATTTGCTGATACACTTGTTGTATTCGCAAAAATTGATGTTGACAGGGTTCTCAGTGCTTTTATTGTTGAAAGTAAATATCCGGGAGTTGTTATTGGTCCCGATGAGCATAAGATGGGAATCAAAGGATCATCAACAGCTCAGATATATTTCAATGATGTTAAAGTACCTGTCGAAAACCTTCTTGGAAAAAGGGGAGAAGGATTCAGAATAGCATTAAGCATTCTTCATATGGGGCGACTTAAACTCGGAGCCAATGTGATTGGTGCAGCTAAAAAAGCGATTAATGATTCAGTAAAATATGCCAATGAGAGGAAGCAGTTTGGAGTGCTGATCTCCACTTTCGGAGCCCTTAAGCATAAAATGGCACAACAGGTAATCCGGCTATTTGCATCAGAATCTGCTGTTTACAGAGTGAGCAGTGATATTGATACACTGATGAAAAAGCTGACAGTCGACTGCGGAGATTATGGCAGAGCATCAATTGAAGCAATCAGTCATTATGCTGTTGAGGCAGCTATTTTAAAAGTTGTTGGTTCTGAAATGCTCGACTATGTGGCAGATGAGGCAGTACAGATACATGGAGGTATGGGTTATTCTGCTGAGATGGCAGTTGAAAGAGGCTATCGTGATTCAAGGATTAACAGAATTTTCGAAGGGACAAATGAAATAAACCGTCTTCTTGTTGTTGATACTGCAATGAAACGCGCAATGAAAGGTGAGTTTGACCTTTACGGAGAAGCTGAAAAACTCTATTCAGGCCTGAGTAGTATAACTGATGGTAAATCATCAGGCGAAAGCTATTTTCAGCAAAAAGCCCGATATACAAAAAATTTCAAAAAGGTTATTTTGATTTGCATAAATGCTGCCACAAAGCGATTTGAGAAGAACCTTATCGGCGAACAGGAAGTTCTTAATAATATAGCAGAAATGATGATGGAAACCTATGTTTCTGAATCGCTGGCATTAAGAGTTGAAAAGATTTCAACACTTAAGGATGCCTCTCTGTATAAAGATATGCTGGATGTCAATATCTTTGATACAGCAGCTATTGTCAGAAAATCAGCTTTGGAAGCAATCGGAGCATTTTGCACTCCTGAATCGTGCTTATCACTGATTAAAGCTGTTGAAACTCTTACCAATGTTGAATGCTTCAATGTAAAAGATGCCAGAAGGCGTATCGCTGATAAGCTAATTGAAGATAACGCATATAAATTCTAAGTTTCTAATATCTAGGTTGTATGAAAAAGGGTACAAAAATTCCGCTTGTAATTATTTTCATTGCAATAGTTTGCCACTCATGTGCTGTTGTCCCGCTAACCGGTCGCAAGCAATTGTCGCTTGTGCCTGAATCGGAAATGATATCCATGTCGTTGACAAATTATACGGATTTCCTTAAAGGTAATCCTGTATCAACGGATGCTAAAAATACAGCTGTTGTAAGGGAAGTAGGTGGAAATATCCAGGCAGCTGTTATTAAATACTTCACAGATAATAATCTGCTGAGCCGGCTTGATGGTTACAAATGGGAGTTCAACCTTGTGAAAAATGACACAACCCCTAACGCATGGTGTATGCCAGGAGGTAAAGTTGTTGTTTACAGCGGGATACTTCCTTATACAAAGGATAATAACGGACTTGCAGTAGTTCTTAGTCATGAAATTGCCCATGCTGTTGCCAGGCACGGTAATGAGAGGATGAGTGAGCAACTTCTTGCACAATATGGGAGTGTGGCATTAAATGAGTTAATAAAGGATAAACCAGACCAGACAAAGAGCATATTTAATAATGCGTACGGACTTGGAGCCCAGTATGGCGTTATGCTCCCATTTTCACGGGAACATGAACTTGAGGCGGATAAACTTGGTCTGATATTTATGGCGATGGCCGGATATGACCCGCAGACAGCAATTGCCTTCTGGGAAAGGATGAGTTCAATGGGAGGACAGAAACCGCCTGAATTTATGAGTACACATCCATCGGATGCAACCAGAATAAATAAGATCAAAGCCTCTATCCCGGAGGCTATGACATATTATAAAAAATAGTTCCCGGAACCTGACAAAAACCTTTATAAAATTCCGGTTGTAGTTATTGATGTAATAATTACTGCCGGAATTTCTATTTTATTTAATTTGCCAGATTTATTCCTGTCGAATTTATATTTATCATTTAATGAAGTGATATAGATCACTTTTTCATATGCTAAACAGCATTGAAGAAGCCCCAAAATTCCGCTTGAAAAGGACTTTAAATCAGTAGAATAAGATATCTTTGTGAATTAATTAACAATAATTTAGATATGAATCAGAAACTAAAAAGGATCAGACAGATACTTGTTGTATTGGTTCTTCTTGCATCCATCGGAGGACTTTCTTCATGTGAGAAATATTCATTTGCTCCACCGGCTGTAGATAAAAATGCAACATGGCATTTTCAAACTGACATACAACCAATATTCACTGCCAATTGTGTTACTTGTCATGATAACTCACGAACGCCCACTCTTCTTGATGGCAAGTCATATTTATCACTTAAGAAAGGTGGATTTATATCCTTACCTGCAGAGTCGAGTAAGTTGTATTTAAAGATGACCAGTTCAGATCATTCTCCAAGATCAACCGATACTGAAAAGCTTAAGGTTCTTTACTGGATTACTCAGGGAGCACTCAATAATTAAAATTTAATAAATCAGATAAAACCTATAAATATGAAAAAGATTTTTATCCTTTTAACATTATCATTTCTCGTTTCTCCATTATTTGCTCAGGAAGCAACTCAGACAACGGAAGCCGCCAAACCGGTAAGAAATTCTTTTGCAACCTCAACTCTTATTGATAACAATACTGTAGCAACTCCCTTCAAAGGTGGTTTGGAAATGGATATTCAGCACAGATTTAGCAGGATTGTGGATTATCATAATCTTTTTGGTATATATGGCTCTGCCAATACCAGAATTGGTTTGAATTATGGAGTTACTGACAGACTAATGGTAGGTGCAGGAACCACAAAAGATTATAAGCTTCAGGATATTCAGTGGAAATATCTGATACTTCAGCAAACCGATGATAATAAAATGCCAGTATCTCTTTCATATTTTGGGAATGTAGTTGCGGATCTTGAGAAAGAAGAAGCTTTCGGACCTGCTGATAAATTCAAAAATATTCACAGATTTTCATATTTTTCACAACTTATTGTTGCCAGAAAAATAAATGATATGTTTTCTGTTCAGGTAGCGCCTTCTTTAGCTTATTTCAACTCTGTACCGCAATATTCGGATTCAACAGGCTATAAGAATCTCAACTTAGGTATTTCAGCAGGAGCACGTGCAAATTTATTCGGGGCACATTCACTTATTCTTGAATATGACCAGTTACTTACAAAGCAGAATCTTCCAACACAGCCAAAACCAAACCTTTCACTGGGATGGGAAATTAGCACCGGGACTCATACATTTCAGATATTTGTTGCAAACTATTCACAGATTATCAGTCAAAGGAATCTTTTGTACAACACCAACGATTTCACAAAAGGCGATTATCTGATTGGGTTTAACGTAACTGTAAGATTCTAAACAATAACCGGAATCATTAATGAAGATTTTCAGATTCCTGATTATTCCTATTTTGGTTTTATTCTCAAATACTTCTGCATCTCATGCAGAAGTATTTGGTATTAAACTGAATAATCAGAGTGACACGGATACTAATACTTTTGTCTCTCCTTTCAAAGAAGACAATGAAAGGTGTTTTAAATGTCATGGTCAGAGCAAATACGAATACACCAATGAAACTCTGGGGCGTCAGGTAAAAGAACTGATGTATTCCGAAAGAATTGTAAAAAGAGAACTTTATTACAATTCAAATCATAAAAAATTTAGTTGTACAGACTGTCATTCAGCAGAGTACTTAAAATTCCCTCACGCTGGTGAGTTGAGGATGGAGCAGAAATATAACTGTATTGATTGTCACGGCGGAGATGAGAAATTTGCTCAATATCATTTTGAGGAGATTGATGCTGAGTATCAGAAAAGCATACACTTTAAACTTGAGGGGGAAGGATTCTCATGCTGGAAATGTCACGATCCTCATAGTTACAAGATAAGTGTACGAAACCAGGATAACCTTAAGGAAACAATTGCTTATGATAACGCAATATGCCTTAATTGTCATTCTAACTTCGACCATTTCCAGCTTCTTACAGATAAGGAGGAAATAAGTCTGATTCAAAAGCACGACTGGCTGCCAAATCAGGCGACGCATTTCAAGAGTGTAAGATGTATAGAATGTCATACAAAAATAAATGACAGTATCAAGATTTCTCATCTGATACTGCCTAAAGAGGAAGCAGTTAAACGATGCAATGAATGCCATTCTCAGAATTCAATACTGATGGCTTCTCTTTACAAATTTGAATCAAAAGCCCAGCGTCGCGACGGTTTCTTCAACGGTATAATACTTAACGAATCTTATGTGATAGGTGCAAACAGGAATGAGTATCTGAACCTGTTAAGCCTTATTATATTCGTGGGTGTAGCGGGCGTTATCGGAATTCATATTTTGTTAAGGATCAGGGAAAAAAATAAAACTTATTAAAGAAGACTAGAATGTATCTTTACCCAAAATGGATAAGACTCTGGCATGTTATTAATGCTGTCCTGTTTCTTATTCTTATTATTACCGGCATAAGTATGCAATATACCGACAAGGAAAATGCATCATATATTGTCGGTTTTGCGAAAGCAATAAAATATCATAATTATGCTGCAATTATTTTGACTATCAACTTTATAATCTTTGTTACCGGGAATCTTTTGACCAAAAATGGAAGATATTATAAGATAAGTAAAGAGAATTTTCTAAACGAGCTTATCACCCAACTGAAATATTATTCGTTTGGAATGTTCAAAGGGGAAAAACACCCCTTTCCCGTAACTGAGGATCGGAAATTCAATCCATTACAAAAACTGACTTATGTTCTTGCTTTGTATGTAGCTGTTCCATTGTTGATTATTTCTGGTGTCGGTTTGCTTTTTCCTGAAATAACGGTTTCAAAGTTTTTCGGAGTAAGCGGACTGATATATACCGATATTTTACACATTTCAATGGGATTCTTCCTGTCGATATTTATGTTGATTCACATTTATACCTGTACTCTTGGTGCTAAACCAACATCTCTTTTCTGGGGTATGATCTCAGGTTACCACAGGGACGATGAGCACCATAGTTAAAAAATTGTAAGATGAAAGATGAAGCGGAAAATGTAAGTGATGGTTCATCGAGGCGTAATTTTCTAAAAAAGGTTGGCGTCGGTGTTGGTGCAATCTCTGTAACCGGAATTGTTGGAAGTTCTTTATTGAAAGGCAATGAGGCAAAAGCAAAATCGGGTAAACTGGTAAAGCTTTTATCACCTGAAGGTAAGTTGGTGGAGGTTGACCAGGACGATATAAAATCTGCCAAAGGCATTCAACCTGCAGATAATGAAACTGTTGAACAACATAAGCTGGAAGCGCGGGCTGGCCTGCCAAACAGGAAATTCGCCATGGTAATCGATCTGGCAAGGTGCAAGAATGCCAGGAAATGTGTTGAAGCATGCCAGGAAGGTCATTTGCTACCTAAAGATCACGAATGGATGAGGCTCTATCTCTTGCAGGATGATAGCACTACCTCAAAATACTGGTTCCCTCGTCCATGTTTTCATTGTGATAAGCCAATGTGCGTTAGTGTTTGTCCGGTTGGGGCTACCTACAAACGGGCCGATGGCATTGTATTAATTGATAATCAGCGTTGTATAGGTTGTAAGTTCTGCATGACCGGCTGCCCTTTTTCCGCAAGGGTTTTCAACTGGAAAGATCCGGAAGTGAAAGTACCCGAAGGACATGTCTATGATCCTGAGACAAATATACCAGCCACAGAAGGAACAGTAGGGAAATGCGTTTTCTGCGCCGATAAACTCCGGTTAGGCGAATTGCCGCGCTGTGTAAGCGCCTGCCCGATGGGAGTAATATACTTTGGTGATATTCTTGAAGATACAGTTACCAATGGTAATGAAACAGAAAGATTCAGCAAACTGATGACCGACAGAGCCGGTTATAGATACCGCGAGGAACTTGGTACTCTTCCAAGTGTATATTATCTGCCTCCTACTCAAAGAATGTTTCCGGTTGAAAGCGGATTGGAGGATACCGATAAATCGATAAAGGACAGATATAAAAAAGTTGGCCCCAGGTAACCCATTCAATTTTAATCTGAAAGAATATGGAAGCAGACAGGAAGTTAATCACTGATCTTACACCCGAAATAGAAAAGACAAGCATAAAATGGTATATAACCTTTTTTATCTTCCTCGCCTTTTTTGCAGTGGGAATATACGGACTCTACCAACAGATAGATAAAGGACACATTGTAACCGGTATGCGTGATAATGTGGTGTGGGGATTCTATATCGTGAATTTTATATTTTTTATGGGATTGAGCTATTCCGGTGCTTTGATTTCAGGTGTTCTTCATCTGTTCCATACCGGTTGGAGAAAGCCGATTATCAGAATGGCTGAATTGATCACCATCATTTCACTTATTATCGGACCTTTCTTCATCTTTTTCTGTATTGGTCGTCTCGACAGATTACATTTCCTTTTTCTTTACCCAAGAATACAGTCACCAATAACCTGGGACGTTATAGCAATTATAACTGACCTGGTGGGATGCTTCCTTTATCTCTATCTTTCATTTATTGAAGATTTTGCGATTCTGCGCGATTATCCCGATCTGAAAGTTGCTCCCTGGAAAAAGAAACTTTACAAGACTCTCTCTCTCGGATTTACCGGAACAGAACAACAACATAAAATACTTTCAAACGCCAGAATGGTAATGGCTGCGATGGTAATTGCTATTGCGATCATTGTCTATTCTGTGTTGGCCTGGATATTTGGTGTAACTCTTCAACCTGGGTGGCATTCCACAATTTTCGGCCCTTATTTTGTTATTGCAGCAGTCTTTTCAGGTACAGGATTATTGATTATCCTGATGTGGATCTTCCGGAAAATTTATCATCTCGAAGAATATATCACACAACGTCATTTTGTAAATGTTGGTGTTCTTCTTACAGTAATCGCAGCATTCTACGGATACTTTACCTTCAGCGACTATCTGACCAAGTGGTACGGATCAATCAAAATGGACTCTATACTGATCGATAAACTGTTTACGGATTATTATTCGCTTTTCATTTTTGCCAACTATATCGGGATACTTCTTCCCTGCATTATAATAGCTTTTCCAAAATTCAGAACAATACCAAATATTACTATTGCTGCAATTATTGCAGTAACAGCGCTTTTGGTTAACCGTTATATCATTGTAATACCTACTCTAGAAACGCCTTTCCTTCCAATACAGGATACTCGTCCCGACTGGATTACCTATTCCCCAACATGGGTGGAATGGTCACTGACACTCGCCGGTGTTTCAGTATTCGCTATGCTGTTTATGCTTGTATCGAAGATTGCTCCTATAATTTCCATATCGGAGATGCAGGAGAAGGATAAAAATGAAATAATGAAGTAACCGATAAAGTCATGAGAAAGAAGATTATATATGCAATTTTGGTCTTATCAGTTCTTCCATTTTTTACACTCAGAACTTTTGGACAGGAGGTAACTAAAATTACCCCGTATGTAACTCTGCAGTATTTAAAGAACTCTGAAAGTAAACGTATTTTACAGACTACCCTTACCTACTCAAAGAACAGAATGGAAATTCCACTTCAGGGAATGGAGATTTCTTTATTTACAGGTACTGAAAAGAAGGAAACAATAGCTCATGTAGTTACAGACAACAAAGGAATTGCAAAATTCGAGATAACTGGTGACACTAAACTTATTTCTGATAAAAGTGGAGCGTGGACGTTTACTTCTGAGTACAATGGAAATGATTCAATTGATGCCGGAAAATCCGAAATAGTTATAAAGGATGTAAACCTTGAAATGTCGCTTACGCTTGTAGATACCATTAAGACAATTACAGTAAAGGCAACTGTAATGGAGAATGGAAAAGAAAAGCCCGCAGCCGGGGAAGTTGTAAAGATTTTAGTTCCCAGAATGTTTAGTAATTTGCTGATAAGTGAGTTGACACTTGATGATTCCGGATCGGCAACTGCTGAATTTCCTTCAGATCTTCCCGGAAACAAAGAAGGAAATCTTACAGTACTGGCAAAGTTTGAAGAGAATCCGGTATTTGGTAATGTTGAGAAGAGTGAAACACTGAAATGGGGTCTGACTACTGATTATTCGGTACCAAAATCTCACAGGGCTCTCTGGACAAAAACCGCACCTAAATGGATGATATACACACTTTCAGTATTGTTAACCGGTGTCTGGGGACATTACCTGTTTGCTTTAATTAGCCTTATCAGAATAAATATAAATGCTAAGAGGAAAGCCAGGGAAGAATACAAAATTTGATTTATTTGCACGATCTTTGTAACGTAATATTAATTAATTTATATTATCATGAAAACAATGAAACTATTTCTTACAGGTGCTGCTGTGTTGGTAATGAGTGCAACATTGGTTGCTCAACCTAAACCATGGGTTGTTCCCGCTAACTTCAAATCGATGAAAAATCCGGTTGCCACCGGTGATGCAAGTAACAAAGCAGGTCTTGCTGTTTATACAAAAAACTGTGCTTCCTGCCATGGGAAAGCCGGACTTGGTGATGGCGTGAAAGCCAGAGCTCTAAAAGAATTCCCTGGTGATTTTTCAAAAGCCGATTTTCAGGGACAATCTGATGGAGATCATTTCTACAAAACCAAAACCGGAAGAGGTGAAATGCCTAAGTATGAAGGAAAATTAGCCGATAATGATATCTGGAATGTAGTGAATTACATGCGGACATTGAAAAATTAATATCCTTAAATATTTCTTGCATATAAAAGGGACTGCTGATAACTGGTCCCTTTTGATTTGCACTACCTCAGGCTTGTAATTTGAGGGTACTGCAGGGGGGAAGCATCCCCCTTTTTTGGTTAGTTTGCCTTGGGCGAGCTCGCAGTACCAGACTACACTTATTGTCTAAAATGCTCTGATCTGCTCGGTTCTATTTGAACCGGAAAAAAGAACCGTAGCAATGTGGAGCTCGGCGAAGCCAAATGAACATCAATAAAAAAAGAGGGTGTCCTTTTGAGGAGGGCACTGAAAAAGTACCCTTAATAAAGTAGGGCTCTAAAAATACAACTGGCAGATGAAGTCCAAACTTCAATCTGCCAGTTTTCCTGACTTCTGACGATTAGTGCGGTAGAAGATTTAAACTAAGGGGATTACCTTCGTCCGACATAGTCGGCTACGTCCGGCGAAGTCGGTGAACC
>JANXXP010000043.1 GCA_025350595.1 Bacteroidota bacterium
TCCTCGCAATGACAGCAATGTGATCGGGCTTGCTGTTGGGATAGAAGGATTGCTTCGTCGCTTTGCTCCTCGCAATGACAGCAATGTGATCGGGTTTGCTGTTGGGATAGAAGGATTGCTTCGTCGCTTTGCTCCTCGCAATGACAGCAATGTGATCGGGTTTGCTGTTGGGATCATCACCGAATAAAATAAAATAGTATTTTTGCATCAAAAATAAGCCCGTTATGTTCTCAGGAATCATCGAAGAAGCCGCAACTGTTGTCAAACTTGAAAAAGAAAAAGACAACCTTCATATAACAATGAAATGTTCATTTGTAAATGAACTTAAGATAGATCAGAGCATATCACATAATGGTGTTTGTCTGACAGTTGTCAGTAAGGAAAAGGGAACATATACAGTTACTGCAATAAAAGAAACCCTTGAAAAGACAAATCTTGGGTTACTTAAACCTGGAGATAAGGTGAATCTTGAGCGTAGCACCAGACTTGACGGCCGGCTCGACGGACATATGGTGCAGGGCCATGTCGATCAGACAGCAATTTGTACCAATGTGACAGAAGCAGGCGGAAGTTGGTATTATACTTTTGAATATGAGCCTTCTCAGGATGATTATATTACAGTTGAAAAAGGATCAGTATCTGTTAATGGGGTAAGTCTTACTGTAGTTAATTCAAAACCAAAGTCTTTCGAGGTTGCCATAATTCCGTTCACTTATAAGATGACCAATTTTCACCAGTTCAAAAAAGGTACGGTTGTTAATATTGAGTTTGATATTCTCGGCAAGTATATCGCCCGGATCGTAAGGCAGCAAATGGGGAAATAGGGCGCTCGACGAATGACGCACAACAAACGGATGGCAAAAAAATACAACTTTATTCTTCCTTGCGTCGTTTGTCATTCGTCGTTTGTCTTTTCTTCACTACCGGCATCCCCGCTTTCCTCCACGCCACAATCCCCCCATCAAGGGAATAAACATTTGTAAAACCCTTTTCACAGAAGAATCTGGCAACTCTTTTGCTCCTGTAACCCGTTGTGCAGTAAAAAAACAATGGACACTCTTTATTTATTGTATCAGCAGCAATTTGAAAGTTGGCGGATGAAGGGATATTCATAGCTTTTTTCAGATGTGATGGTCTGTACTCAAAACCCTCCCTGACATCAATCAGGATAGCTTTTTCAGACTTCTGAAGGGCAGTGTGGAAATCTATGGGAAGTAGCGATTTGTATATTACCGAATCAGCTTCCTGTACTATGACCTGAGTACTTAGGGACAGAAAAATCAGAAAATTCAGTGCAATCGTCTTCATAAATTGTTTAATACTTAAAGGTAATAAAAAAGCCGCTCATATCTGAGCAGCTTAATCTTATAATAATATTTCTTGTGTCGTGTGTCCTTCTTCCTCACACCTTATTTCTGTTTCATCTTCGCATCCATACAAAGCGTAGCATGAGGTACTGCTCTGAGTCTTTCCTTGGAGATCAGATTACCTGTCTCACGACATATTCCATAAGTCTTGTTCTCAATCCTGATGAGAGCGCCCTGCAGGTGTTGAATGAACTTCTCCTGACGCTGTGCAAGTCTGCCGGCTTCTTCTTTTGATAATGTTGTAGCACCCTCTTCAAGTACTTTGAAAGTAGGAGAGGTGTCCATAGTATCATTACTCTCTTCGTGAGTTATACTGGATTTAAGTATTTCATAATCTTTCTTGGCTTTATCCAGCTTGTTAAGGATGATCAATCTGAACTCCTCCAGCTCACTATCCGAATATCTTGTCTTCTCAGCCATGTGTTAAAAATTTTAATAATGGGCAAAGGTAAGGTTTTTTAATTAACCTACAAACTCGTAGATATTAATGGCTAACGACACACGAGGCAAGGGACACAACCCAAAACGATCTTAAACCAAAAATGAGGAGCGCTCTTTATTCTGAAGATCTGGATTTTATAAGATTTGCAAGCATTGCTGAATAGCACAACGAGATTAATGGTTTAATAATTTATTCCAAGTCAAATTTAGTATTCTTTGAAATGGAATCAACCCTTCTTCTTTGCATCGTTTGTCGTTAGTTACTTCTGGCTTTATGAAACAATATATTCCACATAGATTTCCAGAAATAGCGGAAGTCAGTAAAAAAAGGATGTTTATCGTATGAATCGAGATATTTTAATTCGGATGCCTGTATTTCTTCAAGGTCTTCAGGCATATCAGCATAGAATGGCGGAATCAACCCGGGTTTGTATTTTATTCTTCTTTCCTGAACATCTTTTCTGTATAACTCAAAGTAATGCTGACTAAGGGGTCGTACCCCAAAAAGCTTCATGTCACCCTTAAAGTAGTTGATGAACATAGGCAGTTCGTCGAGCCATATTTTTCTGCATACCGCTCCCCAGGAGGTTATCCTGAAATCATTTTTAAACTTTCCTCCATCCTGAAGATCATATAATTTATAAACATAGTCCTGAATGTACTCTGAATAGGGATGCATTGTGCGAAGTTTATAAACCTTAATAAGTTTTCCTTCTCTGCCAACCCTGTACAAAGCAATTAAGGGACCATAAAGATTTTCACTTTTTGGAAGCGGGTCACGGACTTTTATAGCTTCTATGCAAAGTATATTTCCAATGAATGACTCCTGTTTTATTATAAACCCTGCCCTCGACAACCTTCCCAGCGCTTCTGCCCTTGAAATGACGGCATTCTCTCCCCTTGTCAGAAACATATAAATTCCCCGGGTGAACTTAAGTTTTGGAAGAATACGTTTAATTAAGAAATCAAAAGTGTAATAGATGTAATTCAATACGGGAGGGTATTTTTTCAATAACCTATTTTTTCGCTGGTCCTTTGTTTCAACACAGCAGAAAAAATATCCCTTTGATTCAAGCTTGCTGTTTACTGCATCAATAAAATCATCGAGCTTTTTAATGTCGTTGATTTTGTGAAGGTTGATTATATAATTGTATCTGTCCTCGACAAGACTGGCAATATTAAAAATGGTGGTAGTAGATAAAACTGCTGCATGATCAGTAATTCTCCGGCCGGTCATTTTAATCACTGCCTTTGCCATTTCTGCCCCACATTCTTTTTCAATGGCTTTAAGAATCCCCGGATTTATTTCAGTTGGTTCATCAATATTGATCCCGTTTCCATTTACGCCATTAACAAGGTCATATTCGCTTGGCTTCTTATATATTTTATACTTATCATACTCGTCATAATCCTGCACAACTGCCTTTTTATAAGAAATATACACGCTTCCTAACAGGAGTTCGAGTACTGTGGCAAGCAGAGAAGTGCCAAGAACTATTGTTCTGGAATAATCGTAATCTCTTAAAGTATACATTAACAGGGTAATAATTGACACCGCAATTATATTGCTGCTCAAAACCCTGGTAAAAAGAGATGTAAAATTCATGATTTTGCCTCGGTGCATCTTCCCGTTGATCATGGAAACTAATATCCACATTATCGCAAGACCTATGAAAAAGACAATATGAGTTGGAAGATATGAACTCAGGCTGGCTGGCTTGGTCCAGATCATAAACAGGAACGACATTGTCAAAATAACAATATCGGCTATTAATGTGATTACCCTGAATTTCCGTTTTTCCATCTTGTTTAACAGAATGCATAATATCGCATTGCGAAGTAAATACAAAATCAGCAATGTTGTTAATAGAGGACTCAATTTACTTGAGCATGGTTGCAATCAAACTACTTTTGCCCCCCTGCCTTCATCATTGCCTTATTTTTTGCCCCCCTGCCACCCTAAAGGGGGGTTATTCAGTCTATCTTGTTAATATTTACTATGTTACAAGCAGGAGTCTTGATTGGTTTTAAGGTTAAAGGCAATATGCAGCTTTAGAAAAGTCATGTTAATCATGCTAATTCAAATATATCCAGAGAATTAGTCCCGCTTTGCGGGATTGGGGGGCAAAAGATCAGAACCCCAAACTCACTCCCAGATTGAGAGTGTTCTTCATTCCGTAAAAATATTCCGGGCTCCAGGCTGTATTGCCCCGGATATTGCTGCTAATCAGGGAAAACCAGCAATAGAGATCATTAATAACCTGATATGAAGCCTTAATGCCATAAGAGGTATTATGCCATTCAAC
>JANXXP010000072.1 GCA_025350595.1 Bacteroidota bacterium
GTTCCTGATATAATTTGGCCTTTTATTAATCCTGATATCCGCTAAAACCGGATTTTCCCCGGTTGATTCAGCCCGTACTATCCTCCCAACAATTTCATTGATTTTTACCGGATTATCGGATTTAGAATTACTATCCCCTCTGGCTAAATAATATCTGACACCATTGTTGATTATTATTTTCGACAGCCTGTGCACTACCATTCCGCTTTCCCTTTTTATTGCGATTATTTCTCCGGGAACAGGAGCTTTTTTCAGATGAATCGGTTCAATAAGAAGCAGTGACCCGGGTTTAATACATGGATACATACTATACCCGTGAGCTTTAATCCTGATCGTTTTCCCCTCAGAAAGAAGCGACAGACTTATATCTTTTACAATCGTTTGTTTATTCAGGTATTTGTTCATTATCAAGTATATGATCAATTACACTTCTGTCGGGCTTAAAGGAAAGTCTTGCTGTAGGAATTACTCCGCACAAATCAGAGATAGACTCCAGAAGACGATCAATTATGTCATGTCCCCAGTTATGCTGGATACAGTTTGCCATAACAAGGCTTACAGCAATAGCCTCTTTTACAGGGACTATGCTATTTTCAAGACCATGTTCTATGATGAAGATTTTATCAAGAGATGAATTTCGGGGCTCCTCGTTGTTATAAACAGGGGTATTAAACATCGTGTACCCACTATCTGTCTTTCTTATTATCAGCCTGTCATCATGGACAACTTTTGCACCGTAATCATCCCATAGTTTTGCGATTGTTGACTTGCCTTTTCCTGAAACTCCGCTGAAAAGATACCCGTGTCCGTAGTTGTTTACCCCGGAGGCATGTATCATAATATCGCCATAGATAGCTGTCAGATAATATAGTATCAGTCCGTCGAGTGGATACTCAAAAGGATCAATTAATGTTTTTGGACCATCAATCCATAAGTCCCAGTCCATTTTAGTAAGAGAAAATTTAAGGACAGCATTTTTTTCAGGAAGGCTTAAAGGAAAGGTTGTTTTGATATAAAGATTAATACTATCCTTCCATACACTCCAGAAGTTAGATTTGTGGTGCAGGAGGATGCCGTTTACTTCTTCAACATAAGGAGCGTGAAAAACTCTTTCTGCTTCTTCAGGAATTTCAAAGGAACCGGAATGGATGTGAATAAGAACATCAGGCTTTCCGTCGTTACTTAAATATTTGAGGAATCGTTCTGAGGGTAATAAATCAGGTCCGTCAGATCGGCTTTCAAATCTGATACTATATCCGGCAATATTTAAATTATAATTTCTCATTTATATAACATCTTCTAAGGGATTCTTTTTTGCCACGAAGGCACAAAGACACAAAGAAATCACTAAGGACTAGATCACCATTCGTTTGATTCCATATTTTATTAAAGGGACATTAAAGTTTATAAGATATCCCAACCTTTTATTAGTTAATTTTAAATGACTCAGGAGTTGGGCTTCCCAAACCGGATTAACATTCTCCAAAGCTTTTAGTTCACATATAACCAAGTCGTTAACCATAACATCCAGTCTTAATCCTTCCTCAAAGATCAATCCATCAAATACAATTGGAACCTCAATCTGCCTTATTACATCGAAACCCTTCTGAGATAACACATGGCAAAAGCAGACTTCATATACTTTTTCAAGTAAGCCTGGACCAAGTTCTTTATGAACCTGAAATGCAGCATCTACAATTGCATTTCCAATCTTCTCCTCTTCCTGTGATATTTCCTTATACATTTCTTTGTGTAACTTAGTGCACTGGTGCCTATGTGGCAATAAAAAGCATTATATCAAAATCCAATCCTCCCTTCTTCCAGTAAAATTTCCTTATTCTTTTCTTAGTGTAACTTAGTGTCTTAGTGCCTTTGTGGCAAAAAAATTAGCTGATAATTAAATATTTATACATATCATCAATAAAAGCGAAAACATCAGACGATGCTTTTTCATTATCAATATTGTAAACAGCAGTTAATAAGTCAATAATCTCTTCAACACTTCTTACACCGTTAATCTGCTCCCATATAAAAGCACCGGTTTCATTAAGTGTAAAAACACTATGCATATCGGCAATATTATTTGCAATAGGAACAAGAACATATTCATTTCCTGTTTTTCTGGTAACTATTGAAGGTGAATGGGAAAGGATAGATTTCAAACCTGTCATGCGATTCCAATTATCTACCAAATGTATTAAATTTTATGGCACCTTTTCGTACCTTCGCAAAAACTGAATTATGAGCAAAAAGGGAAAAAGCAACAAAGGTTCTATCACTTCAAGGCAATCGCTTACAGAACAGATAGTTGCGACGTTGACAAAAAGTGGGGACCAGACATTCAATTATAAACAAATTGCAAAACGCATCAATGTTACTGATACTCCGGGAAAACAGATGATTTCAGATATTTTAAGGGAACTAACAAAAACCGGTGCTGTTCAGGAAATATTTCATGGAAAATATAAGGTAAAGTTGAGCCGTGGTTATATCACTGGAACTGTTGATATGACCCGGATGGGATATGGATTTATAAAAACCGATGATATTGAAGACGATGTATTTGTCTCGGCTAAAAATCTAAAAACTGCCCTTCATGGCGATAAGGTAAAAGTATGGCTCTATGCCAAACGAAAAGGGGCTCGTCCCGAAGGGGAAGTTGTGGAAATAATCGAAAGATGGCGCACATCATTTGTTGGAACCGTGGAGATCATGCCCAATTTTGCTTTCCTCATTCCTGACAACAAAAATATGCCATTCGACCTGTATATTCCAACATCTAAACTTAATGGTGCATTACAGGGTCAGAAGGCTGTGGCACGGGTGGTTGACTGGGATTCCAAGTCAAAGAATCCGGTAGGTGAGATCATAAACGTTCTGGGATATCCCGGTCTTCATGAGACAGAGATGCATGCAATACTTGCTGAATTTGAACTTCCATATAGTTTTACAGAAGAGGTTGAAGCTGATGCAGAAACAATAAAAGGGGAGATAACTGAAAGTGATATTAAAGCCCGTCGGGATTTTCGTAAGATTCCAACATTCACTGTCGATCCGGCTGATGCCAAAGATTTCGATGATGCCCTCTCGGTAAAACAGCTCGAAAATGGGAACTGGGAAGTTGGTGTTCATATTGCTGATGTTACACATTACGTAAAGCCTGACACTCTGGTTGAAGAAGAAGCCAAACAAAGAGCAACATCTATATATCTGGTAGACAGAGTAGTACCCATGCTTCCTGAAAGTCTGTCAAATCATATCTGTTCTCTGAATCCTGCAGAAGATAAGCTTACCTATTCAGCTGTTTTTGAGTTGAATGATAAATCGGAAGTAATTGAAGAATGGTTTGGAAGGACAATTATCAATTCCGATAAAAGGTTCTCCTATAACGAAGCTCAGCAGGTCATTGATTCAGGAGATGGTGAAATGAAAGAGCAGGTTCTTCTGCTTCATAAACTGGCTCAGCAACTTAGGGTAAAAAGATTTGCTTCAGGCGCCTTTGCTTTTGAAAAAGTAGAGGTGAAGTTCGACCTTGATGAAGCAGGAAAGCCCCTTGGTATAAAATTCAGGGAGATGGGTACTGCGAACCAGTTAGTTGAAGAGTTTATGCTTCTGGCGAATAAACGTGTTGCAGAATATGTAGGAAAAATATTAAAGGGAAAGACATTTGTTTACCGTATTCATGATAAGCCTAATCCCGAAAAGATCAGCATCTTCAGTCATTTCATTACACGTTTTGGTTATAAGCTGATAGAGGATGATAAGACCTCTCTTCCCAGGGCAATGAATAAGCTTTTACATTCAGTAGCCGGTAAAAAGGAGCAGAATATTATAGAAACCCTTGCTCTGCGCTCAATGGCTAAAGCGATCTATTCTACAGAAAACATAGGCCATTACGGACTTTCATTTAAGTATTATACCCATTTTACTTCACCAATCCGCCGTTATCCCGACATGATGGTACACAGACTTTTGTCAATATTTCTGGCTCAGGAGAACCCTGGTCAGCAGGATAAGTTCGAAAAACTGTGTAATCATTCGTCGAAGATGGAAAAACTGGCAGCTGAAGCTGAGAGAGCTTCTGTTAAGTACAAACAGGTTGAGTATATGGCCGACAGAACCGGGAAAGAATTTGATGGTGTTATTTCGGGTGTTACCGAATGGGGAATATATGTTGAAATAGTTGAAAATCAGTGCGAGGGAATGATCCATATCAGGGAACTGGGAGATGATTTCTTTGAATATGACGAGGAGAACTACTGCATAAAAGGTCGTTCAACAGGTAAAGTCTACACCCTTGGCGATCCAGTTAAAATTGTGGTTGTAAAGGCAGATCTGCAGAAGAAGCAGTTGGATTTCAGATTGGTTTAGCTCTTTCAATTTCATTTCGTTTGC
>JANXXP010000103.1 GCA_025350595.1 Bacteroidota bacterium
ACCGTACTGTTTGTTCCCGTACAAACTGCTGTCGAACCTGCGATTGATCCCCCTACTGATGCAGGAGAAACTGTTATTGTTCCGGTAGCTGTACATCCTCCCGCACCCGTTAAGATAATTGTATAGTTAAAGGTCCCTGAAACAGATGGAGTACCATCAATGGTTACATTTGGAGAACTCCATGTTGCGGTAACTCCGGTTGGCAAATTTGATGAGGAGGTTATTCCTGTAATACCTGTTGTCGCGTAAGCAATCTGAGTAATTGTGGCATTGATGCAAACAGTCTGGTTGTCAGTATTGATAGCCGAACTTAGTACAGATGTACACTGTCCCGCCACTTTTCCGGCAACTCCCAGCAGTATAAATATCAATATATAAACTTGTCTTTTCATTTTGGTTGATTTTCTTGGGTTAATCAGGGCTTCATGTAGTTTTTGATTTCTCAAAACCTGAATTTTAGCAGGCAGATCAGTGAGTTAGTTTCATAACTATTTTCCCCTACTGCGATAATAGAGCCGTCCGAATCTGATATCACATCGTATGCGGCCTGGGATCCCGTTCCAACTAAAATCTTTTCTTTACCTGCTACCTTATTCCCGTCAGCATCTATAGCAATAACTAGCATTTTAGCCAGAGATCCTGTTCCAGTTTGTCCGGCTAAAACAAACGAATTGGTTTTATACTTCGAAATTGCTTTCAGAGAATAACTGATGGTGGGATCGGTAAGAGCAATATAACTGCCAAAAACCGGCGTTGAATAGATATCCTGTGGTACTTTTAAAATAAATCCCTTCTGATTTGTCCCATCAGCTCCTACTGTTACCGGGATAATATACCCATCACTGGTAACCTCAAGATCAACGGCATACTCATCATCGGTTTTCCCTATTATTTTTGAATTAGTCACCTGGAATAATGAATTAATCTTTAAAAGAAGTATATTGTTGGCAGCCTGATCTGTTTTAATTTCTGACCTGTCGGTTGTTCCTGCAACAATGTAACCTCCATTTATATCAGGCTTAATTGCTGCACCAACATCATTCCCCGGATAACCTTTAACAATACTCTGAATCTGTTCAAGGTTATTATCAGTCCTGATCAGAAGAATATCTTTATTACCGGCAATATTACCTGTTGAATCTGTTAATGGCAAACGTGCAACATCAGTCGAACCCAGGATAAGGAAACCTTCCGAGGTTTTAACAATATCAATTCCATACTGATTCCCGGAACTTTGATATGTCTTTTGCATCAGTGTTTCTCCATTAGCATCTACCTTTACAACAAAGATATCTCTCTGAAGGTTCACTGTATCGGTTAAATATCCTGTACATACTATCGAACCATCATCAAGAACAATAATCTTTGATCCTGTACCTGTTAATTTGTCTCCGAAACTCTTCTTCCAGATTTCATTACCGTCAGCGTCGGTTTTTATTATGGCCAGTTTTTTATTATTCTGCGATTTATCAGTATTTATATAATTTCCTGTCCTTGATACTATAGTCAATTGCCCGCCAATAACATAACCATTATCGGTTTTTGCCACACTGTATCCGATATCTTCGTAAACATCACCATAAAACTTTAGAATGTTATCATTATAGTCCTGGCTTTTCTGGCATGATGAAAGAACTATCAGGAGCAGTAATATTCCGTAATTTCTTTTCATGAATTACTCCTTTCTTTTTGATGGTTTATAAAAGATCTGAGTATATCCCAGGCTAAAATTAAGAGCATTCAGGTGAAAATCATCATCAACCTGATGGTAGAAATTACCAAGTTCACCCGTGGCGGCATCATCAACCCTTTTGGTCTGATCAAAAAAGCCAAAGTTCGAGCGTATATCAGCGCTTATGTATCCTCCCCTGATTTTAAATTTCACTCCTCCGCCAACCTGGGAGAATAAATCTGTTGAAATCAGTGAGACTTTTCTGTTGAGGTCTGACCCGGTTTGTCCAATCAGGTTATTAACATCAATTGGTGTACCAGTGGGTTTTGCAGAGGCTGAAAGTGTAAGAGCAGGTCCGAAACCAAACCTTACGAAAGGGGTAAGTTTCCCAAAGCTTTTGAAATTATAAGTTAAGGTAACCGGCACCTCAATTCTCTGCTGGGTTTCGATGTACTTATTACTATTATAACCCAGGAAAGATTCAACTCGTGTAAAGGCTAACTGGGAATAGCCGGCTTCTAAACTGAGATCCAATTTTTTGGTGAGCACAAACCTGGCTTCAAATGATCCATAAAGATTTAAAGCTTTTGAGCTGTATGTTGGTTTGACCGGCTCACCGGAAGCAGATCTTGATGTAATACCAGTAAGAAAAGGGAGATTAGTTCCAAAATGAAGAGTGATCTGAACCACAGACTTTACTTTAAAATTATTATAAAGATGAACGAAACTCGAGTGGTCGGTGGGACTGATCTGATATTCGGGATTTGTTTTCAGAAATGCCAGCATGGTTGAATCGGCTAAATCCTGTTTTTCTTCAAAAATATAAGACTGGATAAGAAGTTTATAAGCTGCCAGTGATTCTTCACGATTAAAACCCGACTTCATACAATCGCTGAGCATGGAAGGAACCTGTTCAACCTGACCTTTCTCAAAAAGTGTCTGTGCATCTTTAAGTTTCTCAGCACAACTTCCTGTTACCTGCGCATTCAAAATAATGGGCAAAAAACAAAGGAATGTACTAAAAAGAATGGGCAATGGCCAATAAATCTTAAGCTTGCTTTTCATTTATCCTGACTTTTATTTTATTGGAGTTATTTTTAATGTCGAACTCTTTTCCGTACAGGTTTTCTCAATAGCAATGTCCTTTCCAACATAAACATTCCATTCTTCCTGAGACATATTACGTGAGACAATATTGCAGACATCCCGGATAAAGTAATCGACGTGAGTAGGACGGCTTACCAGATTCTGCGCTCCTTCATAAGCGCCAGATACTATTAATTGTCCATCGGGACTGAATTGAATAACAAGAATAAATCCATCGTTGTCATTAAAATTTATTGGAGGTTCAGTAAGGTCAGAAGGATCTTTAATATTGAATATCTTAAGCGTCTTGTCGTTACCGGCAGTTGCCATCTGCTTAAGAGTTGTATTAAACTGGATATCATTAATCTGAGCCGTATGAGCTTTAACTTCTGAAATCAATTTATTCTGATTGATGTCCCATAGTTCCACATTCCCGTTAATATCACCGATTGCCAAAAGATTATTCTCAGGATTAAATCTGATTACCTTTATATTCTTCTTTGAGGTATTTAATCTGAAATTATCTGATTTAACTTCGGGGTTCCATAAAACAACATTCCCATCGCTGCTGATACCTGCCAGATACTTGCCATTTTTGGATATATCGATCGATGTAATAAGCATTGATCCATTAGATATATTTGTATTTGTACGGGCTGCAATATCCCATTTAAGGACTTTTCCATCGAGAGATGCAGAATAGAGATATTTTCCGTCGTATGAGAAGATAAGTGATTTGATTTTACCTGATATCCCGGTCATATCAAATCCTAGCCCACTGCCTTTTAACGGAATCATTTTTATAGTGGAGTTTCCACTTCCCATGGCGAGCCATGAGGCATCAGGACTTACAGTAAGAACATCGATTATATCAGATCCTGAGTAAACAACCTGAAGTGTCTGTTCTTTACCCATTGACCATCTGAGAACCTGGCCATCAGAACCTGAGGTAAAGAATTCATTTTTACCGGGAACAAAAGCGACACTTCTGATTTCTCCGTTATGGCCCTTATACGATTTATAATTAGCGCTGCCATACTGTTTTGCAACGTTATACAAGCCGGCATAAATATCAGCATCATTCTCGAGCCCTCCATTTTTCTTATTAAACAGATAAGCCTGATAGGCAAGAAGAGTCTGGAGGTCTTTATTTCCCTGTGCCTGAAGTGATTTGATTGACATTGCCTTTCCGATAGAAAGCATCCTCTGACGCAAAGCTTCCAAACTTTTTTCAGTTGCAACTTTTGCACTCGCATCGGCTCTTATCCTTGCCTTTTTAGCTGAATCGGACTGTACAACAGCAATATTTTTTTGTACAACAGCATCAGCTTCACTTTTCTGAGCTAATAATGTCTGAGCGTCCGCAATTTCTTTTTGTTGTCGGGCCTCCTCTGCCTTTTGTTCTGCCAGAGTCGCGCTTGCAACAGCACGTGATTTCTCTTTTGTTGCGTGTACTGTAGCAGTATCGGCTTTTACTCTTTGCAAATCGGCTTCCAGTTTCCTATCAATTGCGAGTTTCGTCTGTCTGTCAGCCTGAATCTTCTGAACAAAAGCAAAGAGCATGAATCCCATAGAGATAATTGCGGCTACACCAAGGATAGTAGCAACAATTTTAGTTCTCTTCATCTGCCTTTTCTGCATTTTGATCTTGTTATCCTCTTCCTCGAGATATTCTTTCTCGCTTGTACGGAGGTAGACCATTGCTCTTTCAAAAGCAGGGTTGTAGCGCAACGCCCAAGTGAGGGTTGGTTTATGCTGATCGCGCCAGTTAATTGCGAGCTGAAGGTCGGGTGGTCTCCACAGACTTGTTTTCCCCTGCTGATACATTGCTGAAGCTTCTGATAAGCGCAGATACATCTGAACAGAAGAGGCTTCATCGTCAACCCATTCTCTGAGCCTGTCCCACAAACGCATCAGACTTTCATGGGAAAGATCTATAATAGATTCTTGATCAAGAGGCACATTCTGCCTGGGTGTAATAAATGATCTTGAGGGAACTCTGAATTTTTCAACTACTTCAAATAATTCATCGCTTGAACATGCTGCAATTGATTTTATAGTATCTACACCGGAGGGATGACGTAAACCTTTATTATCGGAACCCTTCTCGGTGATGGTCTTGAACATTATTTCGCAGATCTCCTTGCCTCGCAGACTAAGTTCCTCATAAGCCTCATTGGCATGAAGCGACATGGCGTCGCTCATTGTACCTACTGAATCATAATCAGATTTACCAATAGGATTTTCTGTATCATCAAGTTCTCTCCAGTGGTTCCATGTTCTCATCATGGCATGTTGCAAAACCGGTAACTGATCGGTTCTGTCGCCAATATCATTGAGAAGAATTTCAACAAGTTTAGGGTCAATTTTTGCACCAGCATATTTAACAGGGCCCTCAATGGCTTCCCTGTAATTATCTCTGCCCATATGAGGAACAAGGTAATTGCTGTTATTGATAAGCTGAGTAAGGCCTTGATAATGAGCACACTCCCCAATGAAGTCGGAACGCATTGTAACAATTGTAAATACATCGACTGCAGATTGATTTACAGCATTTACCATAAAATCAACAAATCTTGCAGCCGGAGTAATCATTGCATTTGCTTTCCCCAAGGAGCTGTATCTGAAAAGTTCTTCGAACTGGTCAACAACCAAAAGAACTTTTTCGTCGGATTTTACTAAAAAAATCTTTACTGCTGCAGCAATACCTTCAGGGTTATTATAAAGCTCTGTGATAATTGTGTTTCTGTCGAGTTTTTCATTTCGGGAGGCAGCAACATCTTCCGAAATTGCATCAGCAAGATTTCCAAAAGGATCATTTCCGGGTCTGAAAGAGATTATCCTCCAGGAAGAGGAATCTTTTATCTTTTGTTTTCTCACCTTCGGTAATACGCCGCAATAAATCAGCGACGATTTTCCACTTCCGGAAGCCCCTATTACAGTAACAAACCTGTTTCTAATCAATTTCCCGAGGACCTCCTCGCTTTCTTCTTCCCGGCCGAAGAAAAGATCGCTTTCTTCCGGAGCGAAGGGTCTGAGTCCGGGAAAAGGATTGAAATTCTTATTTTCTATTCTTGGTCCCATAATAATAAATTACCTGACTATTCTTTCTTATACTTTAATCCCAATTACCAGGATATCGTCAACCTGGTCGTTAACGCCCATCCATTCATATAACCTTTTATGAAGCAAATCTTTCTGCATATCCATAGGTTGAGAATTAATCTCAATGAGGAGTTCTTCAAATTTTCTGAACATGAATTTCTTATTATCTGGTCCGCCAAACTGGTCAGCATAACCATCAGAAGAAAGGTAGAGACAATCGCCTTCCAGAAGATCTATTTCGTTATTCTTAAATCGTTGAGGATTACTTCCGTCAAAAGCGCCAATAGGGAACCTGTCCCCTCTGTATTTAATAACCTGACCATCTCTGATTAGTACGAGGGGATTATTTGCTCCGGCAAACTGAACCTTTTTAGCAGGGAAGTCGAAAACACAGAGGGCTAAATCCATTCCATCTTTGATTGAATTATCGCTTTTGCCTTCATTAAGGGTAGATATAACGCCTGAGTTGAGTTCCTCGAGAATTGCACCTGCTGCTCTGGCTTTCTTAACAGTGATAGCGTTATTGAGCTGGTTAAAACCAACAATTGACATAAATGCACCGGGAACACCATGCCCTGTGCAATCGACTGCAGCCATCATAAATAGTCCGTCAGCTTCCTGCATCCAGTAGAAATCGCCGCTTACTATATCTTTTGGCATGTACAGGATAAAATAGTTTTTAACATACCTTTCAATGAGTGTGAATGAAGGAAGGATGGCATTCTGAATCCGACGGGCATAATAGATACTGTCCATTATGTGTTTTTTCTGCTCTTCAATTTCTTCTTTTTGTTTTTCAATGCGTAACGTGCGTTCTTTAACCTTCTCCTCAAGTTCATAGTAATAACTTTCGAGCTGGGAGATCATCATATTAAATTTTTCGGAAAGTTTTGTTATCTCATTATTACCTGATACTTCAGCTCTTTCCCTGAGATCTCCGTTCGTTATCCTGTCAACATTTTCGACAAGTTTGATAATCGGCAAGGTAATTACTTTTGTTTTTCTGTAAATAACAATGCTGAGCAACAGCATTGTTATACCAAAGATAATAACGAACCTGATAGCCTCAACGCGGAATAGAGCCTGCTGAGCTGTTCGGTCAGAAATTATCCGGATAACGGAACCCTTATATAAACCTGAATTAGGTTTATCTTTAGATGTAGACCTTTCCATGTAGATATACTGGTAATGATACCAGGATTTACCCTGATGTTCCATGAAGCTTATAGTATCTTTATTCTGAAAAGTTTTTAGGAGAGTGTCCTTCTGACTCTCGACAACCAGTGCATTTTTATTCATACTGAATGGAAAGTCAGCCATCAGAAATAACTCAACATCAATTATACCTTCAGTTTCACTCTTGAGCTCCATCTTTGTTTCCTCTATTGCCTGGATAACATCCTCAACCTGCTTTGAATATGCACCAATTTCGATAATGTACTTCCCGTCATTCGTTGGCTGATAAGTATATTTTTTAGCTCTGTGTGTTCTATGTTCGATGGCAATAAGATCCGCAACAAACTCCTTTTTGCTAATTATACTCAGAAGGTATATCTTCATTTTCTCACCCAAACTGAAAAGGTCGAGGCCAAGGTCTTTATTGAAAGTTGTATTAACAATAATTCCGTTGGATGAAACTACATAAATATCTTCGTTGAGTGGATCCATTCCTATCTCATTGGCAATTGTCCTTAAATTGGCTTCCTTAATGTTATTTGTATTTGAAAAATATTTATCAACCAGCAGAGAACTAAATCCTTTCAGTCTATTATTTAATTCTGCATCAATCAGGTTAAACGCAATATCCTGAAATTTAAGAATTTTGGTAACTTCATTGGAAATCAGTTTGTTTTTTTCGTCTGTACCTCTGGAAAGAATAGACCTGGTTCTCTGAAAATTAATAATAGAAAAAACGAGTAACGCTAACAATGTTGGCATTGCAATGTTAAAAATCAGCTGACGGAAAATAGTCGTCTTTCTTGAAGCCATTTTAAACCAGGTTATTCTTCGTGTATATCAATGTATTTCAATATCTCAAAAGATTTGTCAGGGAACTGATAATGGAAATCTTCAACAGCACTCAAAGGCAAAACGTAACTTGAGGTAATATCTGTCCAGGAGTTTTTCAGACCTTTGCTGTCAACCTGACCGGTAAAATGCACAAACGCATCACTAATTGGTTTCTCTTCAGCTAATGACCATGTAATAGAGTTATCAGGCAATATCCGGAGCTCCTTTTGCGGATCATTGACATATTTCAGGGCCCCGGCAAGGATCAGAAGTTCTTCCTCAGGAATTCCTTTGAAATAATTAGCCAGAAAGCCGACCTTTTCAAAAAGTAATTCGTTATCATCTATTTCCCCATTAACTAATTTATCGAGTCGTTTTTTTGTAGTTTCCGGTATTCTAAGTGACGCGGATTTGTAAAGTTCTTTACTTGATCTGGCAATTAATTTTGCAGATTCCTCCTGAATTATTCCTTCCGGACTAAAAAGAAGAGCTACTATTGATTCCGCCATATCGTCGCCTTCTATTTCGGGTAATTTTCTCAGAGTGCAGGCTTTCGTCCATAAACTGAGAAGATTGTAATCACGGTTAATAATATCTTCTAAAAGCTTGTTATAAACAGGTATTTCACCAGGGAAGAAATGGTAAAGGTTTTTTACCTTTTCCTCATCAGGGACAACATCGAGCAGGGCAATAAGTTTTGGTTTTACTGAATCTTCTATTACAATATCAATCATTTCGAGGGCATAATTGACACTTTCAACAGTTTCTTTTTCAAGATTTTCCCTGATTTTTGTGATTGAGCCGGAATCATAAGTTATTGAAAGTATACTAAAAAGAAACCTGTTCCATCTTTTAATCTCTTTATTTAAAATTTCGAGAAGTACTTTATCCTCACTTTTTTCAAGACAGATTTTTGCAGACAGGTTCCAGGTCATTAATCCTACAATATCAGAAATGTATTGATTAAGACGATCCATATCTTCTACACCCGGTTTAAATTCACAATCTATGAGTGCCTTCACGGTTACTTCCTTTAATAGCCTTGAGTTTGACCATAAGCGTGAGAACAGAAAACCTTTGCTTTCAGGGGTGGCAGTTTTGCTTAAAAGTCGGAGGATAGTTTTACTTGTATTGGTATTGCCCGATGAAACCAGATAAAACCTTATCAATTCATCAACTGATTCCTTACCAAAAGTGTGTAAAACAGATGAAGCGTCTGTTTCAAGTCCCGGAATATTCAAACATTCACAAACTTCAGGCAGCATGTCAGCTAATTTAAATTTCCCAATCATGAAAATGCCCAGCTTTTTGGATTCTAATGAGTTATCACGTAAAAGCCTGAGGATTTCTGTAGTTTGTGGCAATCTGGTGCCCGAAAGAATACTATTTGCATAAGCAATCTTATCATCTTCGTACTTTACAGCGGAGGGTGACATCTCCATATTATTAACTATTTCAGCGGCATGGCTTCGTATTTCCTTATCGATGTTATTAGCTGAAGCCAGCTTCTTCAGAACAGGTATAAGGTTGACATCTTTTTTTAATGCGGAATAGTCAATTATTCTTTTATGGTACCATTTATTATCAATATTTTCAAATACTGAATAATTACCTGAAATCAGATTAAAATAGTCAGATCTGAAAGCTCTGTCGCCAGAAAACCTGTTTTTAAGAATAGTTCGTTCAGACAACACTTCCATACCTGCAGTATCATCAGAAACCGTTTCAAGCGCTTTTCTGATCGATTTTCTATATTCGGTATATAATCTGAAGGCAACAAACACCCATATTAAAATTATAATAAACAGAACCCAGGAAAAGTGAATTAGCTTGATGAAACTTAAAATTCCGAGTCCTGCCAGCAAGAGGCCCGATGATAAAGCTGCAATCTCATTAACCGTGCCATCCATCCCTGACTGAATCTCATATCTGATCTTTTCATCAATTGTCTGATAAATAACTTTAAAAGAAGGAGATTCTATCGAGTCTTTCAGCGATTTTGAGAAGAGTCTGCTAAGAGCAAGAAGCATAAAGAAAATTAGGAATCCATTTGGTGATGCCTGGGTATAACCTGAGAGCATTCCTATTGCTATTGCAATTGCAGTAAAGACTGCTATCAAAATCGGAGATATGGCCAGGCATGTGCGGAGACCGTAGTTTCTTATCAGGTATGAAAACACTGTCAGCTTTACAAGAAGAGTGAAGATCATCATACTACCAGTGAAGATCCCGAGGAATCTGGCCATATCTTCCTCAGCCGGATACTGCTCCCTGGTAACAGCCATAAATGAATACTGAACGAAAAATGCAGTCATTACAGACAGAGCAATGAATATCGCCATTGTTCTGGTGTAGGGGTCTTCCCTGAATACTTTAAGAACAGATTTTTTTTCTTTTTTTTCTTGAGTCTGAGCCTCACCGGTTCCGGCAACCATCTTAAAACGGGCTCCGATTATAATCTGAATAATGGTAGCTACCAAAATAGATGATGCGCTTACCAGAAGTATATTATGCGATTCGAATTTAAAAGATAAAAGTACCGGAATTGTGTAACAACTGACTATTACTCCGATAATCATACCAACATCAACAAGTCCGAACAATCTTTTACCCTGTCTTAAAGTGAATAAACGGCCTGTTGTTCCCCAGAAGCCCAGCATAGCAAGGATATTCAAAGGACCAAGCATAATAAAGACAATGAAAATTATCCATTTTGCCGGATTAAGCAACAAGGCAAGCCACAGTAGAAGTGTCAGTGAAGTTACAGCGATGAGGTTTAATATGGCAAAGTTTTTGAATTGCATCCTGGTTTGAAACCAGGTATAGACAGTTGTAAGGATAATACCGGCAATACCGGATACAACATATCCTTTAGCCATCATTTTTTCGTCGAAAATTGCAAGAAAAAGCGAATGAGCACTAATATCAAATGCTCCAAAAAAAATCCCTAAAAATACCGATTGCATCAGAAGCATTGATACCATGGATTCTTCTCCGGATTCTACTCCAAGGAGAGAAAACAACTTATCTCGCATAAATTTCCCCGTTACAAATTAAACAACACTAAAGTAATATATTATTTCTAAATAGGAAATAAATATCTTTAATTTTCTTAATTCTGTCCAAGTGTATTAATCTTATATAGAAAACTTTGTTCTGATTATTGCCAAATGTAACCTAAAACTATCAGGTTTTTAAGTACCCCAGAATAATTGATTTTGTTGAATTTATATCAAGATCAATCCCATTAAAAGTAATTTCAGCCAGATTATACCATTTTTCACGAACAGAAAGTTTATCCTGTATAAACCTCAGCAACTCGTTATTGTTCAAATCCTTAATTAATGGTCTGTCTGCTTTTGCTTCAACAAGACGGCTCTTAAGCTGACCTGGTGACAGTTTAAGATAAATAGTCAATCCTGTTTTAAGCATAAAATTCATATTTTCGTCATTGCACGGAGTACCTCCACCGGTTGAAACAACGATTTTTGTCTCATTTTCTAAATTTTTCAGAATCAATGATTCGAGTTTACGGAAGTGATCCTCGCCATTTTGTGAAAATATTTCGGGAATTGTTTTTCCGGAATATTTTTCAATCTCTTTATCAAGATCCAGGAAAGACCAGCCGAGAAGGGATGCGAGTTTCTTCCCTGCGGTAGTTTTACCACTTCCCATGAAACCGATTATATATATCTTCTGGTAGTTGAGCATCACAACTCAAGCTTCATTTGAGCAGGATCTTCATGAATATTAGGCTGCTTAGGTTCGGGTCCCGATTCTGGTTCGGCTTTATCTTCAATTATTGGTGCAGCTTCCTTCTTAACAACAGGTTCAATCTCATGTATATTTTCAACCATGTAACTTGTGATCCTCTTTCCTTTAGCCTTGTAGCTCTTTACTCCAATAAATTCGGCCACCTCGATAATCTCATTTCCCCTGTCCTTATTTTTCCCGCCAAAATGAATTTCGAAACGGGGGTATTCAACTTCTGTAAGACTTATAAGTTTCGAATCAGGGTCTTCATTAATAAAACACTGAAGCTTTTCTGACTCCTCAATTATAAATCGTTTAACGTAGTAGAACTTTTGCCCGGCATCCCAGTAGATTACCGAATAGACCTTCCCCGGTCTGAATTTCTCAATGATTAATATGTTGTCTTCGAAATGATTAGACAGATCAAAGCCAACATTTCTGAAGAATCCGTTCTTTGTAATAACAAGTATTTTATCATCTGAACTGAACTCACCCAGGAAAAGCCCCCTCCCGTCTACATTAAGCCTGAATACAGCATCATCGAACCATATTTTTCTCCCACCAAGGGTAGAGAGACCTTTCTCCTTAAGGCTTACTTTTTGAACGGCATTCTTGGTAAGAATATTCCCCATTGAGGATTTTCCCTTAATGGCCATCTGTCCGAAATCAAATTCAAAGACAAGTTTTTTCAGACGTGCTTTTGGTTTATGGTGCACTTTAATAACTTCAGCTTCACCATTCGGGTTAGCACTAAAATAGATGATTTTTGATCCGGCTGTTCCTCTTGTGAGATTGTACTCTTTATCACGGGTAAGGCCTGAGATAGCACATCTTTTTGCAAGAAGCGGACCATCTTTCCCATCCTGATAGACAATGTTATATATTGTTCTCTCATCGTTTTTCAGGAAGACCTGGGCATAAAGGATATCGTTCCCGACAAATACTTTATCTGCGACCTTTGTAATAAGATAAACACCATCTTTTCTGATAGCTATTACATCGTCGATATCTGAACAATCGCAAATAAACTCATCTTTCTTCAATCCGGTTCCAATAAACCCTTCCTTGTAATTTATATAAAGCTTGGCATTATTTGCTACCACTTTCGTAGCTTCAATAGTATCGAAACTCCTGATCTCAGTCTTCCTTTCCTTCCCCTTGCCGTATTTTTTCTTTATCTGTTTGAAGTAGTTTATAGCGAAAGGGATTAAGTTTCGAAGGTGATTTTTCACCTCTTCAATCTCAGTCTCAATTCCTTTTATATGTTCGTCGGCTTTCTTAACATCAAATTTCGAGATGCGTTTGATCTTTATTTCAGTCAACATGAGAATATCTTCGCGGGTAACTTCCCTAATCAGAAGTTTCTTGAACGGAGTCAGGCCATCATCAATTGCTTTAAGCACAGCCTCCCATGTTTCGCATTCTTCAATATCACGGTAAATCCGTTCCTCAATAAATATTTTTTCGAGCGATGACATGTGCCATTCTTCCTGTAATTCACCAAGTCGGATTTCAAGTTCTTTTTTGAGCAGTTCAACAGTTTTATCAGCTGAATGACGCAGTATGGCGCTAACCCCCATAAATGAAGGTTTATTGTCGATGATAACACAGGTATTAGGCGAAATAGAATATTCACAATCGGTAAGAGCGTAAAGAGCATCGATGGTTTTATCAGGGGAAACGCCGGGTATAAGGTGTACAACTATTTCTACGTTTGCTGAAGTATTGTCATCAATCTTTCTGATCTTAATCTTCCCCTTTTCATTTGCCTTAATTATTGATTCAATAAGGGTTGATGTTGTTTTTCCAAACGGGATCTCAGTTATTACCAAAGCCTTTTTCTCAGATTTTTCAATCTTTGCCCTGACCTTAATCACACCTCCACGTTGCCCGTCATTATATTTGGATACGTCAACCATTCCACCTGTCGGGAAATCGGGATATAAAACAAAATCATTTCCCTGCAGATAATCTATAGAAGCGTCGATAAGTTCATTAAAGTTATGAGGGAGTATTTTTGATGCGAGACCAACTGCGATACCTTCTCCTCCCTGTGCAAGAAGCAATGGGAACTTAACAGGAAGAGTAACAGGCTCTTTGTTACGTCCGTCATAAGATAATTTCCACTCTGTTGTCTTGTGATTAAAAGCCACTTCGAGTGCAAATTTCGAAAGACGTGCCTCGATATACCTTGGAGCAGCTGCTCCATCACCTGTAAGAACGTTTCCCCAGTTACCCTGAGCATCAACCAGAAGGTCTTTTTGTCCGATCTGTACCAGCGCATCACCGATTGAGGCATCGCCGTGAGGATGGAACTGCATGGTATGACCAATGATATTGGCAACTTTGTTATAACGACCATCATCCATCCTCTTCATTGAATGGAGAATACGACGCTGGACAGGCTTCAGTCCATCATCGAGATGTGGTACCGCTCTTTCAAGAATTACATAGGATGCATAATCAAGAAACCAGTCCTGATACATTCCAGATAATGCAGTTACCGAATGCAAAGCGGCCGGTCCACGAGGAACATCATCCGTACTATCTTTAAACCCAATATCAAGATCTGATTCTTCCATAAATAAAACTGCGAATACTTAATTATTTTACTGGCTTTTCCTCATCAATGAAATCCTCTTCAATTCTCAGGTTTTCGATGATAAAATCCTGCCTGTCAGGAGTATTCTTGCCCATATAAAATTCCAGAAACCCGTTTACAGAGTCATTTTTCTTCATCCTTACCGGTTCAAGTCTCATATCTTTCCCTATGAAGTTTGCAAATTCATCGGGAGAGATCTCGCCCAATCCTTTGAACCTGGTTATCTCAGGAGTCGGCCCAAGGGCTGCCATTGCTTTTGTCTTCTCATCAGGAGAATAGCAATAACGCGTTTCCTTCTTATTTCTTACCCTGAACAATGGTGTCTGGAGAATATAAACATGACCTTTCCTCACCAGATCGGGAAAGAACTGAAGAAAAAATGTGAGCAGAAGAAGCCGGATATGCATCCCATCTACATCTGCATCAGTAGCAACAACCACATTATTATATCGTAAATTCTCAATACCGTCTTCAATATTCAAAGCAGCCTGAAGAAGATTGAACTCTTCATTTTCATAAACGATTTTTTTTGTAAGACCAAAACAGTTAAGCGGTTTCCCGCGCAGACTGAATACAGCCTGAGTCTCCACATTTCTTGATTTAGTTATTGAACCACTGGCGGAATCTCCTTCAGTAATAAAAATTGTAGAGTCAAGCTTGTTTGAATCGTTTGAATTGTAATGTGCCCGGCAATCCCTCAGTTTTTTGTTGTGTAAACTAACTTTTTTTGCCCTGTCTTTTGCCAGTTTCTGTATCGATGAGATTGCCTTTCTCTCTTTCTCTGAATCCTGAATGTTTTTCAGAATTATTCTGGCTGTCTCAGGATTTTTATGTAAATAATCGTCTAGCTGTTTCTTTATGAACTCCATAATGAAGTTCCTGACTGATGGTCCATTAGGGCTCATATCTTTTGATCCCAGTTTTGTCTTTGTCTGTGATTCGAAGATTGGTTCTACAACTTTAATGCTTATGGCTGCAATTATTGATGAACGTATATCAGATGGGTCGTAATCTTTTTTATAGAATTCTCTTATAGTCTTTACGATTGCCTCTCTGAAAGCTGTAAGATGAGTTCCTCCCTGAGTTGTGTTCTGACCATTAACGAAACTGTAATAATCTTCTCCGTATTGTAAGCCATGAGTAAATGCTACTTCGATATCGTCGCCAATAAGATGAATAATAGGGTATAGTCCCTCTTTGCTCATATTTTCATTCAGCAAATCAACCAGCCCGTTTTTAGAAAAGAATTTATTTCCGTTAAAATTAATTACCAGTCCGGTATTAAGGTATACGTAGTTTTTCAACATTGTATCTACGTATTCTGATATGAAGTAGAAATTCCCGAACATGCCCTCGTCGGGTGTAAATATTACTTCAACACCATTTTCTTCAGTTGTAGATTCAAGCGGATGATCTTTAACAGTAATACCATTGTGAAACTCACTTACCTTTACCTGGCCTTCACGAATTGACCTGATTACAAAACTGCTTGATAATGCGTTAACTGCTTTTACTCCTACCCCGTTAAGCCCAACTGATTTTTTAAACGCTTCTGAATCATATTTAGCTCCGGTGTTCATTTTGGAAACGACATCGAGTACCTTTCCAAGAGGGATACCGCGACCAAAGTCACGAACTCTTACCTCTTTACCGTCAATGGAAACATCGATTTTTTTGCCATTTCCCATCATATATTCGTCAATGGAATTATCCATGACCTCTTTAAGCAGAACGTATACGCCATCATCCTGTGAAGACCCGTCGCCAAGCTTCCCAATATACATACCCGGTCTTAGCCTGATATGTTCCTGCCAATCCAGGGTTTTTATATGCTCCTCAGAATATCCAACTGACATTTTGCAGAATTTTGGGCAAATATAACTATTTAGAAGAGGTGTTTTTTGTCAATTTTTCAACAATCGGTTAAAATTTTCGATTTCCAAAAAGTTGTAAAAAGAGAGCAATCTGGCTATGTATTTGATTTATTGATAGATGTAATTTAAGAAAAAATGTTGATAAAAGACGCGCAATTTGCACACCTCTACCAATTATATCATTCCAGGATTCCCATCTGTTTCATCAGCAGGGCTGCATTCATTTTGTGAGTAATACCTGGTTGAAGCTTATAATCAAATTTTATTGTTTCATCGTCGATTTCAATTTCAAAACACATATTAAATATCAGCCCAGGATAATCCTTCTCCATTTCCCCCAGGGAGGTGTCGTGTGTAGCAATTAATCCTGTTCCTCCAAGTTTCACAAGCCGTTCGAGGAAAAGTTTAGATCCTAAACTTTTATCTGCCGAGTTGGTCCCCTTTAGTATTTCATCGAGAATAAAGAAGATTGGTTCTCCTTTTTCAATCTTTGATTTCAACTGCTTCAGTCTCTTTAATTCAGCATAAAAATAAGATTCATTATGAGAAAGTGAGTCTGTCGTGCGCATGCTTGTAAAAAGTTTCACAGGGATGAATTGCATCTCAGAGGCACAGACAGGAGCTCCTGCCATGGCTAAAATATAGTTGACAGCAATGGTCCGCAGGAAAGTACTCTTGCCTGCCATATTAGCTCCTGAAATTATACAAACGTTCCCCTTTCTTTCGAGAGAAAACTCATTGCACACCCTTTTCTCTTCACCAATTAATGGATGTCCCAGGCTTTTAGCAGAAAATATCTTTTTTTTATCAGAAATAAGCGGATAGATAAAATCCTGATTATTGTAAGCATAATTCCCCAGGCTGATAAAAGCATCTACCTGACCCAGCATATTAAGCCAGACAGGAAACATTTCCCTATATTGAGATTTCCATTTTTCGAGGCGGTAAGTAGTGTGATAGTCCCAGAGAAACATTCCGTTAAGTACAAAACTTACTAGAATATTCAGCCGGCTGTCAAAAGCATGTATAAGTCGGCTCAGCTTATAAACCGAAACAGCTGCAGATACTTTTCCGGAAGAGATATTCGATTTTACTTCATTCAGAATTTTAGAAGTAAATAATTCATTATCAAAAGATTTAAATATTTTTTCAATGGAAGAGAGGTAGTTGTACTTTCTGGATAACGCGTTATGAATCTTATTTATTTTTTTTAGTCCGGCAGCTACATAAAAAAGGTTTATAAGAAAAATGAAAGTAAAAACTGCATAGTGTAAAATTCCCGTTACTACCAGCAAAAGTGAAATAATTGCAGCTGCCGGAAGAAGATAAATCAGGTATTTATTTATAGAAGAGGATTGGACCAGAGTATCTTCTTCCATCCATTCCAATAAGCCTGAAATATGGTTTTTTTCGAGAGATTTATTCATCCCTGACGCCATAAATTCATGTCTCCATTTTTCTTTTTTTCCCAGTTCGTTTATTGCATCCTGACGCAAAATCAAGTTACTGGCAAGGGGAAAAGGATCCGAAATCCAATTGGCGAGAATATCTCGACCATAACTTGTGATACTTCTGTTAAGGTATTGAAACAGAGAAGAAGGGCCGAAAAGATCCACATCATTTGAAAAAGCATGGTCTGAATCAGTATAGGAATTACCTGTTTCAAATTCTGAAAGGTCTCCGGAAAGAGCTTTGCCTTCATTCTGGTTAATGAGGAAAAGGTTGCTAAGAAACTCTTTCTTTTCTGAATGAATTGAATAAAGTTTAAGCAGATAAAGAAATATTAGAGCGAATGCTAATACTGAAAATAAACCGACAGTAATGTTCAAAGTAAACCCGAACCATGTTAATAATAATCCTCCAATGAATGAAATAAGTCTTGAAACTGAAAGTACAAACAAAAACTTATCTTCCTTACTTTCAAGCAGCCTGAAGCTATTTGAAGCAAGAATATATTTTTCATTCAGCTGACTCTTTTTCATATTGTCAGAATGATATTGCGATAACTTTCATCACACTGGTGCTGTTATAGAGATAGTTATCAGTCTGCTCAAATTGCCAGGTCCATTCTTCTTTAAAACGTCCGTGCGGCAGATTTGTCATCAGAGTGGGAATAGTATTCGTATTCCCTGATTTATCCAGGAAAACCTCAGCATAATCAGAAATAAGAATTGACCTGTGTTTCTTCAGAAAATCGATATGTTTTTTCTGTATTATGGACCTGAAAAGATTAAACTCTTCCTCCCCGATTACTGACCTCTTTTTTAAAAAGTCTATAAGCAGGAATTCCAGCTGGGTAAGAATATTTAGTGAGATAACCAATCCGGGATCAGCTGCTACAGAATATTCCGGGATAGTTATATCATCAAGTGATTTGAGTTTATTAAAGAAGGAATATTTCCCGGCCTTTTGCCAAACCTCTTTTATCAGTCCTCCGGTGACATCCTCTTCTGACAGTTCAACATTCCTGAGAGATCCGGTCTGGTTGATTACTTCAGGAGGATGAATAATATCGATAAGGCGGACCTTCCGAGTTTTTTCTGCAATTTCAACAAGAGGAAGATCAAGTAACCACCCACTGCCCAAAACTGTAACCTTCTCAGCTTTATAGTAATCTATTGCTTTCAGTATATAGCTCCGGCATCTGTCACAATGACTGTCCCATCCACCTTTCTGGTTTAGACTACGGTTTAAAACTGCATTATGATAATTATAGTACCCAAGTTTATTGAGCATTCTCCGATATGCTGTGCTATAAGTCATCTGGTAAAATCTGAGGCCCGTAACTCTTTTAGCTGAAAGCTCATTAATGTACTGATTTTCAGAGCCAGATCATCCGGATTTGTTGTTTCAAAAGAAGAAGGAAGAATTGGTTCCAGCACCCTTATCCTGAGAGAAGAACCACTTCCGAAGATCAAACCATGTTTTGGAAGAATACCGCCGGTTCCATCAATAACAACAGGCAGAATAGGTACAATATTCTGTATAGCAAGCTGAAAGGCTCCTCTTTTAAAAAACCCGATCTCCATATTTAATGACCGGGTTCCTTCGGGAAAGATCATAATAGAGATCCCGTTTTTAAGGAATCTGTCAGATTTCTCAAACATTTCGACCTTGCTCTCTTCATTACCCCTGTCGACAATAATATAATCTGCCATTTTCAGGTACCAGCCAAGTATCGGAACTTTAATATTTTCGATTTTTGAAACCCATTTGAATTTATATCTTATACCATATAATAACAGCGTATCAAGAATAGACTGATGATTAGAAATTATAACATAGGTTGTTCCTTTGACAATATTTTCTCTGCCTTCGATCCTGATTTTACGAAATGAGAAAATTCGTGAAAGAATCATCCCCTGGTATATTAGTATCCAGTGAATAACTACTCTATGCTTATCGAAGGGAAGTACGAGTAACCAGATAATAAAAGTTACAGGGAACAAAAGTATCAGGACACTTATGCCTGCAATCCAGATTATTATAGATTTTATCAATGCCATAAAAAATAACATGGATTTCTTCTTTCAAGATAAAACACCAAATTAGAAAAAATTATAGATTTCTTCTTCTGAGACTATAATATTTCCTTTCTTAAAAACCCGGGAAAGATCGGAAACCATGTGCCTGCAACCGACCAACTTTCCTGAAAAAGACAACATTTCTCCGCTTCCTTCTATGGAACAACTGGTTATTATTCCATCTTTAGTGGTAAGGACACAATGATGAGAATTTCCTTTAAATTGAAAAGTATTTTTAAAAGTATATTCCGGACCATAAGCCCAATTCCATTCCCAGGTTTTATATTTCGTTTCAGCAAGGAGATCAGCAGCCTTAATATCTTCAGGACCGAGGTTATAGATTTCAGCACCAGGAATGGTCCGAAGAAAGTAATTCATCATCTCAGACCTTAACTCATAAATATCCCTGAATCTGCTAAGCTTTTCATTCAAATTCATAACTGAGGAAGGGTTCGATTCAACAGCCCTGGTTGCATAAGCTGATTTATCTTTTCGAATTGAGTTCCTGAGAAATCCGAGAGAAGAGCTGAAGAGGATTGTTCCATGATGCAGAACTCTGTTCCGATATACATGCTCGGCATTTCCTGAGATTTTAAATCCGCCGACTTTCAGATCGTTTTTTCCCTCAAATTTTGCCACAACACCTATAGACGATAAAAATTCAATTACAGGCAAAGTGTACTTCTGAAAATCAATCTGTTTTCCTGATTCACTTTGTTTTATAAACGCAAAGTTCAGATTGCCCTTATCATGAAATACTGTCCCCCCTCCTGTAATCCTTCTGATGACAGGTATATTATTTTCTGTAATAAATTTTGTATTTACTTCCCTGTGAGCTGACTGATGTTTGCCGATAATTACAGAGGACTTATTTATTCCAAGTATCAGATAATCTTCCTCGCTGTTTTTCAGGAGAACTTCTTCAACCGCGAGGTTAAAAAAAGGGATGTCTGATTCAAGGGTGATACAATGCATAGATTACACTAAAAATTATCTACACTCGCATTTTGCCCCCAGCCCCCTGAAGGGGGTATATGCTGTGTATATTATTAATATTCAGAATATTATAAGCATTAGTCCAGCTTTGCGGGATTTTTGGGGTCAAGTATTGAAGTATTTTCTATTTTGAAGTATCTTATTATCAGTCAACTCATAAAGCTTATATACACTCCACCCAATCAGTGCACCGAGAATAGAACCGCATAATACATCTCCCGGGTAATGAACTCCCAGATATATTCTGCTATAACCGACAATGGCGGCCCATGCGACTATACTTATTGAGAACCATCTTTTTTTAATAAACATCAGACTAATAAGGGCAACATTAAAAGAGTTTGTAGCATGTGATGAAACGAAGCTGTATAGACCGCCACATTCTCCTCTGACCAAGTGAACCAGACCTTCAAGAAGAGGCTCATGACAGGGCCTCAGTCTGTGGACGTTGTTTTTAATCAACACTGAAACCTGATCGGAAAGAGTTGCCGCTATAATAATAAACAATAAAATTATCAGAAATCTTCTTTTATATTTTACACCAAGATAAATAAGTATTGCCAGATAAAGAGGTAACCATATCAATACTCCGCTAATGGCGTGCATTATCTGGTCACAAAAAGGGGAGTTTAATGAGTTCAGAAAAAGGAAAAGTTGTTGATCTAGTCTTTCGAGCATAAAAAATTAATTACTCATTATTAAGTACTTTCCAGATCATATCCTTCAGAGTGACTATTCCATAACCGGTTAGAGAGGAGATGAAAACTCTGGGAATATCTGGAAGATCTTTTCTTATCTCATTCATAAGTTCTTCATCGAGCATATCGGTTTTAGTGATAGCCATAATGCGCTTTTTATCGAGTAGCTCAGGATTATACATTTTTAGTTCATTAATGAGAATCTCATATTCTTCCTTAATGTTCTTACTGTCAGCCGGGACCATAAACAGGAGCATTGAGTTTCTTTCAATATGCCTTAGAAACCTTATTCCCAGTCCCTTGCCTTCATGTGCACCTTCAATTATACCAGGAATATCAGCCATTACAAATGATTTCTCATCCCTGTAAGCTACAATTCCAAGGTTTGGAACAAGAGTTGTAAAAGGATAGTCGGCAATCTTTGGTTTTGCGGCAGAAACCACTGAAAGAAGTGTCGATTTCCCGGCATTTGGAAAGCCTACGAGCCCTACATCGGCCAGAATTTTAAGTTCAAGAATAAATTCTTCTTCAATACCTGGTTCGCCAGGCTGGGCATATCGGGGCGTCTGCTGAGTGGGCGATTTGAAGTGAGTATTTCCTTGTCCGCCTCTACCGCCTTTTGCGAGTATCTTCTCTTCACCATTATTTGTAATCTCAAAAATGGCTTCGTTTGTCAGAGCATTTTTGGCAATAGTTCCAAGTGGCACCTGAACAATAATATCTTTTCCATCGGCCCCTGTTGATGTCTGCCTGCCGCCTCCAACACCATTGCCTGCAAAGATATGACGTTGGAACTTTAAGTGCAGAAGAGTCCACATCTGATCATTACCTCTGAGAATAATGTGCCCGCCTCTTCCGCCATCACCACCATCTGGTCCGCCTTTGGGTTCAAATTTTTCCCTGCGGAAATGAGCCGACCCTGCACCCCCTTTTCCGGAGCGGCAGTAAATTTTAACATAATCAACAAAGTTCGATCCGGACATTTCCTGAATTTTAAGAACAATAACAAATCACCAATAAGCTGAATTACAGCTATTTACTTTTTTCAGATTTTCACTCCTCCTTTTTTGCCCCCCTGCCCCCCTAAAGGGGGGTAAAACTATGTATCTTATTAATATTCTTAATTATACAAACAAAACCCCTTTACAGGGGGATTGGGGGGCTAAAACCCAGAGCTTAGACCAGTTTTTTCATATAATCTGCAAGTCTCTTGAAAATATCATCAATAGTCCCCATTCCGTTGACCGGCTGATATAAACCTTTCTTATTGCAGTAGTCAATGATTGGTTCAGTTTTTTCCTTATAAACCTCAATTCTGTTTTCAATAACAGCAGGATCTTTGTCATCTGGTCTTCCTGATAATTCTGCCCTGGCTATTAATCTTTTTACAAGTTCATCATGATCAACATCAAGAACAAGCATCTGATTGATCTTCATTCCCCTGTCATTCAACATTTTTTCGAGAGAAACAGTCTGTGCCACCGTACGAGGAAAACCATCGAACAGGAATCCTGCATTACCCTTGCTATGATCAATTTTATATGCAATCATCTCTATAACAACTGAATCGGGAACGAGTTCACCTTTCGACATAATAAGACTCATTTTTCCCCCCAGCTGAGTACCTGCAGTAATCTCTGCGCGGAGCATATCTCCGGTTGAGAGATGAATAAGATTGAATTTCTCAGCAAGTCTAACCGACTGCGTTCCCTTGCCTGAACCTGGAGGGCCAAAAATCAGAAAATTAACCATAGTACAAATTTAAATTATGAATTATTCAATTAATGTATAAACAGATGGAAGATTGCGCCCGTATCCATTATAATCAAGACCATACCCTACAACAAAATCGTTTGGTATTTCAAAACCAACATAATCAACAGGGATATCCTTGGTATATGATGCAGGTTTATATAGAAGAGCTGCCACTTTTATTTCAGAAGCCTTTCTGATAACAAGCTCATCAACAATCCTGTCGAGTGTGATACCTGTATCAACTATGTCCTCTATAACAACAATGGTTTTATTTTTAATATCTTCGTTCCAGCCAATAAGTTCTTTGATTGATCCTGAAGAACTGGTCCCCTCATACGACGCAAGTTTTACAAAAGAGATCCTCACCTCAAGGTCAATTAATCTGAAGAGATCAGCTGCAAAAAGAAATGCCCCGTTAAGAATACCCAGAAAAACTACGTCTTTTCCTGCAAGATCGGTATTCATTTGCCTGGCTAGTTCTTCAATCCTTTCATGTATTTCTTTTTCGGTGATAAATTCTCTGAACTTTTTATCGAGTATCCGGATTTCTTTCATTAGGGCAATTATTCAATTGTTTGACAGTGCAAAAATATGAAAAATATAGCTTATTTTTGTCCTTATCAGCAAGTTAAATTAAATTATTTTACATGGAACCGATTGTAAGTATCATAATGGGCAGCACATCCGACCTGCCAATAATGACAAAAGCAGCAGAAATATTAAACGATTTCAAAATACCTTTTGAGATGAACGCACTGTCGGCTCACAGAACACCTGATGAGGTTGAAAAATTTGCAAAAGGTGCGGAGTCGAGAGGGATAAAAGTAATAATTGCTGCTGCAGGAATGGCCGCGCACCTGCCGGGAGTAATTGCAGCAATGACTCCCCTACCTGTTATTGGAGTTCCTATAAAAGCCTCACTCGAAGGGCTTGATTCAATATTTTCAATACTACAGATGCCTCCCGGGATTCCGGTAGCAACTGTAGGTGTTAACGCCGCTCAAAATGCAGGGATACTTGCCGCTCAGATTATTGCCACAGGGAATAAAGAATTAATGAATGAAGTAATTAAATATAAGGATAGTTTGAAAAAGAAGATTGTTCAGGCAAATGAGGAACTGAAGCAGTAAAATTTCCTTTTAAAACAAATTAAGAAGTGCCTAGAGTGCCTAAAGTGTCTAAAATGCCTAGAGTTTAGAGTATTAGAGTTAAAATCAACTTTAGTCACTTTAAATTCTGGTTCACTCCAAACTTTCAAATTTTTTTCCAAAAAAACCGACTAAATTTTAAGGATTGATTTTTTATTGGTATCTTAGGGTACTAATTTGAAACAGTTGGGCTCGCTGCACAAAATATCTGTTTCTGTTTTTTTTGTTTTTCTTTCTTTAACCGCTTCCGGCGGCGATCCTTATCGTCCTTCAGCCGGAGCAGGAGAAGCAGGAATGGGATATGTTTGTGTTATGAAGAACGGATTCTGGTCGTCGTTTCACAATCAGGCATTACTGGCAGACAATACTTCCTTTTCCTTTGGATTTAACTACGAAAGCAGGTTTAATATTCCGGAACTTGGTACCCGGACTTTAGGTATAACAATACCATCCGGAAAAGCTTCTCTCGGAGCATTATACTCACATTTCGGGTATATTGATTTTAAGAGAGATATGACAGGTCTGGCATGTGGAATAAAACTTTCAAATAAAATCAATGCCGGGGTGCAGGTCGACTATTTTTCAGAACGAACAACTGGTGAATATAGTAATCATCAGGCGCTTACTTTTGAAACAGGACTTCTGTTTAAACCCTCGGAAAACATCAGATTAGGGATTCATCTTTTCAACCCTGTACCTAATTCAATACGAAAAACTTACTTACCGACTACATTAAGAATAGGTGCCGGAACTGATCTGAGCAAAATACTTTTTACAGGTGTTGAAGCTGAGATGAGTTCTGGAAATGATTTGATAATCAGAACAGGTTTTGAGTACGAAGCAGCCAGAAATCTTTGGTTAAGAGGAGGATTTAGCACAAATAACAATTCATTCTGTTTCGGATTCGGATACCTGACAAAAATTGCAAAACTCGATCTGGGATTTACAACACATGAAAGACTAGGCGTAACCTCGTCTATATCGCTGATATTTAAAATTCACTGAAAAAAATCCATTAACCACAAATGGTACAAAGGTTTGCGAACTTTGCAGTTAAAAAGAAGGCTCATTTAAAATATATTTTTATACTAATTTTCATTTTAAATAGCTTAAGTGTATTCTGCCAGGAGACAAAACTCCCGGAACGAATTATTAGCATCGCAGAAGAGCTCGCTTCTGACGAGTCTGATCCAGAAGCAGTTGGAGCATATATTGAGCGGCTCCACGATCTTGCAGAAAATCCTGTAAGACTTAACTCTTCCGACGAAAATGAAATTTCGAGATTGTTTTTTCTTTCTGATTTCCAGGTAAAAATATTAGCCGATTATGTCCATTCATTCGGAAGGATCATAACACTTTATGAAGTAGCAAACATCCCCGGGTTTGATAAAGAAACTGCTGAGATAATGTTTCCGTTCGTAACCCTTGAGACAAAAATAAGCATGGGTCCCGATTCCGCACGATGGAGAAACGTATCTGTTACAAATTTTCATTTCAAATCAGGGAATAAGGATACAACCTCCTTAGGCCCGCCATGGAAAATGCTTAGCAAATACAAGTTTTCTGTTGGAGCTTTTGCAGGTGGATTAACTGTCGAAAAAGATCCTGGAGAAAAGCTCTTAAGTGGGAATCCTCCTCTTCCTGACTTTCTTTCAGCAAATCTTGCTTATACCGGGAAGGGGGTGATCCGAAGGATTATTGCTGGCGATTTTTCTGCAAGATTTGGATTGGGGACGAATCTGAATACAGGTATCAGGACAGGACTTTCGCTGTCATCATCCGGTTACATGTCGGCGAGGGATGAGATAATACCCTATACATCAACAGATGAAAATAACTTTTTCAGAGGAGTGGCTGCTGACTTATCTCTTAAAAATCTCGGGCTATGTCTGTTTTATTCAAAAAACTTATCCGATGCCACTCTGGGCTCATCAACAGGTGATTCAAACAACTATATTGAAAATTTATATACTTCAGGGCTTCATAATACCTCTTCGCTTCTGGTGAAAAAAGATGTTATTTCGGATCAGACTTATGGAGTAAATCTCTCTTACAATTTTAATAATATAAAAGTTGGCCTGATATGGTCAGAAAACAGGTTTTCATTAGCGGTAAACCCCTCAGGCAATGATCCTAAAGACAACTTTGAATTTAAAGGAGATCGCAATGACCTCTACTCCATTTATTATAACAGTCTTATAAAAAGAATATTACTGTACGGTGAATTTTCATCAAATGGCTACTCCGGCAGTGCATTTGTACAAGGGCTTTCATTCCGTCCATCGGACCGTATTACATTTAATTTTTTATTAAGGAACTATAGTGCCTGTTACGTCAGCTTTCATGGAAAAGGACCCGGCAGTGGCTCAACAACCGGAAATGAACGAGGCATTCTGGGGAATTTCAGTTTTGAAGCAGCAAAACATCTCTTCATTACCGGAGGATGTGATATCCAGCAATTTCCGTGGTTAAGATACCGCTGCTCTGCCCCTTCTTACGGCTTAAAACAGGAAGTCAGAGCCCGTTATCTTCCGACTGAAAAAATGGCGTTTGAGGCTTCATTCAATTACAGGTCAGTAATGCTGGATAGTTCAGAAAACACCGGAATTCCAAAACAAATGGAAGTTGTTTCTAAAAGTTTTAAAGCTACTTTCAGGTATATAGTAAACGAAAATCTGACTCTGGGATCTCGTTTTGATTATAAGATCTCTGATCCTTCCTCTTCGAAAGGAATGTTATTGCTGCAGGATATCAATTACAGGTTCAGACATCTTCCCATTTCGATATGGTTCCGATATTGCATTTTCAAGAGCGATTCATGGGATTCAAGGCTTTATACTTATGAGAATGATATGCTTTACAGTTTCAGCATACCTGCATTATCAGGAGAAGGAAGCAGAAGTTACCTGATGATAAAATCAGATATTGGTAAAAAGGCAGAACTGAGAGTCAAATACGGTATGACATCTTTGATTGAAAGCAGGGAGAATATTACAGAAAACAGGGAATTGAAAGTACAGGTCAGATTAGAGTTTTAGATAAGTTGAAGCGATGAAATCTAAAAACCAACCCCAAATTTAAAGTATTGTATTTCAATAGTTTGGGTGATTGAAGACACTTTTCAGACAACTTCCGGCGTTTTTATATCCCTTATATTTAATTGAAGGTTCTTATTCCCCCGGAACTCATTCATTTCTAGTGAATAACAGATATCAAACGGGTTTCCGCCCTTAATATACTCAAAGTGATCAGCCTGACTGAATGCGATGGCTGAAAAACTTCTTTGTCCTGTCGACTCCTGGCAAAGATCGAGTTTCAGATGTTCACCGCTTGACCCGACCATACGTCCGGCTCCTGTATCAAATACGTTTCTCGATACAAATACCGGTGACATATTTTCAGGACCGAAAGGCTGGAACTGGTTCATTGTTTTGAAGAAATCTTCATTAATTTCAGAAAATGAAAGTTCTGTATCGATAAACACACGCGGAACTAGCTGATCCTCTGTAATTGTGCCATGTACATACTTCTCAAACCGCTCCATAAAAAGTGTAATATTCTCTTTTTTTAGTGTAAGTCCAGCTGCATACATATGACCTCCAAAACTCTCAAGAAGATCGCTGCATGATTCAATTGCCTGGTAAAGATCATACCCCTGGACTGATCGTGCCGAACCTGTTGCAAAACCATTCGATTCCGTAAGAATAACTGTTGGTCTGTAATAGGTTTCTATAAGTCGTGAGGCTACGATTCCAATTACCCCTTTTTTCCACAAAGGATTATAAAGCACTGTTGTTCTTGAATTTACAGTTCTCTGATCTTCAGAGATCATCCGCATGGCTTCAGTAGTAATGATCCGATCAATACTTCTTCGTTCAATATTAAAATTATTAATCTCCTTGCTTATACCCGTAGCCAGCCTGGTGTCACTCGAAATGAGCAGATCAACAGCCTTGCTTCCTGTTTCCATTCTGCCGGCGGCATTTATCCTCGGACCAATCTTAAAGACAACATCTTCTATAGTGAGTGCCTTTGTAACCTCCGATTCACGGATAAGCTCTTTAAGTCCGGTTCGTGGAAATTCATTTAGCTGCTTAAGTCCGAAATAAGCCATAACTCTGTTCTCACCGGTGATAGGTACAATATCTGAAGCGATGCTTACCGCTACCAGGTCGAGATAATGATAAATAGCACTAAATGGGATACCATGCACTCTTGAATATGCCTGTATCAGCTTGAAACCTACGCCGCAACCTGACAGCTCCTTATATGGATAATGGCATAATGGTTGTTTTGGATCGAGTACAGCAACTGCTTTAGGGATCTCATCTCCCGGATAATGATGATCACATATTATAACATCCAGCCCTTTTGACCTTGCATATTTGACTTTTTCAACAGCTTTAATTCCACAATCGAGCGTGATAACAACCTTGCAGTTATTCTGATATGCAAAATCCAACCCTGCAATTGATACTCCGTAACCCTCTTTATATCTGTCGGGTATGTAAAACTCAACATTTGAATACTGATCCTTTAGAAATGAATACATCAAAGCAACGGCAGTAGTGCCATCTACATCATAATCACCATAAACAAGTATCTTTTCGTTTTTCTTTACAGCTGTGGATATACGTTCTACTGCTATATCCATATCCTTCATCAGAAACGGATCATGAAGATAGTCGAGACTTGGTTTAAAAAAAGACTGAGCTTCATCAGCAGTTGTAATATTTCGCTGGACCATCAGGTTAGACAGAGATTCTGTCACTCCAAGGACCCTGGCAAGTTGTCTGACAACTGCAATATCCCCCTGATCCTTCACAACCCATCTTTTTTTCATCCTTTTACTGATTAATCCATTCCAAATCAAAAATTTCCTGCAGGTTCTTTTTGACAATGCTTTTCACATAATCAAAATCCTGCCGGACACCAAGTTCTTTCTCAAGAGAAGTAACCCCTTTGTCTGTAAATCCGCAAGGGTTGATATTATTAAAGTAAGACAGGTCAGTATTAACATTGAAAGCAAAACCATGCATGGTTACAAACCTACTGGCTTTCACTCCAATAGCACATATTTTTCTTGCCTTTCCAATGATTTCCGGATCGAGCCAAACACCCGTTCCTCCTTCAAGTCTGGAAGCAGAAATACCAAACTCAGCTACAGTTCTGATAATTGCTTCTTCCAGAAGGTAAATATACTCCTTAAGGCCAATCTTAATGACCTCAAGATCAAAGATCGGGTAACCGACAACCTGGCCGGGACCATGGTAGGTAATATCCCCTCCTCTGTCTATACGGTAAAATGAGGCATCCTTAGCCCTTAGTTGAATATTGTCGAGTAGAAGATTATTTTCCGACCCTCTCTTGCCAAGGGTATAAACATGAGGGTGTTCAACAAAGATGAAAGTTCCGGGAAGGTAGCTATAGGTTGAAGTACCTCCCCCATTTCCTTGTTTTTTACTTTCGACCAGCTTTGTAAAGATGTCTGTCTGATAATCCCAGGTCTCTTTATAATCTTTTTGTCCAATATCCTTATATGCAACGCTGTAGCTCAATAGTATTATAATAATTTATTGAGGCCAATATAATTAAAATTAACGAGCCTTTACATGATTTTCCGCATGAAAAGATGACCTCACAAGCGGACTGCTTTCGACGAAAGAAAAACCCATTTTCAGGGAAAGAATCCTATATTCTTCAAACTTCCCGGGCGAGATGTAATCCACCACTTCCATATAACCGATCCCCGGCTGAAGGTATTGTCCAATCGTAAGAATTTTACAACCTGTTTCATAAAGATCCTCTATTGTCTGAATAACTTCATCCTCCCTTTCTCCAAGTCCAAGCATGAAGCCTGATTTTGTTACCACTCCATTCTCTGCAAGATATTTTATTACCCCGAGGCTTGTGTCGTACTTAGCTTTTGTCCGGATTACAGGAGTGAGTCGTCGAACTGTTTCAATATTATGTGAAATTACTTCCGGACCGGCATTGATAATCATCTGAATATGTTTGTGGTTCCCGTCAAAATCAGGTATTAAGGTCTCCATGGTTGTTGACGGGTTAACCTTTTTCACACTCTTTACTGTTTCGGCCCAGAAAGCTGCTCCACCATCTGGAAGATCATCGCGGTCAACAGAAGTTAAAACACAGTGTCGGAGGTGCATTGTTTTTATTGATTCAGCCAGCCTCAAAGGTTCCTCATAATCTGGAGGAAGAGGCTTCCCGGTTTTTGTAGCACAGAATTTACATGCCCTTGTACATATATCGCCGAGTATCATGAAAGTAGCAGTACCTGCATTCCAGCATTCCCCTATATTAGGACAATTCCCGCTGGTGCATATTGTATGCAGATGATTCTCAACAACCACATGCTTTACCATTGAATAATTTTCTCCGCTGGCTCTCTGCATCTTCAGCCATGGGGGTAATCGCCGTTGTTTTTGCATCTGAAAATTTATACGTATTTAAGATGTCAAAGGTACAAAAAATGAGTTCAACGGATTTACCTGCAAAGTTTTTAAACTCTATGTCTTCTTCAAAGGTACTGTCGTTTACTAAAAAAATTGAAATCCTTTAACCGTAAAGGGCGCAAAGTCCCGATAGCTATCGGGACTTTGCGAACGTCGCGGTTAAAAAGTGATTTCTAACTAACACAATTACACAGAGGATAAATGTGTAATTAAACAGAACGATCTTATGAGAAAAATTATATATAAAAACTTATATTTGTTATTCTTCAATCTCAACTTATAGTATAATTAAAATATATCAGAAATGGCAAATAATGAACTAAAGACAAACCATAACTATCAAACAGTTATAGGTGAC
>JANXXP010000122.1 GCA_025350595.1 Bacteroidota bacterium
TTGCCCAGGAATATTATCCTGAGTGATATTCCCAATATCTCCATGAAATTTCCATAGGCAATTTGTCGTTAGGGCAGTAGTATCTACGTTTTGTTTGCTGACAACAACTTTTAATGCTATTGCAGCTTTTTCAATTAAGTCATCCCAATTTAGAGACAATATCTCAAATATATATTTGGGATAATTAGTAATAAGTATCTCATGGGATTTCGATGGGTTCTTGCCAGCACATATCTTACCGAATTGTTTTTTAAAAGCTAAGCATTTAGCAGGATCTGCTCTCAACTCTTGCCAATCTTTAGCCCCAACGAATTTGAGAACATCTTTTAGGATGCTTGTGAGGGGGATATCGCTATCATAGGATAGACCTGCGCCAGCTAAAACAATTGAACGGTAAGCTTTAATGCGCTCCCTACAATCGTTCCAGATTTTAGATTGCCCCAGTACAGCATCGATATAGGTGACCGCAGCCCTTTCAACCCTGCTCCTAATTAGTCTTTCATTCTGTGTTCTCCAAGAATCACCTAGTTGGCTTTTTGAAACAATGATGGCAGCATTTATAACTGGTTGTAATTCAATAACAGAATGCCCGATCGCCTTAATATGTGTTTCAAGAAACTGTTTTACTGGAATATCAAAGACATCAAGATTCGTCGTCATGGCAAATTGGCCATCAATTCATTTGCAAAGTTTGCATATTTATTTTCGGCTTGAACGTAATGCTCATAGCTAATTTCGCCACTCGTAAATTTTTGAGCTACTTGACTCTGTAACCGACTATACTCGTCAATAATAATCGCTCTTATACGCTGATTCATTATTCCCAAATAATCAGAGTCTTTAGGAACTGCAACACGAAGTTCCATCTGAACTTGATCATCAGCCCTATATAATTCCTTGATGCAATCTGATTTTGACTTTCGGTTTCGGCTCTTAACATCGTTTCGTGTGACCTCATCAATTCTGTTTATGAGATTGTAATCATCAGAATAAAGGTACAGGAAAGTTACTATCCGATAGATATCATGCATTGTTAATAAGTAAGTTGGATCTTTTTCAACTTCGGTTATAAACTCAAGAGGAGAAAAAGTAGTTTCCCAAATGCTACGCGAGGGAAGACTATGGATACTGGCGTCAGTTGTTGTCGATTTTGATACATTCTGAACCGAGGAGACATTCTGACGAGTGCCGTATGCACTTAAAAGATTTCGCACTGGCTGGTATGTTGCTCCCGTACCTTGGAACGATGATGATAAAGCGACACGCCCTCCGTCGAGTCCAATTATTGGTCCAGGTCCAGCATCCTCAATAGGTACATTGTTCAACATTTTCAGTTGTCTCAGAAGCTTTACATTGTCGATGTGATCAAGTAACGATTCCCGCCTGTTCGTTTCGTCCTTTGAAACTCTCTTCCTGGGCAATCTCCTGCTTTTAAACTCAGCTTGTTTTAACTGCAATTGCGTCGGAATTTTTACATATGAAATGGCCTTAGAAACGACTGAACCGGATTCAATTGCGCCAATCATAACATCGGCTATCTGTTGGGCAGATGAGAATGGATATTGGGTTGCTAAATCAGTTGCGATTTCTAATAGAGAGTTAGTCACTATACACCAACTTAAGTTTTTAGTTCTTTTTGAATAGCTTTGCCGAGTACTTCCGAAAGTTTGGCTTTAGTTTCTTTGCTCAACTCCACTTGTTTAGAAGGCACTCGTGGTGTAATTTCTTGGTAAAATATAAAGTACTCTCGCCACCCCTTAATTAAGTCCCAAAGTAATACATTCGCTTCTTCTAAGTTTAAGGTGGCCGCTGTTGATAAAGCGCTTAAACGCTCAACAAAAGGGAAAAAACGTGTTTTTACTGAGTCACTATTTATTTCCCCATTAAAATTAAGGTTTTGTACCCTAAAGTAATCGTAAAACCTATCAAGCGCAAGCAAACACGAGAATATAACCGTATCCTCTACTTGATATCCAAACGCTATACCAGTTCTCTGAAGTTCGTTTAATATACCTTTAACAAAATTATTATGATTATCGCAAAATAATATCTTGTTAGCATTTAGGAAGTCAATCAGCCACTTTCGGATTTTTGTAGTCGCCTCAGGATCGTCGCCGTATTCCTCAGCAATCTGTCTATTAAGCCCTGTTGCTGGATATTTTCTCAAGTCAAGATTAAACTTGTGATAATCAACCCAGTTTTGAACTATATCCACCTTCACATTTCTTGCCAACAGACAGGCAATATATTTATCGCCGGAAAGCTTAACTTCAAGAAATTCAGAATCTGCTAATTGCGGTTTTAAATTGACAAACGTCAAGGCTACCTGTTTTACGAAAAAGCCAGCGATCGCAAAATTTATGTTATTTATAAATAGTGAATCGCTCATGATTCTATTTCCAATAATATTCATGAGGTCAAAATCATCGGCTTTAAATGACAATGCTGCAATGTTTAGGTCTTTTTCAATAATTCCCATCTCAATTTCCTCACAAGACGAACTTTGGTCTGGAAATAAAATAATTAAACCTCGTAAGTGTCATTTTAGTCAGGAACGAAATAAATATCAAGGTGCAACGTAGATACGGTTAAGCAGTTCAAGTCCTGAGTATATTCCATCAGGGGGAATCCCCGAACTATTCCAATGCAATTTCCAATAACTCAACTATTATGAATATCGCGGAATGCCCAAACATCTCTAACAAAAATCTCTCGCCTGAACCACAAAATCTTCGAAACCAATTGGCTTATAGTCAATCTGTCCAAATAAACGTTTATAAACAGCATATTCGGCAGATTTCCGGTTTTTACCTTTTCGATCAATCACAATGATTTTGGGAAATGAGCCTTCCGTTCGAAAGAGCGACTTTTTCAGTAAATACTTGATATGAACATCGGATTCTGGCATCGAGTAGCCGACAAATATAACTCGATTAGCTTCTCGAAGCAGCCGTTCAGCTTTATGCCATATAGCTACTAGAAACGGATTATCGTAGATTTTCTGAAACGTAGGTGGAATTATTAATGCTCTTTGACGTGATCCATCCTTTTCGCAAACTTCAGAATGGGTAAAAATTCTCATCACTCCTTTTTCTTTTGGAGTAATCCTTATTGAGTTACATGTAGGACAAAATAACCAATTGAGACTACCATGCAACTTCAACAAATACACTTTTCTCTCACTCGGTGATCTCCAATCCGTCCCTTCATTCCTAAATGATGCTGCGTAATCAAGATCAACCGGATTAGCCTTCGAGCCATCTCCCAATTTGACCAAAGCATTATCTAGAAGAATGTCATAATTTAGACTGATAAAAGCGAAGTGCTTCCAATCGTCATCATTTTGTAATAGGTTATTAGTCAAACTGACATGATACTTGTTATTTTCTAATAACTTCTCATGGATTACGGAACAAATACAATATATAAGATTCTCTCTAAGTTCTGTTAATTTGTCGTAATTCCATTTTGACGATATCTGTTCTTGCTTCTGTAAACATATATCTATAGGGCTAAGAATCTCTTCAAAAGTTGGAATCGAGGCTTCATTTGAGCAGTCATTTGAATAGAATTCACGAAGGAATTCCTTGACTAGTCTTATTTTCCCATCATTTGGAAATTGCTTAAAGGCCTCAACCAGTAAGCGGCTTGCGATTGGTGCGCCTTCCGCAGCGGACGCCCCAGCCCCGAAGAAAAAAATAGTTTTACCTTTTAATTCTGGACTCATTGCAATATGCTTACATTTTTGCTATCGGTATGTCAAGAGTAAGACCATCCAGCATATATGACTTCTCATTGCCTCAGAATGATAAAAACCAAGTTGGGGACGTTGTGTCTGAAATGTCCTTAGGTATCCAGCATTGGAAATAATATAGTAATATTGCTTCGATAACTCGAAGCTCGCCATCGAAGATCCCGTCTAACCCCCCCCCATCACAGATTGAGGTATGCTGGGTTTAATGGACACGAAAGGATAAAGTAGAATAGAGAAAGAGAGGTGTCCAGATGCCAAGACTACCACAAGGGAAATACACAAGGGAATTTCGGGAAGAAGCGGTAAAACTGGTTATTGAGGAAGATTTAGGAATTAAAGAAGGGGCGGAGCGGTTAAACTTACCAGTTTCTACGTTAGCTACATGGCTGAAACAAAATAAATCCGGCAAACTGGGAGATGTAGGCAAGAATTTTAGACCGCTGACTGAATTAGAGCTAGAATTGGCTCGAACTAAGAAAGAGAATGCCCTGCTCAAGATGGAGTGTGAGATCCTAAAAAAAGCAGCCGCGTACTTTGCCAGGGAGTCGCTACCCGG
>JANXXP010000124.1 GCA_025350595.1 Bacteroidota bacterium
CAGGATTAAGTGTTGTAACAAAACCGGCAGCATTAGCAGCTCTTGCACGAACGAGGTTAATATTTGTTTGTGCACCAACAAGGTTACCAGTTTCAATCTGACATTCTGCAATCATCAAAAGTACATCAGCGTAACGAATCATACGGTAACCATTAGCTGTGTAACCTGAGGTCCAGCTACTGATATCTGTAAGAGCTTTTTCCTGTGATCTTTTATAAACCTGTTTTTTAGGGCTGAACGGACCTGAATAAGTCTGGTCACGAATCCAGTCTGCACCTGTATGTAGACCCCAATCCCAATATGCGATACCTCTTCTTCCGACTGTCCAGTCCAATCTTGGATCAAGATTACCAGCATCAGGAACAAAAGCAGCGTCAGCATAAGCTAAACCAGTTGTTGCGTCTTTTGCCGGGTTTTTGGCAAGACCCTGATCGTTTTTAACAGGAACTGTATTATAAGAATTGTCAAGAAGTGGTAAACCAGTAGCACTTGTTCTGAATGAATTTACAAACTCCTGTATAGGATCGAAGAAACCACAGCAACCGCCCGGAGATCCACCGCTTTTGTAAGGGAAGTTCAGAACTTCACCAGGACCAGCATTAGCTGCACCTGAACCATCATTAACTGAAGACTCAACTGTATAAACTGCTTCCAATCCATTACGGTTTGCAGCATCAAAGATGTCACCATATTTTGCCTGAAGCCCAATTGCACTTCCATCAGCTTTTGTTCCGCTCTTAGCAACATTGAGGAGTGCAAGAGCGCCTGCATAGTCGTGCTTTGTTTGCATCAAAACTTTTGCAAGAATCACTTTTACAACAGTACCGTTGAATCTGCCAATAGCTCCCATGTTATCAGGAAGATCTTTTGCAGCTGTAAGGTCAGCAATGATTTTATCGCTGATATCGGTAGCATTGGTTACGGTTTTTGGATCCTGTAATTCATCCATATAAGGAACCATGTTCCACATTCTCCATGCTTCAAAATGATACCATCCGCGAAGTGCCTTAGCCTGAAAAACAAAGTTATCAAACTGTGCCTGTGTAATTTTGCTTGCAGCTAATGCTTTTGTTGAAACAGTAATAACACTGTTACATCTTGAAATAGCTTCATAAACCTCTCTCCATTTAACATTCAGGTAAGGGTTTGTTGCAGTTTCAGAGTAGGTCTGAATTGGATTAATATCAGGTTGGTCACCACCATCGGTACCTTTGTTAGCTTCCATTCCTCTGATTGAACCATATACCCAGTTGCTACTTGTTGCTTCCCAACCGTAGTTAGCATTAACACCGTCGATCATTGAATAAGCGCCGATCAACAGGGCATCAATACCTTTAACATTCTGTAATAGCCCCTGATCCAATCCACCTGTCGGAGCGACAGTTAGAAAATCACTCTTGCAGGAATCCCAAACTCCTATTACTGCAAGCATTATGATTACTATAATATACTTCTTTTTCATATTAAAACAGTATTATAAATTAAAAATTTAAAGTGAGTCCGAAAGTATAGGTCTTAACCAGCGGATAGTTGCCGGTATCAGAACCAAATGCACGGTCGTCACCTCCAAGTTCCGGATCAAGTCCCGTGTACTTGGTAATAGTAAACAGGTTAACTGCCTGAACATATACTCTGAGAGATTTAACATTTATCTTACTTGTCACATTTTCAGGAATAGTATAACCTAACTGAAGGTTTTTCATCCTTAAGAATGAGCCATTTTCAAGATAGTAGCTGCAAACCTGAGTGTTTGTTGAGAAGTTAGAGGTATTGGAAGCCATTGGCACTGTTGTGTTAGTGTTGGTGGTTGTCCATCCTTTATATAACAGGTCTGTACTTTTCTGTCCCTGGAATGATGGCCAGAAATCGGTGAAATATCTGTTTGAGTTGAAGATATCAGCACCCTGTGAGCCATATAGGAAAGCAGTCAGGTCAAAATTCTTATAGTTAAACGCGAGGTTAAATCCATATGTGAATTTTGGGTTAGGGTTGCCAATAAAGGTTCTGTCGGCAGGTGTTATTGCGCCATCGCCATTAGTATCCTGGAATTTGAAGAATCCTGGAGCTGCACCGTCCTGAGTTGGTGAAGATGTAACATCAGCAGCGCTTTGGAACAATCCAACAACTTTATATCCGAAGAAAGCTGACATTGGATGTCCTACCATGTTCCTGTTGTTGGCGCCAATTCTGGTTGTACCACCTCCATAATCAAAATAATCAACTCCATCGGCAATCTTGTCGATATTGTTTTTGTAAGTAGTTAAAACAGCGCTTCCGTCAAAACCTAAATCACCCCATTTGTCTTTGAACGATAATTCCATATCGACTCCTGTATTTGACATAGCAGCGATGTTGATATATGGTCTGTTAGCACCACCGGCTGTTCCCGGTAATTCAGGATTGAATAACAGATCTTTTGTTTTCTTGGAATACCAGTCAACTTTGATCCCTACTTTACTGTTTAAAACACTTGCTTCAAACCCAACGTTTGTTGTAATGTTAGTTTCCCATTTTGCATCAGGGTTACCGATACGTGTTGGTCTGAATCCCTGGCTTGATGAACTTGGTGATCCGCCGATTGAATAGAATGACTGGTTAGGTGAGCCACCATAGCTGAAGAACTGGTTCTGTGGAGAAACGGCAAGCTGGTTACCCATTGTACCATAAGAACCTCTGATCTTCATATCATTAATAAAGCTGATTCCTTTAAAGAAATCTTCATCGCTTATACGCCATCCTGCAGAAAATGATGGGAATACACCATAACGGTTAGCTTCACCAAACCTTGATGAACCATCACGACGTACAGTTGCACTTAACATGTATTTGTCGAGAAGTGAATAGTCAGCTCTTAGGAACTGCGACACCATTGTTGTAGCTGTGTTCATGTATGAATTTGCACTGTTGATTGTGGATCCTGTATTAAGTACGCGATAGTTTACATCATCTGTGAAATAACCACCACGGCTTGCATCCATACCACTTGCGATACCATATTTAACAGCCTCATATCCGCCAACAGCAAGAATCTTACTTGAACCGAAGGTTTTATCTAAAGTCAATGTGTTTGTCCAAACCCAGTCACCACCGAAGTATGAATTTACACCCAGACTGTTAGATCCTGAATTTTCTGAATTCTCATAAGTAATGAAGTTATAACCTTTACCGGCACCGGTATAATAGGTACCCCCAACGGTTGATTTGAAGTTCAAACCCTGAAGAATTTTAACATCAAGATAAGTACTACCGATAATCCTCATGTCCCAGTAGTTGTTGTCTTTAGCCCTTGTAAGGTTTGCAACAGGGTTCGTAGCATTTCCTAAGCTGCCAATGATTCCTGTTCCACCCCAGTCGCCGGCGGTAAATGTATGAGATAGACCTTTAAAGTCAGCGTCTGTCCAATGAACTGGAATAATAGGCTGTTCCCTGTATGCTCCCATTGAAATCGGGCTTCCTTCACCAAGGTTAGAAACTCCGAGGTTATTATTATATCTTGCTGTGAAGTTTTCACCAAATTTAACTTTGCCATTCAGGAAGGTAAATTCTGAGTTGAAACGTATGGTATATTTATCTGCGTGAGTGTAAATAATAATACCATCCTGTCTGAATACGCCCATGCCGGCAAAGAATTTAGCATTATCACTTCCACCTGAAAGAGAAAGGTCGTGATTCATTATCATAGCAGGAGCCGTAATAGCCTTATACCAGTTGGTATTTGCTGCCCAGCTTGGAATAGTTGGTGTTGCATTTCCAACCCAGCCGTAGATAGGATGCATAATCTGCTTCGCAATCGGGTCAGTTACAGTTGGAGTTGTCATTGTAGGGGCATTGTCATTTTTGTAAACAAGCCACTGAAGGTTAGCATACTCCTGGGTATTTAACATGTTGGTCGGGCCTTTACCCGGATCCTGAACCCCTGCATACATACCGTAAGTTACTTTTGTTCCCTTGTTCCCCTTTTTGGTTGTTACGATAATAACACCGTTCGATGCTCTTGATCCGTAGATTGATGCTGCACCAGCATCCTTAAGTACAGAAATTGATTCAACATCGTTTGGGTTCATTGAGGAAATGTCCTGGGTAGGAACACCGTCAACAACGTAGAGAGGATCGTTATTCTCAAAAGAAGAGAAACCTCTGATCCTGACCTTTGATGTTGACCCTGGTTGTCCGTTACCAGTTACTGTGACCCCTGCGGTACGTCCCTGAAGTGAGTTACTTACGTTTCCTGTAGGAACAGCGGTAAGTTTTGCAGGCTCAACTGAAGCAACAGAACCTGTCAAATCGCGTCTCCTCTGGGAGGTATAACCAGTAACAACTACTTCAGATAGTGCAGTCACATCTGATTTAAGAATAACATCAATCACACTTTGTGTTCCTACTGTCACCTGCTGGGTTGTGTAACCAATAGATGAAATAACAAGAACAGATGCCGGACCCGGCACTTTAAGTGAGAAAGAACCATTCAGGTCGGTGATAGCTCCGATCGTCGTACCCTGTATGGTAACGTTTACACCTGGAATTGGTCCCTCTCCTTCAGCAGAAACCTTCCCGGTAATGGTTTTTTCCTGAGCAAAAAGAATGCTGGAGGAAAGAACCATGCTGAGCATAAACAGCGCAAAGCGCCGTACACTTTTAGAAATTTGCATAGTTAATAGGTTTTTTTTAAACATTTAGTTAATTAGTTAAAGGGTAGCTTTACTATTAAAGCATACATTGAAGTCAAAGTAATACATAATAAAATAGAAATGCAATAAGAAAATAACATATTTTAACAATTTACACAAAAATATTTTTCACTAATATTTGTCTATAATCTCTTATATATGTGGCGTTTACATGGTGTATTACTTCACTGGGAGAAAATTTAATTTAGAATCATTCTAAATTAGCATATTAAATAGAATCAGGCATTCGAATCCAAATTGATAAATAAAGAGTAAAAACAGCACAGAATACGTTTTCTTTCAGGAAGTCATAGCCTCCTCTTACACGAAAAGAGTTTCATCATACATGAGCTTTATATCTGACAGTTATATAGGCTATTACAGGATGAATTTTACTTTTTTTTAGCCACGTATTTGTCAACCCCCGGTTGCTCTGGGGTTATTTATATATAACTCTTTCAGAGCCAGTTGTCATATATTCTGTTGTGCTAAATTGTATGGGGATTATGATGACACATTGTTTTGGTTCATATTGAGCAAGGCAGAAGTAAAGAATCAGATCCGCTTGGTATTACTTCAAACATATAATATAAGGTATGCTTCTACCCTATTCGCATTTTACTGACTGTGAAAATCGCTATTTAAACAGATTATGCTTAATATTGCTGAATTGACTATATAATAATAAGGTATAAGGAAATTATTATTGAATTGGATGAAAATATTGATTGTTGAAGATGAACCCAAGGTAGCCTCGTTTATTAAAAAAGGGCTTGAAGAAAACAGTTATGAAGCTGAAATTGCCTATGATGGAATTTCAGGTGAAAAACTTGCCCATATGTATAAATATGATCTATTTATACTTGATGTTATAATCCCAGGAATAAGCGGTTTGGATTTATGTAGAAAGGTAAAACTCTTAAATTCAAATGTTCCCGTTCTTATGCTCACTGCACTTGGAACAACCGATGATAAGATTCTTGGATTTGACGCTGGTGCTGATGATTATCTTGTTAAACCTTTTGAATTCAGGGAACTGCTTGCCAGAGTTAAGGTTCTTCTGAAGAAAGTAACTCAATCAAACGGAATATCAAACAAGCTTACCGTGGGCGATCTGGAACTTGATCTTGATAAAAAAGTTGCAAGAAGAAGCAGTACTTATATTGATCTGACAGCCAAGGAATTTTCTTTACTCGAATACTTTATGAGAAACAGCGGAAGGGTCTTATCACGAATCGATATTGCTGAGAAAGTGTGGGATATAAGATTTGATTCCGGAACCAACGTAGTAGATGTTTATGTTAACTTTTTACGTAAGAAAATTGATAAAGGATATGATAAAAAGCTGATCCATACCAGAGTTGGATTCGGGTATGTATTCGGGGACTTGTAGAATTGAGGATTTAAGACCAATACTGCATTATTCTAAAATCCGAAATTGCAAATCCGAAATCCGGAATAATCATATCTATTTATTAAAATGACACACTTGTAGACACAATGCAAATCAGGACCCGGTTAACGATACAGTTTCTTTTGGCTGGAGCAATAATTATGATAATTGCCTCTATTGCTATTTATGTTTCATCTTCCCGTTTCAGAAAAGAAGATTTTTATAATCGCCTTAGAAACAAGGCTTTGAGTACAGCAACTTTACTTTTCAATGCATCTAAAGATGATGCAAACAGGGTTTTGAAAGTTGAAAAAAATACTCTTGGTGAGCTTCAGAATGAAAAGATTATTATTATCAATTTATATAATGATATTGTCTACAGTTCAGATGAAAAGAAAGAAATAAAAGTAGAGAATAATGTCCTTGAAAAAGTAAGACTTGGCTTTAAGGTAACGTATTATCAGGATCCTTATGAAATAATGGGAACATTATATTATACTGATTATGATCGGTTTGTAATTATTGCTGCAGCGACAGATGCTGAAGGATCATTACACCTTGAAAAACTAAAATTCATATTAATAATAGTTTGTGTTTCAAGTCTTCTGATTTTTTATATAGTTGGATGGTTTTATTCCGGACAGGCAACTAAACCTATAGCGAATATTGTAAAAAAAGTAGAAGATATCTCTATCACCAGTTTGAATTTGAGAGTATTAGAAGGTAATGGTACAGATGAAATTGGAATGCTTGCAAAGACATTTAATAAAATGCTTGAACGTCTTGAGACATCTTTTGCAGTTCAAAAAGATTTTATTGCCCATGCTTCACATGAGCTCAGGACACCATTGACCTCAATAAACGGACAATTGGAGGTTTTGATGATGAAGGATCGTACGACTGATGAATACAAATCTTCACTTATGTCGGTGCTTGATGATATAAAATCTTTGATTGATCTCTCAAACAGATTGCTGTTGATGGCCCGCACAGGGGCGGAAGGTCCTGGAAATTTATACAAAAATATCAGAATCGATGAAATTCTATGGCAGGTGCAGGAGGAGATGAAAAAATTCAATTCTGAATACCAGATTAACATATCGATAGATGAATCACTTACGGATTCTGACCAGATGATAGTTGCCGGAGATGAGTTTATGCTAAAGGCGGCAGTTTCAAATATAGTTGATAACGCATGTAAATATTCTCCTGATAATAAGGTAGATATAAAACTGCAGCATATCGAGAAATGGATTGAAATAGTATTTGAAGACAGAGGAATTGGTATTTCTAAAGATGATCTTGAAAAGATCTTTGAACCTTTTTATCGTGCTTCAAATACCCTGCCATATTCAGGAAGTGGAATCGGGCTTCCTCTTGTTAATCAGATAATTAAAAATCATAATGGACAGATAAGACTTTCATCTGTCATCGGAAAGGGAACGATATTTACTGTTCTGCTTCCGACGATTTCATTATAAGCTATCATCCAACAGGGCTTGAGCCCATTAGTTCTTTAATTTGGTTTAAGTTCTGAGAGCTAGCTTTTCAAAGCTAATGGTGATAATGGAATAAAACAACACCTCACATTTTTAATCCTTTTTTAATTTTGTTTTAATTATGGTTTAACAGCCGCTGCCTACCATTGTAAAAGTTAATTGCATAGTTAGGGTTTAGGTTTCGTTAAGGTTAAATATTTTTTGAGAAAGTCTGCAAAGGCAATCTTTTTTTATTTTCATGTATGACTAATAAATCATAAGTGAAAAAAATCTTTTGCGACTTTATAATTTTTAAAAGATAACCCAGACTATGCTTATGAAAATGAACTACTTCAGCAATTCAAATGACAACAGGTACTATGTTTTACTTTTCATTTTTTTGCTGATCATCTCCGGATGCCAATATAATAATAACTCCTCCAAGACAAAAAATTCCAAATTAACTCCTCCTCCCGCTACTGATGACTATTTTCAGGAAATTGGCAAGGAAATAGGTATTGATTTTGTACACTCCATTGGGGAAAAAGAACTCAACAACATTATTGAATCAAGCGGTGGAGGTGCAGCATTTCTTGATTATGATCAGGATGGTTATTTAGATCTCTACGTAACCAGCGGGACATGGATTGAAGGCTTCTGTAAGGAAGAAAAGCCTGAAAAAATGCCTCATAATCATCTGTATCACAACAATGGAGATGGGACTTTTGAAGATGTGACCGATAAAGCAGGTGTTGGCGGACATTGTTATAGTATGGGTGTTACTGTCGGAGATTACAATAATGACGGATATCCTGATTTATACTTAAGCAATTACGGCCCGAATGTTTTATTTAAAAATAATGGAAACGGAACATTTTCAGATGTTACCAAAAAGGCCAATGTTGCAGGTGGAAAAGAATGCAGCGTTGGAGCTGTCTGGTTCGATTATGATAATGATGGCAAGCTGGATCTGTATGTTGGCAATTATCTGAATTTTGATCCCAATTACAAATATTTCTATGCCCCGGATGGATTTCCCAGTCCTTTAGCTTACGATCCCCAACCTGATGTACTCTATCATAACAATGGAGACGGAACATTTGAAGACGTCACAAAAGCGATGGGTATAAATGACAGAGACGGAAGAGCCATGGGCGTGGGAGCAGTTGATTATGATGATGATGGTTTCATGGATATTTATGTGGCCAATGACCATTCAATGAATTACCTATGGCACAATAACGGAGGTAAGGGATTCACTGATGTAGGTATTCCATCAGGAACAGCATTCGGTCAGTCAGGAGAATCAGCAATTAGTATGGCAGTCGATTTTGCTGATTTTAACGGCGATGGATTGATGGATATTTTTGTTTCTGATGATAAATATTGCAGGCTCTATGAAAATATGGGTAATGGGATCTTCTCTGATAAATCTTATTCTTCCGGGATAGCTATGCCAGCCGGACAATATGTTGGATGGTCGTCATCATTTATTGATTATAATAATGACGGAAATGTTGATATATACAAAACAAATGGCGCTTTAAAACATCTCTATGGACAGGAAGACCAACTGTTTGAGAATATGGGAGACGGAAAATTCAAGGATGTTTCAACTGAAAGTGGTAAGTACTTCCTGGAAGAACTGGTTGGCCGCGGAGCTTGTTTTGGCGACTATGACAACGATGGTGATATAGATGGATTTATAGTGAATCTGAATGATTATGGAGCTTTTCTGAGAAATAACAAAGGCAATAAAAATAACTGGGTTCTGCTTAATCTGGTAGGGACAACCAGCAATCGTGATGGTATTGGCGCCAGGGTAAAATTGACTTCCGGAGGCAAAGTTCAGACAAATCAGAAGAAAAGTACTTCCGGTTATCTTTCTCAGAATGATCCAAGAATGCATTTTGGTCTTGCAAAAAATACACTTATAGATAAAATAGAGATAAAGTGGCCCTCCGGTAAATTGCAGATATTGGAGAATGTCAGGGTCAATCAGATACTTACTGTCAAAGAACCTTAAAAAACCTTCTAATGTATAATTTGAGAGCGACCATAATTCTATCATTCCTAATGGCCCTGTGCTCTTCAGGATTCCTTTTTACATCCTGCAAGGGGAAAAGCATGGAAGGAATGATAATCATAACCCGGACTTCCGGTAAAACTCAGAAATTAAAGAGTAACTCAGGTGATTCCGGAAATTTTACAACACAGTCGCAGATTGTGGCATTGAATCCGGAAAAGCCAGGTTCTGCTGTGAAAGTATTGACTTCAGCATATTTCTCCGCCAGTTCACCAGAGATTTCCTGTGATGCGATGTACATGCTATTCAGCGCCAGGCAAAAAGAAACTGATAACTGTCAGATTTATGAGATGAACCTAAATAACTCAAAAATCAGACAGGTTACCTCGGAAAAGGGTGACTGTACTGATCCGGCATATTTACCAAACGGCAGGATCGTATACAGCAAATCCACCGGTAATGAGATCCTGAAAAGAGGTAATTCCCTGTTTACATGCAATGCTGATGGTTCTGATATTAGGAAAATAACATTTAATCCGTGTACTTATTTCTCATCAACAGTTTTGAAAGACGGAAGAGTTTTAACTCTTGGTTCTCAGATTTATCCCGATAAGCAGGATGCCATGCTGATTGTTTTACGTCCCGACGGAACAAAAGCAGAATTGTTTTACAAAGGAGAAAAAGGAAGTTACTTAATAAGTGGCGGCCATGAGACAGGTGATGGTAAAATTGTATTTGTAGAATCAGGGAAGGATGGTCATAAAGGGAATGACGTAGTTTCAATAAATTACAACAGACCCACGCATACCAGAGTTAACCTCACATCTGAGTTAAAAGGTAATTTTTACTCTGTTCTTCCCCTGCAAACCGGTAAGTTATTGGTTTCTTACAGACCACCAGATTTAGAACGTTATTCCCTTTATGAATTTGATCCTGAAAAGAAAACTCTTGGCCGGACTATTTATAATAATACTGAAAATGATGTACTGGAAGCTGTTCTTGTTGAAAAACATGAGAGGGCAAAGAAGCTACCAAGTGAAGTTGATATGGGAGTCAAAACAGGATTGCTGCTCTGCCAGGATATTAACGTATTCAATCCTCAATCAGAATCTAATGGAAGACCTTTCCTAAAATCATCAAGAATCGAAGTGATTGGAATTGACTCAACTATGGGTACTATCAATGTTGAGAAGGATGGTTCATTCTATTTAAAGGTAATGGCTGACACTCCTTTCAGAATTCAGACTATTGATGAAAAGGGTAAAGTATTGAATGGACCTTGTGGCTGGATCTGGTTACGTCCAAATGAACGGCGTGGTTGTGTAGGCTGTCATGAAGACCAGGAGCTTGTACCTGACAATAAAGTACCTTTTTCAGTAAAAAAAGCTCCTGTTAATGTTCCGGTTCATATAAATAAGGTTGTCGAAAAAAAGGTTTCATTAGAATAGATATGAAAACATCATATAAATTATTGCTGACGTTTGGTATTATTGTTGCTCTGGGATTGATAATTCATTTTCCGGGTTATAAACTGGCAAGAGCTCATGTGAATTCCAAGACTGCAGTTGAGGACCATCCTCTCTTGTGCACTTCCTGTCACCTATATACATCAAAAAACAAATTATTATCAAAACTGGTCAATACAGATTACTTCTCTCCATTCAACATGGCTGTTTCAAAAGATGGCAGTAATTTATATGTTGTGGCTCAGGAAAGCAATGAATTACTGGTAGTTGATTCAAAGAATCGTAAGGTAACAAATAAAATTAAAGTAGGTGAATATCCTCATACCGTAATCCTTGATAATGCGGGGAAAATGGCTTATGTCAGCAATCAATGGTCTGATAATATATCGGTTATTGATCTTGCCGCATCTAAAGTTATCGACACTTTAAAAACAGGCAACGGTCCGGCAGGACTTTCTTTAAGTTCTGACGGTAAGTATATTTATGTTGTCAATTCATTTTCATCAGGGATATCTGTAATTGATCTCAGTACTAAAGAAGAAAAGAAAAGGTTTGATGCCGGGAATAATCCCACGGGAACACAATTGTCACCTGATGGAAAGAGTTTATTAGTTACAAGCAGGCGTGCTCTGATTGCCCCATATGGAGATACACTGAAAAGCGAATTAACAGTTATTGATGAGAACACCCAAAGAGTACGTGAACGACTTAATGTTAAATCGGCCTACATGATGGAAAATGTAGCCTTCACGCCTGCAGGAGATCTGGCACTGTTAACAATGATCAGGCCGAAAAACCTTGTTCCGTCAATTCAGGTAGAACAGGGGTGGATGATGAACTACGGAATAGTAATAGTTGAACAAAAAGAAAAAGGAAGGATCATTCAGTTATTAGTCGATGAACCAAATGCATATTATTCTGATCCGTTCGATATAGTGATTACACCTGATGGTAAAAAGGCTTTCATGTCAAATTCCGGGGTAAATTTCATATCTGTTATCAATATAGATTCTGTAAGAGCCATAATTTCAGGGGCTTCACCTGAATTACTCAGCGAATACTCAAACAATCTGGGCGTAAGCAGCCGATTTGTTATGAAACGTATCAAAACAGGAGCTGACCCAAAAGGGCTGGTACTTTCTCCCGACGGAAAACTTTTATACGTTGCAGAACAGCTTGAGGACCGGATTGCTGTGATAAATACTGAAACATTGGAGACAATTAATACAATTGATCTGGGCGGAACCCACAGGATAACGGTGGCCCGGCAGGGACGGAGACTTTTCAATAATTCAGGACATACATTTCAGAATCAGTTTGACTGTTATACCTGTCATCCTGATAATCACGAAGATGGTTTGGTTTACAACATGGCATCCAAGGATATGGGACGAAACCTTACGAATACCCAGTCTTTACGGGAGATCCGCGATACACCACCTTTCAAATGGAACGGAAAAAATCAGACTGTCTATAAACAGGATGGGATGAGATTTTCTACAGTTCTGACAAGGTCAGAAGCATTTAATTATGATGATCTGGATGCCATTACTGCATATATACTTACAGGTATTAAATATCCACCGAACCTTCAATACAACGCAAACGGAATACTCACTCCGGGGGAGCTTCGCGGGAAAGCAATTTTTGAACGCACAAAGGATAACCTTGGAAACATTATACCCGAAAATAACCGGTGCATTACCTGCCATACACCTCCTTTCTTCACAAACTTAAAATTAGCCAGTGTCGGAACGCTTGCACTAACAGATGATTCGATGAAGTTTGACACTCCTCACTTAAATAATATTTTTCAGTCACCACCATATTTACACGATGGACGTGCAGCAACACTTGAAGAGATATGGACAAAGTATGGTAAAGAAGAGAAGCATGGAGTTGCCAATGATATGACGAAAAATCAACTTAATGATCTTGTCGATTATCTTAAATCACTCAGGGCTCCGCGGTACGATGGGAAAGATTCAAAAAAACAAAAAACTTCACTTAAATCTAATTAAGATTAAAAATCATGAGAAAATTAATCGGAAGAAGCCAGCGTAAATATTCAGCGATTGCAGTTATAGTTTTCGGTATCAGTTCTTTTGGATTTACCGGACTGGACAAACACCCTGATTCAAAGGACTCAAAGGTCAAAGTAATAAAAGATGAAGTTAAGCCAATGCCTGTATATGGTCATTGGCGCAATTTTACAACAAAAGACGGATTACCATCTGATAAAGCATATTGTGTTCGCATCGATGGAGACAGAGTTCTTGCCGGAACTCATGACGGGTTAGCTGTATATGAGAACGGGAAATGGAAAACATATACCACAAAAGACGGACTACCGCATAATGGAATCGTATCTATTGATGTAAGCGAATTAACAGGAGATGTTTGGATTGGAACTCTCGGAGGTTTAAGCAGATGGTCGGGAGGAAAATTTGAAAATTTTTCTCAGCTTAACAGTGGAATGCCAAATGATCTGGTTTACTGCGTTATCTGCGACGGAAAGGATGTGTGGGTAGCTACAGGAGGTGGTGCAGGTCATTATGATACTTACACAAAAGAATGGGAGATATTCACTGAAAAGAATGCTCCAATGCATGAACCATGGACTTATGGAGTATCTGCAGGGGATGGTAAGATCTATATTGCAGCATGGGGTGGCGGAGTAATTGAATACACAACTAAAACAAAAAAATTCAAGGATTACACAGATCCTGATGGCGAAATGGAGATAGATCTGCTTCCTGACGATGGTCCGGTTCACGATATAACAACAGGAACTACCTGGGGCGATGGCTATTTATGGGTGTCATCATATTTTGGGTTATGCAGCTACGATGGTGCACACTGGAAGGGCTACTTCGATCATGATAGCGGTTTAGCCAGTAACTTTATAAATTTTGTCAGAGCCAAAGGGCCGGTGGTATTTATTTGCAGCGATAAAGGACTTAGCACAACAAATGGTAAAAGCTGGGTAACCTATAAGAAGAATGACAATAACAGCGATGGTATGGCAATAGTAAAAAACTATGGTCGTATTGATGACAGTACTCCAAATAAAACGACAAAGGAAATACCAATGTCCCCATCTATTTCTCATAATTTTATAATCGGTGTTGACGAGGATAAAGATGTTCTTTGGGTTGCCACTTCGAGTGGGATTAGTCGGGGAGAGTTGTTGAAGTAGGTAGTAGGTAGTAGGTAGTAGGTAGTAAGTAGTAAGTAAGTAGTAAGTAGTAAGTAGTAAGTAGTAAGTAGTAAGTAGTAGGTAGTAAATTGAGGAACGAAGTGACGAAATCCTGCTTTAGCTGGATAGAAAGTTGAAAGTTGAATGAAATATAAAAATATAAGAAACTATAGAACTAATGGATAACAGACAATTATTGATAAATCTGTCAAAACTTACTGACGGAGAACGTGTAGAGATGAAAAAACTTGGGATTTTATCTCCTGATAATAAGATTGGAGAATCGGTTTATCCGGCAATACATAAACTAAGACCACCTATTGAAAAACATGTTACTCATGCTCCTCACGTAATTAATGAAGCTTATGACTATAAGAAACCATCTTCATTTTCCCGGGCTCTTCGTCTTGATTTTGGAGGTCATAAAGTTTTACTTATATCCGGAACTGCGAGTGTAAATGAAGAAGGTAAGGCGGAGCATATTGGCGATTTTAACGCTCAGCTCTGGAGAACTTATGTAAACATTACCAACCTGCTGGCCGCTGAAGAGATGACCTGGCATGATGTTGTAAGAACCACTAATTATCTGAGAGATATTGAAAGAGATTACGCTGAGTTCAATAAAATACGTACATCTTTTTATTCCTGGCTCCAACTTGATCCTCTGCCGGCAAGTACAGGTATTCAGGCAAGATTATGCTGGGAAACACTCTTAATTGAAATAGAAGTTTATGCAATAAGCAAATCCGAATAAACTCAAGGTATATGAAAACAAGATATTTTCTTCTGACAGTTTTGATTCTTTTAATTCTTAATCCGAACTCTAAGTTATCGGCTCAGGAAAAACAACAGAACTATGGCAAAGCTCCTGATGAGATTTTCCCATATGATAAATTTGTAAAACCGTATAAGTACCATTTTCTTGTACCGCTTCAGTTTTATGGAGCGGGACGTGAAAAACTGGCTCCAAAAGATCTTACCGAGGTGCGGGTTGGATTTCTGGGTCCCCTGAGCGGTTCTGTAATGGTTCCACAGGGTAAGCAGATGCTTCAGGGCGCTACGCTTGCTATGGAAGAAGCTAATAAAAATGGTGGTTATAAGGGCCTGCCCTACAAGTTAATGATACATAATGACGTTGGTTTATGGGGTGCAGCAGCAAATGAAGTTGTAAAAATGGACGATGAGAAAGTCTGGGCATTTGTAGGTTCTATAGATGACATAGTCTCTCATGTGGCACTTCGTGCTGCACTGAAACTGGAAATATTCATGGTTTGTACCGGTGATCCTGATCCTACTTTTACTGAAACCAATATCCCATGGACCCTTCGTGTTATTAGTGATGACAGGCAGGGTATTTACTCATTGGTTCACCAGATTTACCTGAAGGATGGCCACTCCCGCATTGCGGTTATCAGAACCGGAGCACGTTATGGCAGGGTGGCTTTCAAGATATTCTCTGAAAATGCAACCCGTGTTGGTCATCCTCCGGTAATTGAAGAGAGATTCACCGACGGGGAAACAGATTTTAAAACCCAGCTCGAGAGAATAATGGTAACCAATCCTGATGCGATACTTGTCTGGGGAAATGCCAAAGAATCTGCACTCATTTTGCAACAAATGCGTGCAATCGGGTTGAAACAACCGGTCTATGGATCAGACAGAATGGTTAATCCTGAATTTCTTAAAATTGCAGGGAATCTCGCTGAAGGCGTTGTTACTACCTGCCAATACAATCCTGAAAGCGATAATTCTAAATATAAAGCATTCAAGACCAATTACATGAAGAGATTTAATGAAGAACCTGATGTATTTGCTGCTCATGCTTACGATGGGATGAACTTACTTATTTCGGCAATTAACAAAGTCGGATTAAACAGAGTTCTGATACGCGATATTCTGACTGATCGAAAAACTTTTCAGGGATTTCAGGGAGTTACCGGAAAAATCGTATTGGATCAGAGCTGGAATGAGATAAGAGATATTTTTATGGCAAAAGTAGAGAATGGCAAATTTGCGTTCATGCCTGCCCCTCCATTGGATATGAAAGAAAGAGCAACTATTAAAACAGGAACATATTAATAATACTGTAAAAGATAAAATGGAAACAAATCCATGCATAAATCCGGTTAAAGTCGGATTTTCAATACCACCAAGAGTTAGTCGAAAGTCAAAGATTGATGACACAATTGTTAATATAAGCGGAGTTAGAATCGGCGGTTCAGAAATAGTTATGATTGCAGGACCATGTGCGGTTGAGAGCGAGGAACAACTATTTGAAACTGCAAGGTCAGTAAAAGCCGGAGGAGCAAAAATACTCAGAGGCGGTGCCTTTAAACCCCGCTCCTCTCCATACAATTTCCAGGGAATGGGAGAAGAAGGCTTGAAACTACTTAGCATTATCAGTAAAGAAACAGGGCTTCCTGTTGTTACCGAAGTCATGGATACAAGACAGGTTGAACTGGTAGCAAGTTATGCAGATATGATTCAAATAGGTTCCCGTAACATGCAGAACTATCCTCTTCTGAAAGAGGCTGGGATGTGCAAAAAACCTGTCCTGCTTAAACGTGGGATGATGGCGACTATTGAAGAGTTTTTACAAGCTGCCGAATATATCCTTAATGCAGGAAATGACCAGGTAATTCTTTGTGAACGCGGTATCCGGACTTTTGAAACATCTACCAGGAATACTCTTGACCTGAGCGCCGTTCCAATGTTAAAACAGCTTACTCATTTACCGGTTATCATCGACCCTAGCCATGGCACTGGTATCCGCTGGATGGTACCTTCAATGTCGAAGGCGGCCGTTGCTGTCGGAACTGATGGACTTATAATAGAAGTGCATTATAAACCTGAAAAAGCTTTATGCGATGGGCATCAATCTCTCAGCCTTGATGAATTTTCCAAATTAATGATTGATCTGAAGAAAGTGGCTAAAGCCATTGACAGAGAGATTTAACTACACTAATCTTCTGAAATGTGAAGATTAAATGGAATAATTCCATGAGATTTTATAAAATTCGTTTCCTGTCTTTAACGCTTTTTATTTATCTGACACTTGCAAGCGCAAATGTTCAGGCAAGGCAACCTTATGCCACACAGGAAAATAAAATCAAAATTGGCCTTTTAACAACTGATAACAAATCAGTTGAGGCCAGGCAAGGCGCTGAACTGGCTATTACAAATGTTAATAAAAAAGGAGGAGTAAAAGGTCTGCCTGTTGAATTGATAAACCGCTCGATGGAAGGTCCATGGGGAACTGGTTCGAAACAGGCAGTCAATATGATATTTGACGAGGATGTGTGGGCTATTATGGGTTCTCATGACGGCAGGAATGCGCATCTCGTGGAACAGGTAACAACCAAAGCAAGGGTTGTCTTTTTATCAGCATGGGCCAGCGATCCTACGCTCTCTCAGGCATTTGTGCCGTGGTTTTTTTCTTGTGTTCCAAATGACCTTCAACAGTCTGCTTCTCTTGTTGAAGAAATATATGGAAATAGGAAAATAACTGAAGTTGCTTTGGTTTCAGATACAGGATATGATGCAAAACTTGCACTAAATAGTTTTTTAAAGAAGACCAGGCTTGCAGGAAAGACTGATCCTCAGCAGTTTTTTTACGATAATTCGAGTCAGGATTTTGCAGGGCTCGCAGAAAAGATAAAAAAATCAGAAGTAAAATGTGTTGTTCTTTTTGGTCAGCCTGATGCATCATTGAGAATAATTGATCAGATAAGGAATGTCAAAATGAACTTGTCGATATTTGGTACAATATCGGTTATCGTGGAACAGTCACTCACTCCACAATCATTAAAAGGTTATGAAGGTGTTGTCATGATTTCTCCTGGCGAATGGCTAATATCCAATGTGTCAGATTTCACAAAGGAGTATAAAAAGACATATGGTATTTTCCCTGGAGCAGCGGCGGCATATTCTTATGATGGTATGAATTTACTTATTGAAGCAATCAGAGATGCATATCCCGATCGCGAAAAACTTCAGAAATCACTTACGCTTATACATTATAATGGTGTCACGGGAACTATACTATTTGATGAAAAAGGAAACAGGATTGGAATACCTGGTCTGATTGAAATAAAAAATGGAGTTCCTGTTGCAATTAAAAAGGTTCAGTAATATTAATAACAAATAATGAAAGCTATTAACCGCAAAGGTCGCAAAGATTTGACGCAAAGGTCTCAAAGTTGCAAAATGAAAAAATTACTTTGTGTACTTTGCTAATACTATGCGTGCTTAGCGGTTAAAAAGATTATTTTAGAGAACCCAATAATTTTCTATCAATTCTCTTAGTGCTTTTTATTTCTTAATTTTGGATGTATGAAAAAATTATACATTTTACTAATTACACTGCTTTGCTCATTTATTCTGTTCACATGCAAGAACAGTGTAAAAGATACAAAGCAAAGCGCTCAGGATCTGACAAGTATAAAAACGCTTGGTCTCGCATATCTCGAAGAATTTAAACTTGACGAGGCTGAAAAACAATTTTTAAAGTTCATCGATCTGGCGCCAAAAGAGAAATTTGGTTATGCAAACCTGGGCTTAGCTTATCTTCGTATGGGAAAGTATCCTGAAGCTGAGAAACAACTGTCTAAAGCAAAAGAAATTGATCCAAAAGATCCTGATATAAGATTGATAATGGCTACAGTATATCAGATGAACGAACATCGGGATAAGGCAATATCAGAACTTAAAGAGGCACTTATATTTACGCCTGATCATATTAAGACACTCTACGATCTTTCGGAATTGTATAATATTGACCAGGATGCAGAATCTCAAAAACAGCGCCAAATCTACGTACTTAAACTTGTTGAGAAAGTTCCCGGAAATTTAGTCCCTCACCTTAGCCTGATCGAGATTTACATTCGAACAGGAGAAACAGATAAGGCTATAGAACAATTGGAAATCATTCACAAACAATTTCCTGAATTTCCCAAAGAAGCTATTGATTATTACAACAAATCCCTCTCCTTACTGAAAAAAAAGGACAAGGAAAATGCCATTGTTCAATTTACAATTTTTCATAATTATCTGAAAGTAACCTCACCATACCAGGCAGGCATTATGGATTTGAAAGGTCCTGGCGGGTCTCTGATTGGCTTTCCTCTCATTACTTTTGACCGTCAGTCTTCAGTCCAGAACGTTGAAAATGGTTCATTACTTGATATAATAAAATTCACTGATGTTACGGTTTCTTCAGGATTGAATATCGTACCAGCATTCAAAGAAGGTGAAAATCCCCAATTCAAATATTCATCACACGTAGAAGCTGCTGATTATGATGGTGATGGGGATGTCGATTTATATGCGGGCAGCTACGACCCGGTTTCTTCAACATATAAACATTACCTTTTTAACAATGAAATGGGCAGGTTTACTGATGTTTCTGAGAAAGTTGGAATGAAGCACTCAGGAAAAGAATCTTCTGCTGCATTTGGCGATTTTGACAATGATGGTTTTATGGATCTGTTTGTCGTTAAGGAAGGTGGTGATATTCTTTATAGAAATGCAGGCAAAGAATCCTTTGAAAATGTCACTGAAAAATCTAAGATTGGCAATAAAACCGGCGGAAATATGGCCTTATTTTCCGACCTTGATCATGACGGAGATCTCGATCTTTTTGTAGCGAAATCGAATCCTGATCTTTTATTCAGAAATAATTCGGACGGGACTTTCCAGGAACAGGCAGACAAAATGGGATTGTCAGGAAGCAATGATAATTCTCTTGATGCAGCCATAGGTGATTTTGATGATGACGGTGATATTGACCTCTTGGTAATAAATGAGAAAGGAAGCAATATCCTATATTCTAATCAGAGAGAGGGAGTTTTTAAGGATGTAACAGCAGAAAGTGGTTTGAAAAGTAACGGAGGATCTTCTTCAGTTGCAGTTGGTGACTACAATAATGATGGATTTCTGGATCTGTTTATTACTTCAATTAACGAAGGAGGAAATGAATTATACCGGAATCTTGGCGACGGTCGTTTTGAACCTGCCGGGAACTCAAAAGTAATGTTCGCAGGTCTTAAAAGAATAAAAGCTTACGATGCAGCTTTCTTTGATTTTGATAACGACGGTTTCCTTGATCTGATTATTGCCGGAGAATCAATTGAAAAGGGTGGAAGAGGTATATTTCTTTACCATAATGACGGGAATGGCAATTTCACAGATGTGTCCAGACTGTTACCTGAAGAACCTAAATCAGGCAAAAAAATTGCGTTGTTCGACTATAATGAAGATGGTGATATCGATGTAGTTATTGCCGGTATAAATGGAGGAATATATCTTCTTCGTAATGACGGTGGTAATGCGAACCATTATATCCAGATGAAACTGGTAGGTTTAAGAGCCGGCAGTGCAAAGAACAATCATTTTGGAATCGGAGCAAAAGTGGAAATGCGTGCTGGAGATCTTTATCAGACAAAGGTGGTTACTGATCCAAATGTTCACTTTGGGATGGGCAATCATGCTACTGCGGATGTTATAAGAATTACCTGGACAAACGGCGTACCCCAGAACATATTTTTACCGGGAAGTGATCAATCGCTGGTCGAAGCACAGACACTGAAAGGTTCATGCCCGTTCCTGTATACATGGGATGGAGAAAAATATGAGTTTGCAAAGGATATCATCTGGAGAAGTGCACTAGGTATGCCTCTTGGTATTATGGGAGCTACAACAGCTTATGCTTTTCCTGATGCATCTGACGATTATATAAAAATACCCGGTGAGACTTTAAAACCGAAAGATGGAGCATATTCCATCAGGGTTACATCAGAGCTTTGGGAGACAATATATATTGATAAAATGCAGCTGGTGGCTGTTGATCATCCTGATTCAGTTGACGTTTTTGTACCCGAACAGTTTTCTCCCCCACCTTTCCCCGGCAATAAGATTTACCAGATAAAAGATAAAAAGCTACCAGTTTCGGCAAAGGATTCAAATGGGAATGATGTGCTTTCATTAATATCTGAAAAAGATGATAAATACATTTCAGATTTCAAACCCGGCCAATATCAGGGTGTTACAGAGATGCATGACCTCATTCTTGATCCGGGTAAAGTTGATAAATCCGGTAAATTATTTCTTTTCCTCAATGGATGGATATTTCCTACAGATGCCAGCATTAATGTTGCTATATCTCAATCTGGTAATCTGAAAGTGAGTCGACCTTATATTCAGGTAATCAACAAGAAAGGTGAATGGGAAACAGTTATTGATAACCTTGGTTTTCCGATGGGAAAAGATAAAACAGTAATTACGGATCTTTCAGGCAAATTTCTTTGCGCCGATCACAGAATCAGGATCAGAACAAATATGGAGATTTACTGGGATTACATTTTCTTCTCGGGTTCTCTTTCAACAGCGCCTGTCATCTCAAACGTACTTAATCCTAAATCAGCAGACTTGCACTACAGAGGATTTTCAAGGGGCTTTAAGAAAGGGGGACGGTACGGTCCACACTGGTTTGACTATTCGGATGTTGACAAAAACAGAAAGTGGCGTGATCTTTTAGGCAATTATACAAGATATGGGGATGTACTGCCTCTACTGTCTGAGTCTGATAATAAATATATTATATCAAACGCAGGTGATGAAACATCAATTGAGTTTGATGTTAAAGGATTACCTGAATTAAAACAGGGCTGGAAAAGAGATTTTCTTATTCACAGTGTTGGCTGGGTAAAGGATGGAGATATTAATACCGCTCTCGGAAAAACTGTAGCTCCTCTCCCCTTTCATGGAATGAAGAGTTATCCTCCTTCAGAAAAGGATATTTACCCTAATAGTCCTGACCTTCAGAAGTATAATCAGGAATATAATACAAGAGTAGTTACAGCTGAGGATTATCGAAATGCAATTAAGAAAAAGAACAATTAATAGTAATCCATTAAGCGCAGAGGTCGCTAAGGATTTTCGCAAAGATCGCAAAGGTATTTTGTACTATTATTTTCTTCGCGTCCTTTGCGCCGACTTTGAGTTCTTTTCGGTTAAAAAATTCTTAATAAAGAAACTACCTGCATCTTATTTTTGCTTTTTGCTTTTGGTATTTCCACTTCTGATCACTGCTCAGAAAAATGGGATAATGTTCACCGATATTACTAAAAAGGCCGGGATTGATTTCAAATATACTTTCGGTGATAATTCCTATAAAAATATTCTTGAAAGCAGCGGGTCTGGCATAACAGTATTTGATTACAACAATGATGGTTTGATGGATATTTACCTGATGAACGGAACTTATCTCGAAGGTATCTCTGATCCCGATGGCAAAGTCAATAAAAACTCGCATAACCAGCTTTATAAAAACAATGGTAATGGAACATTCACTCCTGTTTCTGAATTAAGCGGAGTTGTTCCGGGTCGTTGGAGCATGGCCGCCGGAGCAATTGACATTGATAATGACGGTAATCAGGATCTCTATTTACTGAACTATGGTCCGAATACTTTTTACAGGAATAATGGAAACGGCACATTCACTGACATCACTGCTTCTATTGGTCTTGCTGGTCCGGAAAAGTTGAATGGTTTTACAAAATGGAGTATCGGAGTTTCTTTCTGGGATTACAATAATGACGGGAGACTGGACGCAATGGTTGGAAACTTCCTTGCTTTTGACCCTGCTTATAAATCCCCCTCAACACCTGAAATGATGCCCAGTCCCACAGAGTACAACGGACAGGCCTCAATGCTATATGAACAGCAGCCTGACGGGAAGTTTATTGACGTCACAAAAAAGAACAATCTATACTTTCCCGATTCAAAATGTATGGGATTAACAGTATTTGATTATGATGACGATGGCGATCTTGACATCTTCCAGGCAAATGACCACCAGTTTAATTTCATGTTCAGAAATGATAAAGGAACATACAAAGAAGTTGCCATTCAGAGCGGACTGGCAGCAAATAGTCAGGGAAAAGGGACAGGGTCTATGCATGGCTCAATTGGAGATATCGATGGTGACGGATTAATTGATATCCTGGTTACCGATCTGGATTACGGTGCACTCTATAGAAATACAGGAAATGGGGTTTTTGTTGATATAACAGAGTCGAGTGGTGTTGCTGAAGCTATGGCAGGGAAAAGCAGTTGGGGAGCACAACTTTTTGATTATGATAATGATGGGGACCTCGATATAATAGCTGCCAACGGGACAGCAGAAGAACTGATTCTTCAATATCCGCTATTGCTTGAGAATGACGGAAAGGGACATTTTAGAAATGTTGGAAAAGACCATGGTTCGTATTTTTCTACAAAGCGTTCAGGCAGAAGTCTGGCTGTATCTGATTTTGACAACGACGGTGATCTTGATATTATAATTTCGCACCTCGATAAACAGGGAACTCCGGTTTTATTAAGAAATGATGGCGGAAACAAAAATCACTGGCTTGGATTGACACTCCAGGGTAAAGATGGTCCTGCTTCTACTATTGCTGCAAAAGTAACAGTTACTGCAGGAGGGAAGAAACAGGTTCTGGTAAATCAATGGGCTACAACTTATCTGTCAAACAATGATCCCCGGATGCATATCGGATTAGGTCAGCAAAAACAAATCGACCTTCTGGAGATAAACTGGTCCGATGGGAAGAAGGAGGCATATAAAAATATTGATGCAAATCGGTATGTGACTATTTCCGAAGGTAAGGGAATTCTTCATAAATAAATTTTTTGTAAAGAAGCCCAATTTGGGGGTCTCTGCACATAATAATGTTAAATCTTAAAATCAATAATATGGACAATCAATACGTAAACAAAGTAATAGATCTCACCAATCCTGAGAAAAATGTCATTTATAATATGACCCATGAAGAGGCTGTTAACATTGTCCGGTCAGGTGACGTTGAAGCAGTACGTAAAATTGACGGACAGTTTTCTCTGGTCTCTGTTGAGGGTAAAACAATCCGGATGGCCAGATCAATAGGACGTCCTATCCGCTATTTTATTGCAAAAAGACCTGAGGGACCTAACCTTATACTTGCTGAACGTATAGATGTTATTTTCGATTATCTGAAGAAGGAAGGTCTCGATCACCAGTTCCATCCCTCCTACACCAGAATGGCTCCTGCTCATTATATAACAAAAATTGAACTATTGGGTTGTCCTGATCCGAATCCGGTATATGAACGTTTTTTTGACCCTGAACGGAACAAGCTTTCGAAAGATAATCCATCGCAGATTGGGGTAAAATATATAGGCGTTTTATATGAGGAAATTAAGAAGTGGCTTAAGTATCGGGCTAAAACAGGTCCTATAGGAGTAACTTTCTCTGCGGGGATAGACAGTGGATCAGTATTTCTTCTTACCTATCATGCTTTAAAAGAACTTGGCGAAAGTCCATCAAGACTTAAGGCTTTCACACTTTCAATTGACGGGGATGGGGCTGATTTGATCCAGGCCAGAAAATTTCTAGCGACCCTCAATCTTGATTTGTTCCTCGAACCAATTGAGGTAGCCTATTCCTCTCTCGACTGGAAGAAGACCGTGAAAGTTGTTGAAGACTACAAACCGCTTGATATTCAATCTGCAACGATGAATTTATCTTTACTGCAGGGGATTAGATCACGATATCCCGAATGGAAATTCCTGATTGATGGTGATGGCGGTGACGAAAACCTGAAAGACTACCCGATTGAAGAAAATCCTGAACTGACAATTAAAAGTGTTCTTAATAACCTGATGCTTTATCACGAAGGATGGGGAGTGGAATCAATAAAACATTCTTTGACTTATTCAGGCGGATTGAGCAGAGGTTATATGCGGACCTTCACACCTTCTGATGTTTTAGGGTTTGAAGGATTTAGTCCATATACATTACCGAATGTGATTGAAATTTCTGAAGGTATACCTTATATTAATATGACCAACTGGGATCATCAGAAGTTATATGATCTAAAGGGACAGATTGTTTCAAGCGGAGTTAAGAAAATTACCGGAATGGATATGCCGGTATTCCCGAAAAGACGTTTTCAGCATGGGGCTGCATCCACAAAGGACTTTGATAAGCATTTTCCTGTTAAAGAAATAGCATACAGGAAAGAGTTTTTGTCAAATTATGAGTGAAAATTCCAATCCAGTTTTCGATGACAAATGGATTCTGGCTAAACGCGGTCAGAAAAACAGTGTTGATCCTCAGAAGCCTTATTCCTGGCTCATTGAAAAAGAGCGGACAATGTCAGGCAAAATTGAAGATGTTGCTATTATTTTTCTGACTAACAGAGAATGCCCTTTCCATTGCCTGATGTGTGATCTCTGGAAGAACACAACTGACGAGTCTGTATCACCCGGTTCTATACCAAACCAGATTGAATGGGCACTGAACCAGCTTCCTCCTGTCAAACATCTGAAACTCTACAACAGTGGTAGTTTCTTTGATGAAAGAGCTATTCCAAAAGAAGATTATCAAAAAATAGCGTCACTGATAAGCAGTTTCGAAACTGTAATTGTAGAATGCCATCCGAAACTCATAAATGAAAAATGCCTGGTTTTCCGGGATATGCTAAAACCTGAATTACAGATTGCTTTAGGACTTGAAACAGTGCATCCTGAAACACTCAGTAAACTTAATAAGCAAATGACTCTTGATGATTTCAGCAAAGCTGTTGGTTTTTTAAACAAACACTCAATTAAATCACGCGCCTTTATTCTTTTAAGACCTCCCTTTCAATCTAAAGAAGAGGGTATTTACTGGGCTGAGAAGTCAATTGATTTTGCATTTAATAGCGGGATTGAGTGTTGCATAATTATTCCGGTGAGAGCTGGCAATGGGGCAATGGATTTGCTAAGGGAACATGGTAGTTTTTCACCTCCTGATATTAACTCATTGGAAACAGTCCTTAAATATGGCATCGGTCTTAACAAGGGGCGGGTATTTGCAGATACGTGGGACTTAGAACAATTCTCCAGCTGCAATGATTGCCTCGATAGCAGAACCAGCAGAATTATAGAGATGAATCTGAATCAGTGGGTTGTTGGCAGGGTTAAATGTAAATGTAAGGCAACATGCGACAGTTGTCAGGCAGCAGAAGATTAAGACAAAAGACAAAAGACAAAAGACAAAAGACAAAAGACAAAAGACAAAAGTAAAAAGTAAAAAGTAAAAAGTAAAAAGTAGAAAATAAAAAGTAGAAAGTAAAAAGTAAAAAGTAAAAAGTAGAAAATAAAAAGTAAAAAG
>JANXXP010000128.1 GCA_025350595.1 Bacteroidota bacterium
TTAAAGAGATTTTCATTAATCAATTTGAATTTGCGGTAAACACATATTTCTAAAAAAAACGAGCCAGAATACCCGGTATAGCCAATACATGTAAATTTCAATTCAATTATATACCACCATTTCAGTTAAAGAACATATCACTTCATAAAGATAAAAGTTTATTGTTGTTTGTTGTTAGCTTCATTGAAGAAATAGAGGCAGGAAAAGGGATACCAAATAAAGTTATTCTGGATAAGTACCGCAAGAAATATTCTCATGCCTAGACATATTGTATGGTCTCCTTCAGCCGAACGTGACTTTGCAAGTATGTACTGACCGTAGGGATGTATTGGCTATACCGGGTATTCTGGCTCGTTTTTTTTAGAAATATGTGTTTACCGCAAATTCAAATTGATTAATGAAAATCTCTTTAAATCTTGATATATTGTTTTGCTCATAAAATAACAACATCGCTTTTTTATAATCAACCGAATCTACAGTCCTAAAAGAAATTGGACAATACTTATAATTCATTAAAATTGCATTACTTACAATCCTTGCCGTTCGTTTATTGCCATCCATAAACGGCTGAATGTATGAGATTAATACCAAAGTCAATAATGCCTTCTCAAAAACATTTTCTTTTTTATTGATAATTTCACATGTTTTATGCAGAGCCTCCATTATTTGAAATTCATTATCTAATGGACGATAGTTAGTCCCGGATATACCAACTCTCCTCTTTCGTAAATTTTTATCAATACCTAAATCCTTTATTAAAATACTATGAATATCCTCAATCTTAGGTACAGAAAAAGGTATTAAGTAATTTGTATTTTCTACAATAAAATCAATAGCTTCTTTATGGTTGAGAAGCATTATGGCTTCTTCTTTTGATTTCCCCGCAGCTGTCTCTTTTTCTTTAAGTAATCGCTCTGTTTCGAGCAAGGAATATGTATTTCCTTCAATTTGTGATGATTTCCAACTTAAATCTATCGTAAGTCTTTCAAGTTCTTTCTTATATTCTACTTCAGAAAGTTGACTAATATTCTTTGTGAATTGATTCTGAAGAGATGTTAGTTTAAGTAATTCGTTAGTATTTAAAACAATATTTTCTGCTAATATTTCAAATACCTCAAAATTAAAATCCGCTTTTATTATACGCTCATCAATTTCCTTTTGGTAATACTTATCAATATCAATTGATTGCAGCAATTTAAAAGCTGATGAAACAAAATATTTAGAACCTTTTCCTTGTCCTTTTACAACCAATAATTTCTCAGATAATAATTGAGCTAAACTCCTTTTAACAGTTGCATAGCTAATATCTGTTTTTAAGTTATCATAAATTTCTTTTGAAGAACTACCTGGTTGGTTCTCTAAAAAGTCTAATATTTCAATCTCTCTTGAGTTAATCATTTCTTTATTTTTAGCTCACAAAGATAATAAATATAGCTCAATAAATTACCTATTTGAGCTGAGTCTGCATTTTAAAATGAGCCACAACAATTCAATAAGCACAACCGGTTGCATTTATATCTGCCTTGGACCTAATTGCCATTTTTTGTATAATGCAGAAATACAGTATTTTAATAAATTGATTTTTTCTCTATTCATTTTTGTCCATTGAGATTATTGAATTTTTACAGTTTATAATCGAAGATACTAAAATCGAATCAACTAATACCACTTTTTTTAGTAAGATACATACTGTCTAAAGGACTTTTTATCTGATCAAATCCTTTGGTAGTAACATGTGTATAAATCTCAGTGGTTTTTGTGCCCGAATGTCCAGGTAAATTCTGAATGTAACGAATATCTGTCCCATTCTCCAGCAGATGTGTGGCAAAACAATGCTCTGAACGCCTGCGACTGTACTATGGTTATCATAAACATCTCATCTATCCAAAGTCTTGTCTCCCAGGTAAAACCTTTGTCTGACCACGCTTTCGTCTCGGGAGTTGGATTTTCGGGTAGTGTCCACTGGGTGTCGGCATATGACATTCCCATGACGAAATATCTCTTGTTTTTGGTAACTTCGTCAAAACGAAGCGAGCCATACCATGCGCAAACTTCTGAATAATGAATCGATTTTCCATTGTATTGCATATGCTTTGCCGGAAGAAAATGTGCACTTAGCCGGTTCCCTATTTCCAGGGGGAGTAGAACCTTTTGGAAACTTTTTTAAATCAACATTTTGTGACCAGACCAGACTGGCTGGCATTTCGATAAATAGAAAAAGAAAAAATAGTTTTTTTCATTTCAATTTTATTAAGAATCTGATATTTAGGATTATAAAACGTAATTATTCATTATAAATTTACAACATTCATAGGTTTTCCACATAGAAATGCATCCACATTATTTATTGCAATATCCATCAGCCGTACTCTGGCCTCCTTTGTTGCCCATGCAAAGTGAGGAGTTATGATACAATTTTTTGCTCTTAGAAGTGGATTATCTTTTGAAGCCGGTTCCATTGAAAGTACATCTATACCTGCTCCTGCAACTGATCCGTTATTCAGGTAATCTGCAAGGTCTTGTTCAACAACTACCGGACCTCTTGAAGTGTTTATGAGAAAAGCAGATCTCTTCATTCTTCCTAAATTTGCAGCATTAATGAGTCCCTTTGTTTCAGGTGTCAAAGGACAGTGCAGGCTCACAAAATCCGACTCTTCCAATAATTCATTTATATCACACCACCTGAAATTTTTCCTGTCAGGTTGTTCGATATGATTCTTGCTTGCAGCGAGAATATTCATCCCAAAAACTGTTGCTATATCCGCCACTTTTTTGCCAATATTCCCAAATCCAATAATTCCCACTGTTTTTCCCGATAATTCAATAAGCGGATAATCCCAATAACTAAAATCAGCTGACGCAGTCCATTTCCCTTCATGTACAGAATCACTGTGCTTTTGAACATGGTGACAAAGTTCCAGGATTAAAGCAAAGACAAGCTGAGCAACAGACATCGTACTGTACGAAGGAACATTTGTGACAATGATACTCCTGCTTTTTGCAGCGGCAGTGTCAACCACATTATAACCAGTAGCCAGGACTCCGATATATTTCAGTTTTGGAAGGCTGTTTATCGTTTCCGCTGGCAAAGGAGTCTTGTTTGTAATCAGTATTTCTGCTTCAATCGACCGCTCAATTATTTTTCCAGCAGGAGTCCTGTCAAATAATTCTACTTCACCCAATGATAAAAGTCTTTCCCAGCTCAGATCTCCGGGATTTATAGTATAGCCATCCAGAACGACTATTTTCATATATGTTAAGTTAAATGATTATTGAATTTAATTTTTCATGGAAAGAATTGGAGCCAGGAACAGGAGGGAATTTCTCATTGTCCGGGAGCTTTGAAATTTTTTGAAGCATCGTCAAGAACAAGTATCCAGTCCAGATTTTCTCCGGGGGTTGGAGTATTGAATGTCTGGGTTCCGGTGTTTGAGTATTTTCCGATCACTTTCGATTCACCATCACGGGGATTGAACCACCATGCTACAACCTCATTTCCTTTAATTGCGTCCATTCGTACAGAAAACTTTCTTCCAACCGGAACATATACCATAGCATATGATCCGTCCTGATCTCGTGTGGCAACATACCTGTACGATCCATTGCCCGGGACAGCTGATGTTATTCTATCGGGAACAATTATTGAATTATCAGGAATCCTTTTAAGAAAAGGCCTCGATTCGATGAGAAGTCGTCCAAACATCATTTCCTTAGCCCCCGGTTGATCAATAGCCTCATACCATGGCATGAGAGGTCGGTTTATTGGTTCATGAGATGGTGACCAAAACTGCCATACAGAATGGTGACCATAGGTATGTCCGAATGCCCCGCTGAAAAGATCCCAGTAAAGAGGTCTTCGGACATCTGCTGAGGTAGAATGTCCGTTTGCATCGGGATTGAAGTTGATCGGATGATCCTCATAAACAGGTTCCGCGTCAATTACAGGTTTTGGTGGCTCAAGCTGATAGTCTTCACTTGTTGTATAATACCTTTCTGTGTAGCTCAAAGTGTGACCATTCTGCCTCATATTGAAATCGAGCCATGGTTCGTTTGGAAGAGATTGTGCTGATCCGGTGCCTCCTGTAGGATGGAAGCTAATGAGATGCCTACCCACGTCTCCATTGCGTAAACCTTCAGCCATTGCGACAATTATCTGCCTTTGGATTTCCGATTCTATAGGGCGGTCACCTCCTAAAATCCAGATTATATTGGGACTGTTTTTATAGCGTTGCCCGATAAATTTCCCATAATCTCTTGCGTTTTCCGGATTAAATATTTGCGGACCTTCTCCCCATTTCCTGTTCCATTTATCACCCCAGGTTGGAAGCACGCCGATGAAGATTCCTTTCTCTTCTGCTTTTTTTATTACCCAGTCAACATGTTCGAAGTACTTCTCATTTGGGGTAAGCGGGTTGTTGTTAATAAGAGGTTTATCTCCTTCTGCGTTTGGAGTATTAAGTCCATCAAGTTCTGCAAGTAACACAGCCTGTATTACTGTAAACCCCTTTGAACGACGGTTTTCAAGATATTTTTCTGTCTCCTCCTTATTAAGACGATGAAAAAGTTCCCATCCCGTATCGCCAAGATAGAAGAAAGGAGTTCCATCTTCAAAGACAAGAAATCTCTTGTTTTCAGATACTTTTAAATTCCCATGCCTGAAATCAACTGAAGGTCCTTTCCAGGCATTATCCTGTGCCATAAACACATTTGCAAAAGCTATGAGCAAAAATGCTGATAATAATAATTGTTTCATTTGAGTATTAAAGTAATTTGAGTTTCATCACATACTTGTTCAATTTAAAATTCGATCCGAAGGCGAGCCCGGCGAAGCCCAATCCGAAATCCAAAATCCAAAATCCTAAAGTTCAAACTTGTTCATTCCTTCCTTCAGATCAAGCTGTTTCCCTTTCCACACAAGATAACCAGTAATTGTCTTGGGCAGGCCAATCACGATGAACCATTTTCCGTTCTCAAAACGATAGCTTGCAGATATTTTACCGGCAGGATGGGGAATTTCACCATTAACATTGGTAAGATTACCCAGATGAGGTTCAATTTTTACTTTGCTGAAACCGGGTGCATCGCTGTCGATACCCAAAAGAATCCTGTAAAATTCTATATTCGGACTGGCACCCCATGCGTGGCAGTCGGAACGGGTTGGCTCTGGTGATTCTGCCCATGTTGTAAGTCCCCGTGAGAGCTGATTACGCCACTCATCAAGTAAATCTAGATACCTGTCGCCCAGACCGGCTTTTACCAGTGCCTGATGAAGATAATATTTAAAGTAGATAGTTGCCTGAGTAAGACTCTTATCACTCAGTGTTTTTTCCATAAGCTTTCTGGCCTCATCACCCTCAACTACTCCTGTTAAAATTGCAAGGACATTTGCATGCTGGGAAAAAGTTTTTTTATCGGGAGTATCTGCAAATTCTTCCCTGTTGGAATCCCAATAAATTGTTTTTGTCAGCTGTTTCAACTGGTCGGCTTTCTGAGAATAAAGTTTTACAAAATCTTGTAGTCCAAAGCTTTTTTCCAAATGTCCTGCAGTCTGATAAGCCAATAACAACTGAAGATCCAGAACAGAGGAATGCCCCATATCTGTTTTTGGAGCAATTCCGTCATGCCAGGTGGTAGCCCAGTCTGTAAAATTCCAGTACGGCACATTGCCAAGTGAACCATCAGGCATCTGATTCGATTCAAAGAAATGTAGAATAGCCCTGGTCATTGGCAATTTATCTTTAATAAATGCCTCATCTCCCCTGTATTTATAGTAGTCATCCAGCATACCTATCCACCACATTGAGAAAGGGGGAATGAATTGTGCCAGACTTGATGGGTAACGGCTTTGTGTAATTCCTGATAATCCATGTGAATACCCTATCTGAGTAATGGCATTTCTCATTAGACGATCATCGGCGCTGTTATATAAGGATACAAGTGCCTGAATGCGGGTATCTCCAACATACTGTAGCTGTTCATAATACGGGCAATCGGTATATGTTTCCTGTGCACAGAGACGGGCGGACCTCCAACCTGCCTCAAGTATTTTATTTAATTCAGGATGATCCTTTGCCTCAAAACCAGCTTCCAACCTGAATGGGTAACCGGTGTAAATGCCATATAAATCATTTACAGTGAGAGGTTCAGCTCTGGTTTCAATTGTAAGATTAATATAACGATATGTTCGCCACCAGAGCGGAACATAAATCCGGTCGCTGCCGCCGTCACTCACAATTTTATCCTCATATCCCTTAAATACCTTATTTTCAACTTCGTTTCGGTTTCCCTTACTATTCTCATTCCCTCCTTTTTCATATAATGCTTCGGCGTATTGAAACCTGATGTTAGCGTTTTTTCCGCCGGATATCTTGAATACGGGATATGCTGTTGTCTCAAATCCCTGATCGAGAAGAAGTACTGCTTTGGTATTTGCCGGAATTGTAAACGGAGATATTTCCTTAGGAAAATTTGCCGGTACATTTATGCCACTTGCTATCCGTATTTTTTCGATTCGCTGCGGAATAAGATCCATGGCAGGAATTGGGCGTGCAATCAGTTGCCAGTCTTCAGTATAGTTGTAAAACAATCCTCCTAACAGTCCCTGAGAGATTTCAGCTGCCTCTTTCCAGTCTTTGTCATTAAAATTTTCTGTTTCCCAACCCCATAAATATTTATCTCCGTCAATATTTTCACCCGGACCGGTGACAAAAAAAGTATTAAGGTTTGTTTTCACCAGTGTATATGCAGGATTTCTGATTCCTTTCCACGATTTATCAGTTTCAGCTTTCTTCTCAGCATTACTATTTCCCTGAAGTATAAAGCCAGTGCGGTGCGACATTTGTGCCCATGGAGAAACATTATCGCCGAAGTTCCAAACTACCGAAGCCAGAATATTGACCCCATCTTTAAGAAATGGAGCAAGATCGACAGTTTCAAAATTCCAGTGATACATATCGCCTCTGGCCGGACCGAGACATACTAATTTACCGTTGACAAAGAATTTATAACGATTATCTGCCGAGATATTTACAATATATGATTCAGGCTTTTTATCTAATTCAATTTTTTTTCTGAAATGATATACGCCAAACTCTTTTGCCGGTTCTCCGGCTACTGAGATCCATTTACCTGACCATGGCTTATTTATCAGATCACCAGGTAAAGAAGGATTTGGTATTTGGGAATAAAGTGTGCAGTAACTCCAGAGCAGAGCAATTCCGATAATGACTGTTATTTTTTTCATATACCTTAGTTAAATTAGGACTTCTAATCATAAAGGTACCTATAACCTTAAAATAAAACTCATTATCCGGTTACGTTTTTCACTACTTCAATGTATAAATCCTCGACCTTTTTTCGTGCCCAAGGAGTTTTTCTCAGAAACTTAAGACTTGACTGGGCACTTGGATTACTGGTGAAACAGTTGATTTTTATCTTATTACCCAACTCTTCCCAGCCATATTCTGCATAGAGAAACCGGACTATATATTCCAGTGTTTTTCCATGTAATGGGTCGTTGCTTTTTTGTTCATTCATAAGAGAAAGCTTACCTGTGATTTTCCTTTATTTTGATTCCCAGTTCTCTCTCAATACGTTTCAAACCGGCCAGATCGCGTGAGGTAACAAGGCTGAAAGAAAGTCCTTTGTTCCCTGCCCTTCCGGTTCTTCCACTTCGGTGAGTGTAATATTCTGTACTTTCAGGAAAAGAATAATGAACAACATAAGCCAGTTCCTTAACATCAATACCCCTTGCTGCCAGATCGGTGGCCACCAATATCTGAAGTTTTTCGTTCTTAAACGCCCTCATTACCTTATCCCTTTCTATCTGTAACATATCGCCATGCAGGGAATCTGCACTGATGTTTTTAGCAAGCAGTCTTTTGGCAACGTTTTGTGTATCAGCTTTTGTCCTGCAAAAGATCAAACCTCTGTTTTCACCCTGTGATCTTAAGAAGGCCAACAGGATTTCTGGTTTCTTATCGCTTTCACAAACAAGGTATTTATGTTCAATATCTTTATTAACAGCTTCATGCTTGTTTATTACAACCCTCATCGCATCAGGTGACATATAACCCTTAATAATTGCCTTGATAGCTGGTGGCATAGTAGCTGAGAATAACCATGTATAACGGCTTCCGTCTGTAAACTTAAGAATTGTATCAAGTTCTTTTTTAAATCCCATGCTGAGCATCTCATCCGCCTCATCGAGTACAATTGTTCTTATAGAGGAAAGATCTACCGCTTTTTGCTCAAGCAGATCTACAAGTCGGCCGGGAGTTGCAACAAGGATATGTGTTGGTCTTCTAAGTGCACTGATCTGCTGGGCAATACGGGCACCACCATAAACTGACTCAATGAAAATTTTTTTCGCCTGATATTTTGTGAACTTAAATAGTTGTTTTGCAATCTGTTGTCCCAGTTCTCTTGTCGGAGACAATATTAATGCCTGAATATGAGAGTCATCCGGATTAATTGCCTGGAGTATTGGTAAACCGAAAGCAGCAGTTTTACCAGTGCCGGTCTGAGCCTGTCCTATGAAGTCAGTCCCCTTTGCAATAAGGAAAGGAATGGATTTTATTTGAATTTCAGTCGGGTTAATAATTCCGACTTCTTCTAATGCCTGTTTATAAGTGTTTGATACACTAAGATCTGAGAATGTTGTCAATGGATTGAATTTTTATAAGTTGCAAAGATAGGCTAAAAATACTATAAAAAATCTTCCGTGAACATTCGGGGAGAATGCCACGGAAGAAATGATCACGAATTACTAACCTAACCAGACCTAACCTGCTAACCTACCAAGGTGTTAGAATATTAGCCTAATAATCTTATCCTAATATTCCTTAATTTCTGTGATAATAAATGTCATAAGCAATCCAGTCTACAACATAGGCTGAGAAGAAAACTGAGTGAAGAGAATCAAATAATGTCTTAATGTTATTGACTGAATTTCCGATTAAAGCTGAGATAGTGGTTGTAGTGCCATCATCAAAGGTTATCTGAATATCACGATGCTTGACAACTGACGCTTCTGAATCTGCGGCTTTATCAACCATAGTAACAACAGCGTTGGTCTGAACTACCCCGGCAACAGAAACAGTTACTGCTTTTGTACCTGATTTTCTTATAATCTGAACATCCCCAATTGTAAGGATATACTCATGTTCACGTCCAAATCTGGCTGTATCAACTTTTACTGTCCTTAATTCTTCTTTATATAAAACCTTACTGTTTTCAGAGATAGCAAAACTTGATAAAGTTGTGTCACCTGAAAGATATTTATAGTCTGCAGTGTAACCACCACTGAAAGTATATTGCGAAGCATAATTAACGCCTGTTGCCGGACTGACAACATATTTTATATTTAGATTGCCTGCTGCAACATCATCAATAGTAATGGCCGATGTCATGATATAGTCAAAATCATGGTAATTATTGTAATTATTATGATAATCAGATACCGCAATTGAAAAATTGTTAGTCAAAGCAGAGTCCCCGGCTGCGTATTGTCTCAAAGTCCTTGGATCAGTGACCTTTTTCAATGGCATTTTAACAATCATTTTATTATCGTCAGCTGTTTTATCAAAATATTTCATTAGAGAAATACCCCATCTGTCAGCTTTGGGAACAGGCTTATAATTATATATTCCTTTTATTGAATCAAGAGTGATATATACTTTATAAGCTGTTTCAGTTGTACTAAGTGACTTTGCAGTTCCTCCGTTAAAAGTTAAAATAGAATATGCCTTAGTCGAAGCTATTGTATTCACAGCAGTATTCAAATGGAGAGCGCTCAGATTAATTGAATTCTTCAGAGTTGTTGTTTGAACTGAACTATCAGTCTTTGTGCAACTCCATAAAACTGCACTCAAGATGACAGTACCTAAAATAATCCTGATTGTTGTTTTCATAATTTTTCTATTTTTAATTCTTTCCATTTGATTTCTGTACTTTATGATTTCAAAAGTACATCCGGAGTGAAGCAAATAAAAATATCTTCAACGAGCTATGGTAATTTTTCACCGAATTGCCACTTTTTACCTTTTAATCCGGATCTGACTTTTTCAGAAAATACCCTAAATCATTATGAAAACAAATTATGACGATATTTATTGCAGTTTAATATATGATATTTAGCATAACCCTCAACTTCAACCTCAACCTTATTTAAAGGCAGCTTCAATTTCTGAGATAGAAAGGTGAAACAGATGTTCTGTTATTAAGCTCAATTTGTCTTTGCTGCCTGTGATATGAAAAATCCGCTGGGTATGTTCAATTCTGCTTCCGGGAGAAAGAAATGCTGCAGGGGAAGAACTTTCAATTTCATAAAAGGGACCCATAATACTTCCGTCAGCTACCGGGCCATCATTATATGAGTTAACAACATCTCCGGTGAATGGGGAAGTTTGATCTCCCCATTTGGAATTGACATAACGCGAAGGGGTTTCGGGAGAAGAATGCCAGAGAAGAGTTAGTACTTTCTTATCGGGGTCATAGCTTCCGCAATATGGCAATGCACCTTCGGGAGAAATACCAATTTTACTGCGGTATTTTCCATCGGTTTTAAAAAACAATATCCCATCCTTAAGAATGAGCCTGTCGGATGGTACTTTGCCAAAATAATCGTCATTAACAACCTTTTCAGATCGGGTTTCATCTGATTTTCTGAAGGGGATGAAAACAACCCCTCCTGGTGACGGATTGAACATAGCGAGCATCCATACAGATAAAGCTCCCGACTGTTCCGTCCAGGCAGATTTCCCTTTATTAATCAGAATATTCTCAGATTCGTAGGCTACAAAGGACAAAGAATTGTCCATATCCATTCCTAATGCAAGCTCAGCATCTTTAATTGTCAATAACTTAACTGTTCGCTCAATTCCAATTCCAAGTTTAGTTCCTGAGGCATTTGTGAGCATAAAATCTTTTGCAAAACTCACTTTATCTGATGATTGTGCAAGCACTTCGAACGGCTGGGTGTCGATTTCTTCAGGAACTACCCAGTTGGAGAATACCTGTTCATCACCCTTTTTAAAGTAAATTGAAAAAGGTCCACCTTCAGGCCCGAGCCAGATACGTTCTTCTCCACCATAGGGATTAAACTGTCTACTCGGTCTTGACGATTCTATGAACTTATAATTGATCCAACCAAAACTTGCGCCTTCACTCCCTCCAACAGTACTTGTCATAACCCGACCCTGATAACCAGGTACAAGAAGAACACAAGCTTTGGAATTCAGATCTTTCAATTCAATTGTCTTAATTTTGTTTTTAGCAAAAAAAACTACATCAGAGCCATAGGTTCCAATGTTACCCGCATTAGTCATAGTATTGGATGTTTTGTTTCCGGAGGAAGAACAGGAACTTAAAAAAATAAATAAAACTGTCGCAACTCTCCAGTTTCGACTATTTTTTTGGCTTGGGAGCAACATACATTACATCTTCTTTCATTTGCACAGTCTTCTCGTGCCTGTTAGAGATAACGATTCCTAATAAAATCAAAATTACAATTGCCATAAGCAGCATGAATGGTCCGCTCTTAATTAATTCAATAATAAAGTAGTCTTTTTTCATTTTCAGGCTTAAGTTACAGTGGCAGATAAAAGGTATAAAAGCATAACAACTGAAAAGCCGAAGTGTTAAAATGTAATCAATTAACCCAAAGTTACTAAATTTCTTTTATAATTATCTCTTTACAGTTAAAATATCCTGAAGTGGGACATTTAATCCTTCAGCCGAAAACTTTAAATTCTCAGGTGCCTTATCTACAGGGCATTCTGCAACAATAACTTTTGTTTCACCAGGCAACAATATGAAGTATCCGTCAGAAATATAGGCCGGAAGAATTCGTTTTCCGGTTTGTGAATCGCGAATGTTTATTTTAATGGAAACTGCCATTACCTTCGACGGATTCGTCACAATAAACGTAAAGGATTGCATTTTATTAACTAACTTATTGCCAGTAAGTTTACCTTTTAGTTTAACCTGCGGCAGATTATTCAGGGTTTTGAAATCTTTTTTCCCGTCGGCTGTCTGAAAGTATGTGTTAACTGAAAGGAGATCTCCCTTTGAAGATAATGTTTTTAACCTTGAAAGATATACAGCGGGCAAATTTGCCGGCAGTTTTGGTAAAAAACATTCTGTCCTGGTGTTTGCCTTTGAGTCATTGACTGACGATTCCGAAAAGATCTCTTTTGACGTAAGGTCGTATATCTTTAGTTCAGTTTTTATTCCCTGATAATCCTTAAGAGTGTTATTGATGAAGTAAATATCATTTTTATCAGGTTGAAACTGAATATGCAGAGGTTCACAGGCTTTTTTGCTACCATAAAACACACCATTTGTTTCGTAATCAGAGGAATATGTCTGCCAGACAGTACTGGGCCATGCCGGATGTGACATCCACAATAACAATCCGCTGCAGGTGTTCCATAAACGATAATTCCAAACCTCAAATATTTCACGGTACATCTCATAATTGAGCATTTGAGCTTTCCGGCAGAACTCTTCAAGACTTGCATATGAACCATACTGATCGCCAATTGCCTTCACATAATCAATCTGCCCTTTGTGAAGATCATGATAATACCAGGCATCGCCAATAGGCCAGACATCAGCTGAAGACATCATTTCGCGCATAGTTTCTGCGACCGGGATAGCTGGTGCTCCTGTCTCAGTATTAAATCCTTCCTTATGATGGATCTCTTTATTTACAAAATTACCATAGAACCAGGGACCGCTGTTTGTAAGGTTGTTTATAATGGAGCTGGAATGAAATATACGTGTTCCGTCTTCTCTTGCCTGAAGTGTATGCAGACTGTCATCAAGAGCCATAGGCGGATTGCCTTCATTACGACCACACCAGAGTGCAATACTGGGATGGTTGCGATACCTCCGAATTGCATCGCGGGCATTGTTCATGAATAACTGATTATCCCAGGGATCAAGATTATAGTTTTCAGTACTCATCCAGAAATCATTCCATATCAACAATCCGTATTCATCCGCAAGTTCATAAAACACCTCCTCAGTACTTTGTCCCACCCAGTTTCTTATCATTGTAAAACCCTCTTCTTTATGTAAACGGAAATAAGGTTCCATCTTTTCCCTTGAAACCCGTTTCATGGCTTCGTCAAGACCCCAGTTACCTCCACGGCAATAAATGGGCTGGCCGTTCACCTGGATAACCAGGTAGGGAGAAGAACCAGGAGTAATACCTTTATCAAATAAAACAGTATCCTTAAGATCAGGAACAAATCCGATCTGAACACCATTAGAAAGGCGACGGCTTTCGAATCCACGACCAATATAAGTGATAATTTTTTCGGTTTTCTCCCATACTTTCAAAGGGTTTAGATTCACTCGTACGTTGCGGCGAGCCCGTTGGTAATCAACAGTAAAATCATAACTCATTTCGCGCATTCCAAAGCGAACTTCTTTCACATCAGATACCACCTTACCTTCATCACTTACAGTCAGCTTCAGTTTATATAGTTCCTGTCTGCCATATCCATTAGGCCACCAGAGTCGTGGTTTCTGAAAAGTAAGCTGAGAAAATTCAGACGGACTGAAAACTACTTTCCTTGCCTCTCCGGCAGTGAGAGTTACCTGTTTTGAAAAGTTAACAGATTCAATTTCACCGGTGACTGTAAATGTTTTCCTCGATTCACTCCTGTTTAGAAGAATTGCTTTTATAGTAATCTTTGCGCTGGTGGTATCAGGCAGAGGAAGATCTGAAATTACCTGAGGATCAACTATTGAAGCATCTGATGTAACAATTAACCTTACATCCTGCCAGATGCCCATATTACGATCGCGAATACCCGGAATCCAGTCCCATCCTTCTGTGCAGACAAAAGTTGGTCCGTCATAACAAAGCAAACCTCCATTTGCGCCTGTTTCCATAAGATTCTCTTCTTGAGGAATCCCCGGATGAAGAGGCGGGAAGATATGAACTGCAAGAATATTTTCACCTGATTTTCTGATGAACTTTGTTATATCGAACTGTCCACGGATAAAGGCCCCTGCAATAGTACCAACAGAGTATCCATTTACCCATACATCAGCCTTGTAATTGATTCCGTTAAAAAGCAATTGTACCCTTTTATTCAACGCACCCTCAGGCACAGGAAGAATGGTTCTGTACCACCAATCTGTGCGGCATAAAGTATCAGGGATTGACAAATTATTTAATCCGTAAAGAGGATCAGGATAATAGCCGCGGTCGTAAAGTGTAGTAAGAATGGTACCTGGTACGGTGGCATTTATCCAGGAACCTGTATTAAATCCTGGTTTTGAAATTTCTGAACCTGTTGAATTGATTTGTTTTGCAGCAGCGAGTTCCCATCCGTTTGAGACTATCCATTCATTTGTATCTGAAATTATCAGCTTGGCCTCCCTGGCAATTTTCGGAAGCACCACAGATAAGTTTATTGCACTCCGCGATTTAGGGAGCGCTGAAGGATCCTGTGGTTTACTCAACCCTTTATTCTGAGAATATAGGGAGGGGATAAACAAGATTAAAAGCGATAATGACAAAACAAATTGAAAGATAAGCTTTTGAATGAATGTACTTATCTTCATTTTTATGAGGTATAGGATAATTTGAAATTTGGATGATTTGATTCCTGCAGATTTTGAGAAACCGGGTTCATCCAGATTAGCTGATCTTTAAAATTGTCACTCAGCTTATATGATTTTTTGTGTTTATCGATTGACTCGCCAATAATTTCAATTTTACTGAGATTACCAGTACCTGATCCTGTTTGGGAACAAAAATTAAGATAACCAACAGTGGAAAAATCGATTCCCATAAGTTCTATAGCGACACGGTCGGCAGAAAGCCAGTCAGTACTTGCAATACAAACTCTGTGATCTACAGGAGTCCCGTCATTCGGACCATTCCCTTCCATTCCCTGAAAACCATCGATAACAGCCAGGTGAGGATGCAACTGCTTTGACATAGCATACAGATTGTAGTTTATTCCACGAAATCCGCTTCCGTGAACAATAGATTTATCACTGTTCGAACCTTTTTTTCTTGATGAGCTGAAGGTAAATCCTAAATCTTTTATAGGGGCCCCAAACACAATATTCTTAAGAGATAATGTGGCAAAGACCCTGTCGTGGGTCTTCATCCTGGCAACAGAAACAATATATGAATCAGGATCCAGAAGAATATGAGACATTCTCACAGCATGGGGTTTAAAATCCTTTTCGTCAAAAACATGGACAGTATCAAACGGTTCCTGATCAAGATCAACCAGTTTCACAGGATATTTGGAGACGAGTCTGAAATAGCCGAAGTTTTTAAACCCGTCAAGTGAAGGCCCATTAGCGGCGGATTCCGCTATAATGACATTATCAAGCTTATTAATTGACTTCAGAAATTCCAGGACACCTTCGAGGGTATCAACGTGAGTGGAAGCCAGTTGGACATTAATATTTACGTTGTTTGGTTTCAGAACAACCCGACGTTTACCTATTGCTTTAGCTATTTCCTTCGAAAAAGGCTGAAGGGCACGGAATGTCATATCAGCTCTGTTATCACCAGTTGTAAGTGCTACCCGTGATGTCAATTGTTCCTGCTTTCCAATTGAAGCAAAAGTATTATAAGGGTGAATGCAGGTGGCAGCTACTCCTCCAATAATTGAAGTTTTCAGAAAGTTACGGCGGTTGAAGGTTGTCATAATGAATAAATTTTTCGTATTAACAAACGTACAAAAATTAGATAAGATTGGAATGATTGGGAGAGAACTTTTAATGGTCATGTGAACTCTCAATTGACGATCTCAATCCTGATTACAAGTTCACAAATAATATAGGACCTGATGCAAGGAATCTTGAATGTATCTTTTTCATACATCAAACTGTCTAATAATTAGACATTATTATAACATCCTCATTTTATATATAACTGATTTAATGATACTTATGAATATGGCATGGTGTTTGGTACAAAGAAGCACAGAGCACAGAGCACAGAGCACAGAGCACAGAGCACAGAGCACAGAGCACAGAGCAAAAGTAAAAAGTAGAAAGTAAAAAGTAAAAAG
>JANXXP010000148.1 GCA_025350595.1 Bacteroidota bacterium
GGTGTAAACAAATCCTTGACTGATAAGCTTAAGATAAGCCCGGCCTGATTGGAATTGTTATAATAAGCTGATCCATAAAGCATCGACTGAGGTTTTTCAATGCAATCAATTACAAGTATGAGGGAATCATTCTTAGGAACAATTCTGTATTTTACTTTTTCAAACCATGTTTTCCCATAGAGAAGTTCAATCCTGTCGCTGAGGAGATACTTGTCAACCCGTTCTTTTGGTTTAATTCCAAGAATTCCAAGTATCTGTAAATCAGAATATAGTTTATTACCTGCTATTTCAATTTTATCAAAAGTATATGATTGTTTACCGAGGATATTCACTATTGGAGCTTGTGGGCCGATACTGTTCAGCGAATCTGCCAGTCTTTTAAAATAAGGTTTAAATGGTAATGCAGACTCATATCCTTTTTGAACCAGCGAGTCAACATTGTCAAATTCAAACATTGTATATTTATCAATTTTCGGGCTGATGAGAACATTAACCAGTTTCTTCTGTTCAACAAAATCATCAAGACTTCTTGACATCGCAATCTGTTCCATAATGGCCGAAACAGATTTTAATTTCTGTTCATTATTTGCATAAAAGCCAACATATGATCCGATAACAATATCAGCTCCCATATCTTTTATTTCTTCTGCAGCAAAATTTCTTATTAATCCACCATCCAGAAGAAGCATAGTATCGATCTTCATTGGAGTGAAAATTGATGGAACTGAAGAACTGGCTCTTATTGCGTCAGCAAGATACCCGGTTTTTAATTCAATTTTCCTATAATTAATGATATCGGTTCCCATGCACATAAAAGGGATAGGGAGCTTTGAAAAATCGTCAATATCCGCTGCTGGAAATGCATAATAACTGAGTGTGTTTTCGAATTGCTGTCCGCTGATTATTCCGGCAGGCAAAGCCAGTTTTTTTGAGGATAAGGGCAATGAAATTATACTGTTGTTAAAATGATCTTTCTCCAGGAAAATTACTTTGTTTTCAGAAATGTTATTTGAAAGAACCATCTTCCATTTAATGTTTTTCAATATTTTCTTAAGACTATCAACTGAGTACCCTATTGCGTACATTCCGCCAATTATACTACCCATGCTTACTCCGGTTATGTAATCAGGTCTTAATCCTGCTTCTTCCATTACTTTTATTACCCCGAGATGAGCAATACCCCGTGCTCCCCCTCCGCTAAGCACAAGACCAATTGTTGGTCTTTTAGCATGTTCCTGAGCCGAAGAATTTCCGGTGACTACGAAAAAAAATAGCGCAATAAGACAGTTTATTAAGACTATCCTTTGAGTAAAAACTGAGAATAAATATGAATGGAGTGTCATACTTAGCACATTAGACTCGTGCTGATTAATAGCATATATCGCTGCAAGATAGTTATTTTAAGTAAATTAGCAGCGTGAAAACGCACTCTATTTTCAATAAGCAATGGTTGCCAACAACCAATAAAGAAGCAGAATTGCTTGGATGGGAAGAACTCGATGTAATCATTTTCAGCGGTGATGCTTATGTTGATCATCCTTCTTTTGGCCCGGCTGTAATCGGAAGGGTAATTGAAGCTGAAGGAATGCGTGTTGCGATTGTTCCCCAGCCTAATTGGAAGGATGATTTAAGGGATTTTCGTAAGCTGGGAAAGCCAAAATACTTTTTTGGCGTAACAGCCGGAAATATGGACTCGATGGTTAATCACTATACCGCTGCCCGACGGTTACGTTCAGACGATGCTTATACTCCAGGTGGTAAAGCAGGCTTCAGACCTGATTATCCTACAATTGTTTATACAAAGATTCTCAAGGAGATGTTCCCTGATGTTCCTGTTGTTATCGGAGGCATTGAAGCTTCGATGCGACGACTTACTCATTACGATTACTGGAAAGATAAACTGGAGCCATCAATACTTTTAAGCAGCGGGGCTGATATGCTGATTTATGGAATGGGTGAACAGCCAATAAGAGAGTTGGTAAAATTGTTGGCAAAGGGAGTTCCGTTCTCCTCGCTTAAAACAATTCCACAAACTGCAATTGTTTTAAAAAAGGACGATTTACTGACCGTTCAGAAAGGATGGAAGGATATCACCTTACATTCTTTTGATCTGTGTGTTAATGATAAAAATCTTTTTGCAGAGAATTTTGTTAAATTTGAAAAGGAATCAAATAAAATAGAATCTGCGAGATTGAATGAAGAAGCAGGAGAGTATAAAATAATTATCAATCCGCCTTTTTTACCAATGACAGAGCCTGAAGCTGATAGTACCTTTGATCTTCCATATATGTATCTGCCACATCCACGGTATAATAAGAAAGAAGATATTCCTGCATATGAAATGATTAAATTCTCGGTGAATATTCATCGCGGGTGCTTTGGAGGGTGCAGCTTTTGTGCAATTGCTGCTCATCAGGGAAAACAGATAATAAGCCGATCAGAGAAGTCTATATTGAAAGAAGTCAAAAAAATTTCTGGATTATCTGATTTTAAGGGTTATCTCTCTGATTTGGGTGGACCATCCGCGAATATGTACAGGATGAAAGGGAAAGACATGAAATTGTGTCAGGTCTGTTCACGACCTTCATGCATCTGGCCGGCAGTCTGCAAAAATCTAAATGCAAACCATAAGCAACTTACAGAACTATATAAAAAAGTGGACAGTATAGAGGGTATCAGGAAGTCATTTGTCGGTAGCGGCGTGCGATATGATCTACTGTTTCCGGAATGGAATAAAAATGCAGGGAGAGATGAAGGGGAGTATCTCGAAGAACTTGTGACAAAACATGTTTCGGGCAGACTGAAGGTAGCTCCTGAACATACTTCACCTGCTATCCTGTCTCACATGCGTAAGGCACCGTTCGACCTTTTTAAGAAACTGAAAAGGAGGTTTGATGGTATTAAACTAAAACACGATCTTAAATATGAGATCATTCCTTATTTCATTTCATCTCATCCGGGATGCACAGATGCTGATATGAAGGAGCTCGCGGCTGAGGTAAAAAGCCTTGGTATTAAACCCGAACAGGTTCAGGATTTTACTCCAACCCCGATGACTCTCTCGACCCTTATGTATTATACAGGTTTTGATCCATATACAGGAAAGAAGGTTTTTGTAGCCAGAAATATTGAGGATAAGCGACGGCAGAAGGAATTTTTCTTTTGGTACAAGAGTACGGTGCAAGGGCACAACGGCGCAACGGTTCAACGACCAGGAAATAGAAAGGGAGAGAAACGAAGATAGGGAAGATCTATTTCTGTGTTAAGCCGTGTCATCCGTGGTTAAATAAAAACTATACTGCTTTTTAATGTTGGCAAGGAATTTGACTGAATAATCTTAAAATAACAACTTTATGAAAAAAATAATTTTTCTTTTCTTATTAGCAATAATAGGATTTCAGGGAGCTGATGCGCAGATACTAAAGAACGCAAAAAAAATGCTTAATACTGCAACA
>JANXXP010000212.1 GCA_025350595.1 Bacteroidota bacterium
AGGATAAGCGACGGCAGAAGGAATTTTTCTTTTGGTACAAGAGTACGGCTCAAGGGCACAAGGGCGCAACGGTTCAACGACCAGGAAATAGAAGGGGAGAGAAACGGAGATAGGGAAGATCTATTTCTGTGTTAATCCGTGTCATCCGTGGTTAAATATAAACTATGCTGCTTTTTAATGTTGGCAAGGAATTTGACTGAATAATCTGAAACTTAAAATAACAACTTTATGAAAAAAATAATTTTTCTTTTCTTATTAGCAATAATAGGATTTCAGGGAGCTGATGCGCAGATACTAAAGAACGCAAAAAAAATGCTTAATACTGCAACAGCAGCAGGAGGATTTACTGAAAAGGATGCTGCAGATGCCATCAAAGAAGCACTTGTGAATGGCACTGGTGAAAGTGTGAAGTTCGTTTCAGCACTGAATGGGTATCTTGGAAATCCGGAAATAAGAATTCCTTTTCCCCGGGAAGCTAAAGATGTGGAAACAAAACTGCGTGCCATTGGCATGGGTAAAAAAGTTGATGAATTCAATGAATCGATGAACCGGGCTGCTGAGCAAGCCGCAAATGAGGCAAAATCCATTTTCATTTCTGCTATAAAAGGTTTAACAGTAAAGGATGCTATCAACATTGTAAAGGGAGAAAATAATGCCGCCACATTGTACCTGCAGCGAACAACATCTCCTGACCTTAAAGTTGCGTTCCAGCCGAAAATTAAAGCATCACTTGATAATGTGAATGCGACCAAATACTGGGGTGATCTGATTACTGCATATAATAAAATTCCTCTGGTAAAAAAACAGAACCCTGATCTTACGGAATATGTTACCGGCAAAGCAATTGATGGATTGTTTGTTATGATAGCAAAAGAGGAACTTAAAATCAGGCAGAACCCGGCAGCAAGAACATCGGAGTTGCTTAAGAAAGTGTTTGGGAAGTAAAAATGAAACCGGGACTAAGGATAAGTCCCGGTTAACATCATTACCTAAAACCAAATTTGAAGATTGCGGATTTCGGATTTGCGATTGCGAATTTTTAAATCCACAATCCGCAATCCGCAATATTAGACCCTTATTCGTATTCCTTAAGGATTCCCTTAACATCATCAGGGGCTACTCTGCCGTATGTTTTATCCCCTACAAGTACAACCGGTGCAAGTCCGCATGCACCAACGCATCTCAGACTTGAAAGAGAGAATTTGTTATCTTTGGTTGATTCTCCAACCTGAATTCCGAGCTCTTTCTTAAACTCCTCAAGCACTTTCTCTGCACCCCTGACATAGCATGCTGTTCCAAGACAGATACTGATAGGATTCTTACCTTTCGGTGTCATAGTGAAGAAAGAATAAAAGGTTACCACTCCATAGATCTTGGCAACCGGCATGTTAAGTCCTTCCGAAACAACCTCCTGTACTTCTGCAGGAAGATATCCAAAATGTTCCTGACAAGAGTGCAAAACATTTATAAGCTCCTGCGGATCATTATTGAAAGAAGCACATACTCCTTTTATAAAGTCCACATCTTCTTTATGTAATTCAATTTTTATATGCGACATAGCCGTGAATTTTATTAATCCAATTCTAAATATTACTTCTTAATAATGATCTTTTTTGTTTTATCAAAATATTCAGTGTGAAGCAGATGATGAGCTTTTTCGCTGTTTGGTTTCCCGAGAAATTCATCATATAGCTTAATTATGAATGGGTTTTCATGCGATTTTCTGAGAGGTTTCTTTCTGTCTTCAGCATAAATTGCAACTGCTCTGGCTTTTATGATTTCAGAATCCCCATGGTGCAATGGCTGTCCACCACCACCAATACAACCTCCCGGGCAGGCCATAACTTCAATCGCATGGAATTTAGAAATACCAGCTCTTACATCATTGAGAAGCTTTCTTGCATTGCCTAAACCATGAGCGATACCTATTCTTATTGGTGTACCGTTGAAATCGAGTGTGGCTGAGCGAACTCCTTCCATACCCCTTAATTCTGTAAAGTCTATTCTTTCGAGTTTTTTACCTGTATAGAGCTCATAAGCAGTACGGCAGGCAGCTTCAATTACACCACCAGTAGCACCAAATATTACTCCGGCTCCAGTCGATTCTCCCATAGGGTTGTCAAAATCTTCATCATGGAGCGTTTTAATATCGATGTTTGCCTGTTTGATAAAGTTAGCCAATTCCCTGGTCGAAATTGAAAAATCTACATCAGGGTTATCGTCAACAGAGAATTCATCTCTCTGACATTCGTATTTTTTAGCCAGACATGGCATTATTGATACCACAACCATATCCTTGCGGTTAATCCCGATCTTGTCGGCAAAATAAGATTTGGCTATAGCTCCGAACATTTGCTGAGGCGACTTTGCTGTTGAAGGCACATCCTTAAGATCGGGGAACTGATGTTCGAAGAAATTAACCCAGCCGGGACAGCAAGAGGTAAGCATTGGGATCCTTGCAGTTGTATCGCCTTTGAGATGTCTGCTTAGCCTGTTTAGAAGTTCGGTACCTTCCTCCATTATTGTAAGGTCGGCAGCAAAATCGGTATCAAAAACGTAATCGAAACCGAGAGCTCTCAAGGCTGCTGCCATTTTTCCTGTTACAAGAGTACCGGGTGCGAGTCCGAACTCTTCACCAAGAGCAGCACGAACAGCAGGAGCTGTCTGAACGACTACAGTTTTTGTAGGATCAGCAAGAGCTCTTAATACCTGTGGAACATGATTAACCTCTGTCAATGCACCAGTTGGGCATACGGCAACGCACTGACCGCAGTAAGTACAGGTTGAGTGTTCGAGATTCTGTTCAAAAGCAGGAGCAACTGTTGCCATGAAACCACGGTTTACTGCTGACAAAGCGCCAACAGTTTGAACTTCATTACACATCATTTCGCAACGACGGCACATAATACATTTGTCGAGGTCTCTGATGATAGAAGGAGAGGTGTCTTTCCTGTATGTCGACATGGCAGCAAACTCCTGACCGGGAATATCTCTTATCCCAAGACGATGAGCCATGGCTTGTAATTCGCAACTTCCCGATTTGGAACAAACAAGACAATCTTTTGGATGGTCAGAAAGGATAAATTCCATAACTGTCCTTCTGGCATTAAGAACCCTTGTTGTATGAGTTTTAACAACCATTCCAGGTTCGCATTTAGTTGAACAACTAGGTGCCAGGTTTCTTCTTCCCTGTACCTCAGTTACGCAAATACGACAGCCCGCAGGTTTGTTCTCAATACCCATGTCATGCAATTCCATGTAGCATAGTGTAGGAATGTCGATTCCCAACTCCTTTGCAGCTTTATATATTGTAGTACCTCTTGGTACATCAATCGCTTTATTATCAATAGTAAGCTTTATAGTTTCCATTATATTATTAATTATCTGATAAATATTGCATCAAACTTACATTTCTCCATACACGCACCGCATTTAATACAGATAGAAGAGTTGATTAGATGAACTTCTTTTCTCTCACCTGTAATAGCGTTAACCGGACAAACTCTGGCACATGCAGTACATCCCACACAATTTTCAGCATTTACAACGTATTCCATAAGGCTTCGGCACTGGCCTGCCGGGCATTTCTTATCAGTAACGTGGGCAATATACTCTTCCCTGAAGTTTTCCATCATTGAGAGTACAGGGTTGGGAGATGTCTGGCCAAGTCCGCAGAGCGAGGTGTCTTTGATTACGAGACTCATATTCTTAAGTCTGTCAAGATCCGCAAGTGTACCTTTTCCTTCGCAGATATGACCAAGGAGTTCATGTAAACGTTTATTTCCGATCCTGCATGGAGCACATTTACCGCAAGACTCCTCAACAGTGAATTCGAGGAAAAATTTTGCCATTGAAACCATACAATCATCTTCATCAAGAACTATCATTGCTCCGGAGCCCATCATTGATCCTGCTGCGATAAGATTGTCAAAGTCAATAGGAGTATCGAGATGTTTTTCTGTCAGACAGCCACCTGAAGGTCCGCCTGTCTGAACACCTTTAAATTTCTTTCCGTTTCTGATGCCCCCACCGATTTCAAAAATAACTTCTCTCAGTGTTGTACCCATCGGGACTTCAATAAGACCTACGTTATTTATCTTACCGGCAAGTGCAAATACCTTAGTTCCTTTAGCTTTATCAGTTCCGATACTGCTAAACCATTTTGCTCCCTTAAGTATAATCACAGGGATTGCTGCAAAAGTTTCGACATTATTCACGTTTGTAGGTTTGCCAAGGTATCCCGATTCTGCCGGGAATGGAGGCTTAACTGTTGGCTCACCTCTCAGACCTTCCATCGAATGAATAAGTGCTGTCTCTTCACCACAAACAAATGCACCTGCCCCGTATCGAAGCTTTATATCAAAATTAAACCCTGTCCCAAAAATATTATTACCCAGTAACCCATATTCTCTTGCCTGGTTAATTGCGATTTTCAGTCTTTCGATGGCTAATGGATATTCGGCACGAATATAAATAAGCCCGTTTGAGGCACCGATACTGTAACCACATATTGCCATTGCCTCAAGTACAGAGTGAGGATCACCTTCGAGAACTGAACGATCCATGAATGCCCCCGGGTCACCCTCGTCAGCATTACAGACCACATATTTCTCATCTGACTTATTTTTGCTTGCAATTTCCCACTTCAGTCCTGTGGGAAATCCGCCGCCACCTCGTCCTTTCTGGCCAGAATCCTTTACAACTTTAATAACCTCATCGGGGGTCATCTGCGTTAAAACTTTTCCAAGAGCAGCATAGCCATCGCGGGCGATGTACTCATCGATATTTTCCGGGTTAATAAATCCACAGTTTCTCAGAACTATCCTGAGCTGTTTCTTGAAAAAGCCCATATGTTTTGAATCTGATACCGGTTCCTTGCTTACAGGATCGCGATACAGGAGGCGGGTAACTTTCCTTCCTTTAATAACATGCTCTTCAACAATAGTCTGCGCATCTTCAGGTTTTACCTGAACATAGAAAGTATTATCGGGCATGACTTTCACGATTGGTCCCTTTTCACAGAAACCAAAACATCCTGTCAGGATAACCTGGACAGAATCCATCAGACCTTTTGCTTCAAGTTCATCCCTTAAATTGCAGACAATAGCATCGCTTTCTGAAGCATGGCAACCTGTGCCACCGCAAACCAGAAGATGCATACTGTATTTTGACATAATTTTTCCTCCTTATTCTTTTAAGTCAATACTTTGGTAATTCACGGGAATGATACCAT
>JANXXP010000151.1 GCA_025350595.1 Bacteroidota bacterium
GGATCTGTGATACCTTTGTTCATAAAACAGGCTAAAGAGAATAAGACTCTTACTGTAACTGATCCGGCAATGACAAGGTATCTGATGTCGCTGGATCAATCAGTGGATCTTGTCCTTTTCGCTTTTGAGCATGGAAATCCCGGAGATATCTTTGTACAGAAAGCTCCTGCTTCTACTGTCGGTGATTTGGCTCAGGCTGTGATTGAACTCTTTAAATCAAAAAGCAAAGTTGGAATTATAGGTACCCGTCATGGTGAAAAACTATATGAAACACTGCTAAGCCGGGAAGAGATGGTTAAGGCCGAAGATATGGGCTATTACTACAGGGTGCCTTCTGATAACAGGGACCTTAATTATGACGGATATTTTGTTGAAGGAATTGTCGAGACGTCAGCTAAAGAAGATTATACCTCGCATAATACTAATATTCTTAAAATTAAGGAAATAAAAGAGCTTCTCTTAAAACTTGATTATGTTCAAAATGAGCTAAAATCAACAGGAAATGAAAAAAATTCTTATAACGGGTTCTAAAGGTTTCCTGGGAAGCAATCTTCTGTTCAACCTCAAATTCAATGAGGGATATGAAATTATTGAATTTGATCTGGAAAATGGAAGAAATGAGCTAAAGTCGATTTTAAAAAATGTTGATTTTATTTTTCATCTTGCTGGCGTAAACAGACCTGAAAAAGCAGAGGATTTCACGACGAATAATGCTGAGCTAACGCAATTTATTGTCGACAATCTTATTGAAAATAAGAGCTTTGTTCCGATAGTGCTTTCATCATCAACACAGGCTGAACTTGATAATGATTATGGGAAAAGCAAACTGGAAGCTGAGAATCATATTCTAAGGTATATAAAATCTGGAGGAACGGGCTATATTTTCAGGTTTACAAATGTTTTTGGAAAGTGGTCAAGACCGAATTATAATTCAGTTGTAGCTACCTTTTGTTATAATATTGCAAATGGTATCGAAATTAAAATATCTGATCGGAATAAGGAGCTTCAACTTATTCATATAGATGATATTATTAAAGAATTTATTAACATTCTTAATAGAAAATCAACAATAAATATAAATCAATTACTTTCAATCCATCCATTTTATACAATAACTCTTGGTGAGTTGGCTGATCAAATAAAGTCTTTCAGGGAAATGTCAACTACTCTTCTTATCCCAGATATGAATAATGATTTTTTAAGAAAACTTCATTCTACATATCTTTCATATGTCACTACTGCAGATGGTATTTATTCTCTTACTAAGCAGACAGATGAGCGTGGATATCTGTTTGAATTACTTAAGTCAAAATCGTTTGGGCAAATTTTCATTTCAAAAACTAAGCCCGGAATTACAAGAGGTAATCATTTTCACCACCTTAAAAATGAAAAATTTTGTGTAATTGAGGGTCATGCAATAATAAAACTAAGGCATTTATTGACAAATGAAACAAGGGAATATACTGTCGATGGGAAGATTCCTCAGGTTGTAAACATATTGCCGGGATACACTCATTCGATCACGAATACCGGCAGTAATGAACTTATAACATTATTCTGGGCCAATGAGTCTTTTGATAAGGAACAACCGGATACCTATTTTCTAAAAGTATAAAAATGAAAAAACAAAAGGTTTTAACTGTTGTCGGTACTCGTCCGGAAATAATAAGATTATCCAGGGTAATTGCTAAACTTGACGCGACTGAATCAATAGATCATATTCTGGTTCATACAGGACAAAACTATGACTATGAACTTAATGAAATTTTCTTCAAAGATCTTGAGTTAAGAAAGCCTGACTATTTTTTGAATGCAGCAGGTGCAACTGCAGCAGAAACTATTGGAAATGTTATTATCAATATTGATCCCATTTTGGGGAAAGAAAAACCTGATGCTTTCATGGTGTTAGGGGATACCAACAGCTGTCTTTGTGCAATTCCTGCAAAAAAAAGAAAGATTCCTATATTCCATATGGAAGCGGGAAACAGGTGTTTCGATCAGCGTGTACCTGAGGAAACAAACAGGAAGATAGTGGATCATATCAGTGATATTAACCTTACTTATAGTGATATAGCCCGTGAGTATCTACTCAGAGAAGGTATTCAGGCTGACAGAATAATTAAAACCGGAAGTCCTATGTTTGAGGTTCTTAATTACTTTATGCCAAAGATTAAGAACTCAAATATACTTTCTGAATTAATATTAAGCAAAAATAAATACTTTGTTATTTCAGCTCACAGGGAGGAGAACATTAATTCAGACACAAACTTCACTGACCTGGTTAATACAATTAACTCAATAGCTGAAGAATATCTATTGCCAGTAATAGTATCTACACATCCGAGAACCCGAAAGCAAATAGAACAAACGGCTACTAAATTTCATAAATCAGTTATTCTTGGTAAACCATTAGGATTTATTGATTATGTTCATCTACAAATGAATTCATTTGCAGTGTTGTCCGACAGCGGGACAATTTCTGAAGAGTCTTCGATCCTGAATTTTCCGGCACTAAATATAAGGGAAGCTCATGAGCGGCCTGAGGCAATGGAGGAGGCATCTGTAATGATGGTTGGCCTTAAATATGAAAGGATCCGTCAGGCCCTGTCAGTACTGGAAAGCCAGAAAACAGGGGAGGAGAGAAGTCTCAGACAGGTAAAGGATTATTCCATGCCAAATGTGTCAGATAAAGTGATTCGCATTATCATTTCCTACATAGATTACATTAATGAGAATGTCTGGAAAAAATAACAATCTATATCTACACTTTTATCTTAAGTTAGTTTTTTCATGACCCGAACCGAACTTTTTCTGTCTCTAAAAAGATCAGAACTACTTAAGAACACCTCAATACTTATATCCGGAACGGCTTTAGCACAGTTAATTCCTATACTGCTACAACCGATTCTGAGGAGATCATATCCGGCTGAAATTTTCGGTGCTTATGCTGTATATCTTAGTATTGTCGGAATTTTGGCTATAATATCTTCCTTTAAATATGAACTTGCAATAATCCTTCCAAAGAAAGATAAAGATGCAACGAATATTTTTGTTTTGACTATCCTTATCAATCTGGTATTTAATATTTTATTGTTTATTGTTATAGTAATCTGGAAACATGTTTTTCTCCATTTCTTTAATCTTTCTGATAAATTTTCTGATTATCTCTACTTTGTTCCGCTGGGAATATTTTTTTATAGTTCATACCAGAGCATTAATAACTGGTTGATAAGAAAGAAGGGATTTCTGCCTGTGTCCGTTAATAAATTTGTGCGCAGAGGATTTGAAGGTCTTGCTCAGATTGCTTTTAAGTTTACAAAGAACTCTCACGGTATAATATTTGGAGATCTTATTGGTCATATCGCAAATATATTTTCAGGAATATACCAGGGAAAGAGGAGGGGCCTTACTTTTAAAATTGTAAGCCCTGGTAAGCTAAAATATGTTGCGCTGAAATATTCAGAATTTCCAAAGTACAATGTGATTCCCAGTTTCATGAGTGCATGTAGTTTTCTTCTTCCTGTGATTCTAATAAATAAGTTCTATTCCACCGAAGTTACCGGGTATTTTGATCTCTCTAAACTTTTGCTTTCAATTCCTTTGGCCTTGATTTCATCTTCAATTTCAAATGTTTTATTACAAAGCATATCTGAGAAATACAAAGAAAAGAAAAGTCTCAGGAAAGATCTGCTTCTGATTTTTGGCATTGTATTTTCAATAGCATTTGTCGAAATATTGGTTATAAGTTTCTTCGGGGTTGATTTGTTTAAACTTATATTCGGCAAGTCTTGTGGGTTCTCAGGGGAGATCTCTAAAATTCTTGTCTGGTCATATGCATTTAATTTTTTTACAGCATCTTTCAGTGCAATTTTTATATCCATGAATAGGATTAAGTTACTTAGTATATGGCAGCTTTTTTATTTTTTTTCAATTATCTCTTTAACCTTGTTCAGAAATTACGGATTTCTTGATTTCCTTAAAGTATATGTATTTATTGAAGTCTTTTGTTATGTGATAATAATAATTTTTATGCTTTATGTTGTATTAGGATATGAACGAAAACTTATTACTGTCATACATTAGGAGACCTCTGAAATTGAGAGAAAATGGATAGGAGTCTGGCAAATTAATATTTATGGGTTTTAGGATTTTCACAATAAGTTCAATGTATCCCGGCAATCTTGAATCATTTTATAGTCGATTCCCGGAAGCAGATGCTTTATCGTATAAGGATCATTCAAAAATGCTTCTTGAAGATACTACTGAATTTGCCGGATCATATTTCAGAGCATTCAGAAAGCTTGGAGTGGAAGCAGAATGTGTAATTGCGAATGACAAAAGATTGCAGAATAAGTGGAAGAAAGAGAATTATAACAGGTCAGACAATAGAAAAGATCTGCTTTTCGAACAGGTTAGAAAATTCCAGCCGGAAATTCTTTCAATTGAAAATTTAAGCTATACAGATACAAGATGGCTAAAAGAAATCAGGGTCAGAGTTAAGAGTATAAAACTGATAATGGCTTATCATTGCTCACCTATTAAAACTTCAATTTATGAGCGTTTAAAAATGATGGATTTTGCTATTACCTGTACTCCCGGGCTAAGGATGGATATGGATAAACATGGAATTAATGCATACCTTGTTTATCATGGCTTTGATTCAGGAATATTAAATCGAATAGATGTGGATAGAATTCCTGCCGAAAAGGAATTATTGTTTTCAGGTTCTCTTGCTTTTGGCGCCGGATTTCACAATGACCGGATTGAATTTATTGAATCACTTCTTAAGGATAATACAAGAATAGATTTATATACTAATCTTGAAAAGAGATATAAAATAAGAGCTCTGCAGTTTTTACATTTTGCTAACAGACTGATAGATAAAACGGGCACTAATGGAATTAAGAAATATTTTCCATTGCTTGAACATGGTATATTGCCTGTAAGAAATTATTCATCTATACTACTAAATAAAAGTTTTGAGCCTGTTTTTGGAATGGAGATGTATCAGTTATTTACGAAATATAAAGTTGTCTTAAATATTCATGGAGAGGCGTCAGGAAGCTGTGCCGGGAATATGAGACTATTTGAGGTTTCAGGAGTTGGAAGCTGCTTATTAACTGATAATAAGAGTAATCTGAAAACTTTATTTGATATTAATAACGAGATTGTAACATACAACTCTGTTGAAGAATGTAAATCAAAAGTCAGGTGGTTATCTGATAATGAGAACGAAAGGAGAAGAATTGCTCTTGCAGGACAAAAGAGAACTCTTAATTATCATACTGTCGAAAAAAGGTCTTTGCAAATTCTTGATATTATTAGAGCTGAGTTGAGTGATTGAAAGAACCAAAAAAAAATTAAGTTGAATTATCATGAATTATGTTTCGTTTTAGTATTTTCTTTATAATTGCAAAAAGTATACTTTATGCAAAATTCAAGCGTGGATAAATTCAATTATAAAATACAATTTACTACTTCAACTGTTTATTTTCTCTTTTCATTTCTGCTTTTGACCTCAATTGGGTGTCAGAAAGATACTGGTATAACTTATAATGAGGCAGACAGGACAATCCAAATTACCGATAATATAAATATAGATAATGGTGTAAGGGATAAAAAGCCGATTTTCAACTTTACCAATTATGAAAAATTTTTAAGTTACGTATCAAAATCTGATCATTTTCTGATCGTACCACTGAAAAACTTTAAAAATACAAATTCTGATAATAAAGTAGTACTATCAGTGAGATATGATGTCGATGATGATATTGATGCTGCAGTAAAAATGGCTTATCGTTCGAGAAAATACGGAATAGTGTCAACCTTTTTTATATTACATACAGCCACATACTATAGTAAGAAGGTTGGAGAGGAATTAATCAGGAACCCGAATCTTATTTTTTATCTAAAGAAGATTCAGGATTCATTTGGCCAGGAAATAGGGTTGCATAATGACCTGGTGACACTCCAGCTAATGTATGGAATTGCGCCCAGGCAGTATCTTAAAAATGAACTGGCATATCTGCGTGGGAATGGAATTAACGTCTGGGGAACATCATATCATGGTTCTCCTTATTGTTATATCTACAAATATTACAATGCCTATTTTTGGTATGAATATCCTGATAATGGCTGGAATTATGAATATATTACCAAGGGATATAAAACTATTAAAATAGAAAAGGACAGTCTTTCAAGTTACAACTTCTCTTATGAAGCCGGGTTTTTAGGCCAGGATTATTATTTTGCTGACAGTAATTCTATTAAGGGTAAGAGGTGGAATATGGGAATGGTAAATCTTGATACGATAAAACCCGGGAAGAAAGTAATTATTCTTTTACATCCCGAACACTGGGATTATTAAGGATAATTCGAAGCAAAATCATAAACAAAAATGACTCAATTTCTCAATAATATTATCGATAATAAAATTTGGGAAAAGGGTTCCCTGACATTTTATACTGCTCTTGTATCAGTTATACTACTGCCAGTATATCATTATTATCTTCCTCCATTTATGATATTATGGGGTACTCTATGGTTGCTTGAAATTATAATTAGAAAAGAGAATTTCAGAAATGTCAGTTCATATGATAAGCGACTATTTTTTCTTTTTATTTTATTTTTTGCATGGCAGGTATTTGGTATGCTATATTCAGATAGTCCAAAGGAAGGATGGCGAAATATAATACTAAGAATGTCCCTGTTTCTTTTTCCTCTGGTATTATTTTCACCCGGAGAAATGATCAAAAGAAAAGTTTCAGTTCTGTTAAAAGTATTTGCATTATCTGCATTTTCTTATTTATTGATTTGTTTTGCTTATGCTCTATTTCGATCAATCAGCATCAAAAACGGGACCCTGAATTTTTTCCCCCATCCTCCGGTTGAAAGCTGGCTGAACTATTTTTATGCTTCTGAACTGACTATTAAACAGCATCCTTCTTATTTGTCTATGTATGTTCTCTTAGCAGTTTTCATAGCAATTGAATCATTTATCGATAAAGAGAAAAAGCCTATATCAAGAATTTCGTGGTTAATAATATGTATTGTTTTGGCTATTTCTGTATATCTACTGTCATCCCGTGCAGAGATTCTGGCTGCAGTTATTTCTGTGCCAGTCTATTTTATTTATAAATTTAAAAAATCAGGAAAAAAACAAATATTGGTTTTTCTTCTGGTCATGATTGTAATTATACTAATCCCTTTATCAATATCCAATCCGCGATTTAAAAACTACTACAAACAGGACTCAGGAAAAGAAATAGTCGCTAAATCTTTGGAAGAAAGCAGACTCAGATTATGGAATGCTTCATTTATTATAATAAGTAAGAATATTCTTTTTGGAGTTGGAACAGGTGATATACAATCTGAGCTAAATAAGGAATATGATAGATTGGGATACAAAGATATACTGAAAGTTGGAGACCAGAATGCGCATAATCAGTTTATTGAAATTGCTGCAGAGCATGGTATGGTTGGCCTGATTATTTTTTTAGCAATCTTTATTTATATTACTGTAATAGCTATCTCAAATGATAATCCTCTTTATTTGATTTTTATAGTGATTGTATTCATTTCTTTTCTATTTGAAACAATGCTTAACAGGCTCGGCGGAGTTACATTTTTCTCACTTTTTTCCTTTCTTCTGCTCCATATTAATATGAAGGACAAGAATATAAGCCCAGATTAGGGATTTGGTGATAAAAACCCGTAAATAAAAAATAATACAAGAATAAGAAAGGGAGCCACACGCTCCCTTTTCCTGTTTTAGTACTTTCTATATACTTCCTCCAGTCGCTTCCTGTTTGCCAGAAGAATCAATATTAATAAGGTAATAATAAAGAATATTGGAATAATCTTTTTAGCGTAAAAGGATCCTCCATTCTCTCTTTTTGATGGTATAGAAAATTCACTTAGAACAGTTACAATTTTTTTATACAGATCTCTGTCCGCTTCCAAAGCTTGTTTCTTAATATAAAGATTTTGAATATCCTGATACATTAATTGAGTCTTCTGTTCTTGAAGAAAGATCATCTGCTGTCCATTTTTAGGTAGCATACTCCTGGTTTCTTCAAAATATTTTACTTTCTGCAAACTATCAAGCTGTACAATATCATAACTAAGCCTGGCGAGCATTTCACCGTTTTGTCTCAATCGAACCCTGTTTCTTTGCTGGAAAAGTGAATCTTTCTCTATGTATTTTTCAATACTGGCACTGACTATACCTAATTCCTGCGGAGACTTTATTTTAACCATAATATTCAGTCTGTCCTGCATTCTTACATTTACAGTGTCAGTAACACTTGCCTTATTAGCATAGTCAACATAATCAGGGATGCCATCTCTTCCTTTATCTATTATCCAATAAGCACTAATGTCAATAATATTATTTAACTGTTTTGAAGGAAGGGAAATTGCATCTGAGAGGGCAAGAGTATTCGCATCTGTACAATAAGTATGCAACCTGTTGATGTAAGATATCATGTCCGAGTTACTAACTACATTACTTCTTAAGACCAGATCAGAACTGAAAGAAGAATCAGAACTAAACTTAAGAAGATATGAAGCACCAACTCCTAAAGCTATACTTAGTCCAAGTGGAATCCATCTTTTTAAAAGAAATACAATTGAAATAAGGAAGGCTCTTCCTAAAGCATTAAGCCATTCGCTTATAGTTCTTCCCATTCTCCTGAAGAGATCTAAAAGATCAATTTCATCATTGCTGGCATTTTTATTTGTTGCGTTTTCAGACATATATTTTAAATTGAAGTTTGTTATACAAATATATTTAAAATTGAATTATATACAAGACTATGTGAATTCAAACCATGTATTTGATTAGAGAAGTTTGAATACTTTAAGTGCCAAATCACTCATTAATGGCTTATAGTCCTGAACAAATTTGCCTGTAACGCGGTTTCCAATAACGAGGCAGATAGTCAAAGCTTTGTGTCCAAGTAATGCAGATAGCCCATAAATAGCCGAACTTTCCATTTCATAGTTACTTATTGTACGTCCTCTGTAAGAAAATTCAGTTAACTTGTTATTGATTTCATTGTCAAATGTCTCAAGCCTGAGTCGTCTTCCCTGCGGGGCATAAAAACCGGGTGTTGAAATTGTGATTCCTTTTGTGAAATTCTCTCCCGCAAACATTTCAATAAGTTCTTTATTTCCATTAACCGCATAAGGGTAGGAGAGCAGATCGGGCCATTCGATAAATTCTGCAAGAGCATCGGCCAATCCTGTATCTAATATCCAGTCATAACCTTCGTAAAAATGCAGAAGGCCATCAAAGCCAATAGCTGTTTCAGTAAGAACACAAGTACCCTCAGGAATTGCAGCCTGTAATCCGCCCGATGTTCCAATTCGTATAAATGTTAATGAAACAGGCTCTTCCTTGCAGATTCCTGTCTTAAGATCAATATTTACAAGCGCATCAAGTTCATTTAGAAGTATATCAATATTGTCTGTTCCAATACCGGACGATATAACAGTTATTTCAGTGTTCTCAAAAGTTCCGGTTATGGTGTGAAACTCCCTGTTCGCTTTTTTGACTCTTATTTCCTGCATTAAGGAGCCCAGCATTTCTACTCTTCCTGGATCACCAACAATAATAATTTTATGTGATATATCTTCCGGAAGTAGGTTAAGATGAAATATACTACCATCTTTATTTGTGATGAGCTCTGTCTGTTTTTGCATAATAATTAATTAAGAGCTCAAATTTACAATAATCTGAGGATTACCCAAGTTGGTTGGAGTGATTTTTATTATTTACCAGGCAACATGCACCTTGCACCTTGCACCAACAAGTTACTTATAATAACTCATAATCTTCCCAGATATCAATTCAAGAGATATCTCTGCCAGTTTGGTCTGATATTGAATTGACAATAAACTTTCCTTAGCATCAAGCAGACTCTTTTGAACTTCACGAAGATCTATTCCTGAAAGGCTGCCAAGTTTATATCTTTCCAAGGCTATTGTAAGGTTTTCAGTTGCTGTCTGAAGGTTTTGTTGCTCCAGGTTAATAAGTCTTAGATTGTTACTGTATGCACTATAAATCGTAATAAGATCAGCCTTAACTCCCTGTTCAATCTCCTGATACCTTAATTCCTTATTTTTAAGCTCAATATTTGAATTGGTAATACTTCTCCGCTGATTAAATCCATCGAATATATTTACGCCAAGAGTTAAACCGTAATTCATGCCATTGGTAATCTGATTTTTGGTTGCTCCTGTTGAGTAGGTATTAAGATTATAACTGTAACCTGTTGACAGATTAAGATATGGATAGGATCTCGAAACAACTAGTTTATAATCATATTCTGACAGAGTTTTGTTTTTTGATGCAATAAGCAAACTCGTATTTCCTGTCAGGGTCTCATCCAGAAGCTTTTCATACAGAAACTGTGGGTTGACTTCAATTGAGGTGTCTTTTGAAACAAACTTAGCCCCCATATCTGCGGAAGCCATAAGCTCATTTAGTCTTATCTGAGACGCTCTTACAACTTCAAACTGCTTTGAGAGTCTTGAACTATCGGCATTAAGATAAACTCTCGATTGAAGCACCTGAAGTTTAGAACTTGAGCCCAGCTGATACCTGTCCTCATCAATCCTGAGACGTTCCTTCGAAAGCGCGACTGCATATTGCATATTATGCAGCATCTGCATCTGCTGGATATAGTTGTAATAACCCGAAATAATATCTGCCAGATAATTTTCAACAGTTAATTGAGTATTCAGAGCTCCCAATTGTTTTAATTCATTCAGCTTTTTATAAGTAGTCTGAATGTTGAAGCCACTGAAAATTGTCCAGCCTAAAGTCGCTCCTGCATTGGCAGTAGTGCTGTTTATTCCATTTGTTGTGGTATTACTGCCATCAGTCATGTTTTGTGTTGAATTGTTTAGGGTACCACTATAACGGCTGGCAATTGCTATCGTAGGTAAGTAACCTGCATTTCCAAGAGTGAAATTATTGGCGGAAATAGTTTCACTGTTACGGGCAACAAGTATTGAAAAGTTTTTTTCAAGACCAATACTTATACAATCTTTCAGACTATAAACTGTCTGAGCTTTAACCGGAACTAAAACAGAAATAATAAATATACTAGGATACAGGAACTTCAATTTCATTTTCAGACTTTTTTGTTTCGCTTGATATGTATGAATAAATTGCAGGTACAACAAAGAGTGTCAGGAATGTTGAAAAGACCATTCCTCCTACTACTGCGATACCCATTGCTACTCTGCTCTGAGCACCTTCGCCTAAGCCAAGTGCAAGTGGCATAATTCCTAATATTGTAGCCAGACTAGTCATAAGAATTGGCCTGAATCTGGATGCTGCTGCATCCTTTATTGCATCAATTTTAGACATTCCCTGCTCTTTCCTCTGGTTTGCAAACTCCACGATCAAAATTCCGTTTTTAGTTACAAGACCAATGAGCATTATTAGCCCGATCTGACTAAAAATATTCATTGTCACATTAAAATACCACATGAACAATAATGCACCTGTAAGAGCAAGAGGAACAGTCATCATGACTATGAAGGGATCTTTAAAACTCTCAAACTGGGCCGCTAAAACGAGGAAAATCAATACTATGGCCAGAGCAAAAGCAAACATCAGACTTGATGAACTTTCTTTAAAATCTTTTGAGTCTCCGGCAAGTGCTGTCCTGAATGTTTCATCAAGAACTTCTTTGGAAATTTTATCCATCTCGTCAAGACCCTGGCTAATTGTCTTGCCCTTAGCCAAACCAGCTGAAATTGTAGCTGATACGAACCTGTTATATCTGTTAAGCTGCGGTGGAGCTGTTTCTTCGGTAAGAGTAACCAGATTGTCAAACTGGATCATATTACCATAATTATTCCTGACATATAGTGATTTTAAATCTAATGGCTTATTTCTATCACTCCTGGCAAGGTCTCCTAATATCTGATATTGTTTTCCATTCATGAAGAAGTACCCAAATCGTTGTCCGCTAAGCGCAAGCTGAAGTGTCTGTCCAATATTCTGTGTTGAAACTCCAAGAGCGCTGGCTTTTTCCCTGTCGATGTGAATTCTTAGTTCAGGTTTTGTAAATTTCAGGTTTACATCAGCCATCTGGAACATAGGATCATCCTGGACTTTTGCCATATAAGCCGGAAGAACTTTTCTGAGCTTATCGATACTTGTCGCCTGAAGTACGTATTGAATTGGCATACCTGCCCTTCTGCCACCAAAAGTTGACTGTTGCATAACCATTGATCGTGCTTTAGTCTTTTTTTTCAGTGCTGCACTCAATTGATCAGCAATCTGCTGCTGTGTTTGTTTCCTTTCTTTTGGATTTACCAAAATAACCCTCGCACTTCCTCCTCCACCTCTTACCATTGATATTACAGCGTCACGATCGGATTCCGGGACAAGTTCGTTAATAGTTTTAGCAACATCATCTATATAGTCGAGATTGAACTCATAAGTAGATCCTTCCTGGGCAGTAGTATTGATTGAGACCTGAGATCTATCTTCAAGAGGAGCCATCTCTGCCGGAATAGATTTCCAGAGAAAGATAATCAACCCAAACGCGACAATAAGAATAAGGAAAGTAACCCGACGATTCCTGAGAAATGTTTCGAGCATACTTTTGTAGCCATCATTCAATTTAATAAAAAACTTTTCTGTTTTTCGGTAAAACCAGCTGTGTTGTGCTTCGCGACGTAGCATTTTAGCAGATACCATAGGCGTTAGTGATAATGCAAGAAAAGC
>JANXXP010000240.1 GCA_025350595.1 Bacteroidota bacterium
CCCACAGCTTAGAAGGCTGTTGCTCTATCCACTGAGCTACGGGACCTATTCCGGGTTTTTTAAAAAAGTCGGGGTAGCAGGATTCGAACCTGCGACCCCCTGGTCCCAAACCAGGTGCGCTAACCGGACTGCGCTATACCCCGAAAACAATTATATTGTGCGGAGAGGGGGGGATTCGAACCCCCGGTACAGAATGACCCGTACGTCGGTTTAGCAAACCGGTGGTTTCAGCCACTCACCCACCTCTCCCTGGTATTGTAACAGAATTAAATTTAATCCAGAATTTCAGTTTTTAGTAGTAATCCTTTTCAAAATTCACCACCCATTCTGCCTTTGTGAATGTGCGTGCAAATATAGAACTACTTTTTTCTTTAGCAAAACAAATAGAATAAAAATCTGAGGTATTTTGAAGTTTTTTTTGGATTAAAAGTCAATGTCACCAATCCCGAATCCTTAGCCTGAATAATTCATAAACTGCAAAATAGTGAATTTGGGGATTTAATATGTTTGACAATTAGAAAAATTGCATGATATAGTGAAGAATTATTCACTTTTTGTATTTCCAATAGGGCATGGTGGTGGTTTGGCTGAGCATTTTCCACCTAAAAATTGCGATTTTTTCATTCTAAAGCAAAGCATTTCCATCCTGCATCTTGCAAGTCACTTATTATCTAATAATTAGGTTTAATTTAGGTATCTTTATCGCCGTAGTTGCCCGATTTCCAGGAAGTAATTTTCAAGCAGTTCAGTTTGCGGGCATGAAGCCGGAAATTCCACCTTTATTTTTGTCTTCAGTTCCCTGACCTGGGCAGCAATTTTAATAAACCTTTCACGCAATGTTTTCATTGTAACGGCTGCCAATCCCTTTTTTTTAAGCATATTTTCCTCTAATGAATGCATCAATACATATGCGGCAGAATGTAAAAATAACCTGAACTGGTTGGCATAAAAGCTATGGCATGACATACGACCGGAGTGCAGGTAGGTTTTGTGATCCTTAATATTGAGTTCCATCCTGCCACGCCCACAGTATCCTTTTTCGTAAAGAGCCTTGGCCCGGTATTCCCACAGGTCGGTGACAATAAAACGGGTATTGGTCCCTTTATGTGTCACTTCAATTTTAGCAATCACGCGCTGTTGGTTTTCCCAGCTTCCGGCTTGGTAAACAAAAGAGTGATACCGTTTGATTGGTTTACCATAACGGTTGAATTCATTTTCGCAACTTTTAACAAGATATTCAATCCTTGAATTCAATACACTGTTTCCAGCCTGTCCGGTTATAAAACGAACCTTTGGCTGGTTCACGCTCCAGTCCATCAGTTCTTTGCTGCAAAAATGGCTGTCGCCCCGGACAATGAACACCGTGTTTTTCCATGATTTACGCAAATGTGCGATAAGTCTTTTGAGTATCCCGTAAACATTGGCACTTTTGCTGCGCCTGCCCGGTTTAAGGATGGTAGTGATCAGCTTTCCCGACAAGCCTTCATAAATGTGAAGGGGCATGTAGCAATACTCTCCATAGTAGTTATTGAACAGGGTTAATTGCTGACCCCCGTGGGTATCGCTGTTGGTATCATCGCAATCGATAATAATCACAGGTGGTTCCGAAAGGTAGGATTCAATAAAGTTATTAGCAAAAACATAGGCAATGTTGTATAGTTCACTGGCCCTGGGGGTGTTCTCAAAGCGGGTCATGGTTGATTGAGATGCCAATGGGTTGCCTGTGACGGGCAAACGGCCAACACTCATTTTCAAAATGGTATCATTGCGCAATGTATTGCAATCGTTGGCATCTTCATATCCGGCCAGAATTTGATAAACACGCTGCGCTGCTATTTCTTCCAAAGAGTGATCCACATAACTTTGATGACGCGTGTCCCCAATGCACTTAGCCAGGGCCTTGATAATGCCTGTCTGGCTCTCGATATTCTTAACTAAAAGCAAACCGCCGTCCGAAGAAATATCTGAAGCCGTAAAACTAACCTCAATACGCTTGTTTTCAATAGGTTGTAAATCAAAAAGTTTTCCCTGGCAAATTGCATCTTTTGTTTGGATGTCAAGGGTATTTTCGGTAATTTTATTTTCTGAAAAGCTCATAGGAATACGGTTTTAAGATGCTGTAAGATAGTCATTTATCTTTACATTCCATGAGCTTTTCTTCTTTTTATGAATTATTCAGGCTAACATCTCTTGTCTTTAAATCACCCCTTCTTCTTTGCATATTTCCAGAATTGAGTGGAGGCTGTCTTCAATATTGTTATCCA
>JANXXP010000263.1 GCA_025350595.1 Bacteroidota bacterium
TTCCCATATTTTGTTGATAAATTAGATCCAAAACCCTTGGCATCTTCGATGGCGAAGAGTTGTACCGCTTATGTTTTTAGAACGGTTAAACCTTTACTTTTAACACATGAAATTTTCAATCATCTAAAAGAACAAAATGAAGTAGAACTGGTAGGATCCCCTTCACCTTCATGGATCGGAATACCACTGAAAACTTCTTCAAGGGTGATAGGTGTATTAGTTCTTCAACATTATGAAAATGTAGATACCTATACAGAAAAAGATTTAACTTTCCTTAGTTCTATTGGAAATCAAATTGCAATAGCAATCGAGCATAAAAAAGATGTAGAATCAATCCAACTTAAAAACATTCTCCTTCAAACAATTAATGAAGAGAAAGATAAATTCTTTTCTATTATTGCACATGATCTGCGTGGACCATTAGGCTCCTTTGTTGGAGTTACTCAAATGTTTGCTGAGGAGATAGACACTATGACCACAGTTGAAATAAAAGAGTTAACAACAAGTATGCGAAAAGACGCTTCAAATCTATACAGACTCCTTGAAAATCTCCTTGAATGGTCCCGTTTAAAACGTGGTGCTGTGGAATTCAATCCATTGGTATTCAATTTAAAAAATACAATTGAGGAGGGTATTGAGGCCGTTTCTGCATCAGCACGAAAGAAGAAAATTGAGATAAACATTTCCGTTCCAGAAAATCTGAGTGCTTTTTTCGATAAACATATGTTTGAAACTGTTCTACGAAACCTTGTTTCAAACGCTGTGAAATTTACTTCTGTTGAAGGAAAAATTTGTTTATCTGCGTATGAAAACCAAAATAATTTGATTGAAATAAAAATTAGTGATACCGGAATCGGGATGGATCGTTTACTACTAAGTAAATTGTTCTTACTTAATGAAAAAACTAATAGGAAAGGTACAGAAGGAGAACCAAGTAGCGGTTTGGGATTGTTGCTTTGTAAAGAATTTGTTGGAAAGAATGGGGGTAAAATATGGGCTGAGAGTGAAGTGGGAAAAGGGAGTACTTTCTTCTTTTCTGTACCAGTTGTATCTGCTTAATTATATCATTTGCTGCTCTGAATTTATAAAGATAATCAGATGACTAATAAGAATCAATTAAAAATCCTCTTTGTTGAGGATAATCCTACTGACGTTGAACTGGCTGTTCTGGAGCTTAAAAAGGAAAAATTAGAGTTTAAACACTCTATTGTTTGCTCTCGTGTAGATATGATTAGAGCGCTTAAAGCCTTCAGTCCCGACCTGATTATATCTGATTACATGATGCCCGCATTTAATGGCATGCAGGCTCTTAAAGTTGCAAAAGAATTCGATCCTGAAATACCATTTATTCTCTGCACAGGTTCAATTAATGAGGAGACTGCAGTTGAATGTATAAAGGCCGGGGCTAATGACTATGTTATTAAGGAGCACCTTACCAGGCTTCCTTTTGCTGTTAATGAGGCCATGGAACAGGCAGATATCAGAAAAGAAAAGAGAGCTTCCGAGTTATTATTAAGAGAAAGCGAAGAAAAAACCCAAAGTATTTTTAAAACGGCTCCGGTTGGTATTGGATTAGTTGTAAACAGAACCTATGTTGAAGTAAACGAAACTTTCAGCAAGATGACTGGTTATAAGCGAAATGAGATAATAGGCAAATGTTCATCTATGCTGTATCCTTCAAAAGAAGAATTTGAGGCTGCCGGAGCTATAAAATATGATCAGATCGCAAAAAAGGGAATTGGTTCAGTAGAAACAAGATTAAAGTGCAAAGACGGAAGAATTCTAAATATTATCTCAACTTCTGCTCCTTTGGATCAAAATGATTTGTCGAAAGGTGTAACGTTCTCGATTTTGGACATAACTGAACGAAAAAAAACTGAAGATGAACTTAAATCATCATATTCCGTTCTCAATGCTTCTCTCGAATCTACAGCCGATGGAATTCTTATTGTTGATGGTAAAGGCAAAATCATAAAATGGAATAATAAATTTGCCGATATGTGGGATATTCCAGCAAAGACTCTTAGTAAGCACAATGATAATGAAGCTATTAACCATATTCTAAAATCGCTGAAAGATCCAAAAGAGTTTCTATCTAAGGTTCAAGAACTTTATGCTAATCCTGAAAAATCAAGTTTAGATAAAATTGAATTCAAAAATGGTCAAATCTTTGAACGTTATTCACAACCGCAGAAATTGGAAAATACAATAGTAGGAAGGGTTTGGTCATTCAGAGATGTTACCATTAGGAGTAAAGCAGAAGAATCATTAAAACTTAGTGAGGAAAAATTCAGATCTATTGCCGAAAATCTTTCTGATATCATTTTCATAACAGATACAAATGGGATAGTACAATATGTTTCTCCTTCATCTGCAAATATAGGATATTCAGAAGAAGAATTTACCGGTAAATTTTTTGGCGAATTTCTTGCAGATGGAGAATTTGAGAAAGCGATGAAACTTTTCAACAATGCTCTAAATTCTATTAACCTGAATAATACTGTATCCCTGATCTTTAAACGTAAAGATGGGAAACATTTTTATGCAGAGCTCACAGGGTCCGTTTTTAATATGGGAAATGAAAAGAAAGGGGTATTGGGTCTTCTTCGTGATATTTCTGATAAGATGAACAAGGAAATGGAACTCCGCAAACTTTCAATGTCCGTTGAACAAAGTCCGGCTTCAATAGTAATTACCGACATTGAAGGAAATATTGAATACGTGAATCCGAAATTGTGCGAGCTTACCGGTTATTCCAAGAATGAACTTATAGGTAAAAATCCCAGCATTATGAGTTCTGGAGAAAAATCAAAAGAAGAATATAAAATCCTTTGGAATAACATCAAAGAAGGGAAGGCCTGGAAAGGTAAGTTTCATAACAAAAAGAAAAACGGTGATTTATACTGGGAGAGTGCATTAATCTCACCGATTAAAAACGAAAATAATGAAATAACGCATTACCTTGGGACCAAAGAAGATATTACCGAGCAAATAAGGGCTTCTGAACTAATGAAACTTGCAAAAGAAAAGGCAGAAGCTAGCGATAAGCTGAAAACATCATTTTTAAATAATATTTCTCATGAAGTTCGTACTCCACTTAACGGAATCCTGGGTTTTTCTGAAATACTAACCCAGGCAACTTTGTCTGAAGAAGAGAAAAAGGATTCTCTTTCTATGCTTAATGAAAGCAGCAACCGTCTTCTGAATACTATTACAAACTATATGGACATATCGCTATTGACATCCAAAAATATGTTAGTAGATAAAAAGGATATTATTCCGGCGCAGATACTCAGGAAAATTTACAGTGTATATCAGGAAACTTGTATTTTAAAGAAGTTAGAACTCTTCCTGGAGATTCCAGAACAGGCGGACACTCTATTATTCAATTCAGATCCGGAAATATTTCGGAAAATTATATCTCATCTTTTAAATAATGCCGTCAAGTTTACTGATAAGGGAAGTA
>JANXXP010000349.1 GCA_025350595.1 Bacteroidota bacterium
AGTTGATCTGAATCTTACCCCTGAATTTTCAATTCAATATTATGGAAGCCCGTTTGTCTCACGCGGAAGTTATTCAGAGTTTAAGCACGTCACAAATGCTCAGGCAAAACTTTATAATGACAGGTTTGAGCTATATCAGGATCCGGTTATTTCAGGAGGAAGTTATCAGTTGTACGATTACAGTAATGGAACAAGAGCTGATTATTCTATTGATAATCCTGATTTTAATTTTCATGAGTTCCGTTCTAATCTGGTAGCAAAATGGGAATACAGGCTGGGATCCTTTATTTATCTTGTCTGGTCGAGCGAAAGAACCGGGACCACAGGTTTTTCAAAAGCTTCGGTAGGGGATTCCTACAAGCAGTTAAGCAAGGTCTTCCCGAATAATGTTTTTCTTATTAAATTGAATTACTGGTTCTCGCTTTAAGAAAAGGAAATGGGTATCACATTCAGAACGATAGAAGAAAAGGATAATAAAGAGATTGCTGAACTTATCCGGAAAGTTTTCAGGGAGTTTAAAATCGACAGACCCGGAACTGTTTATTTCGATCCAACCACCGACAACCTGTTTAAGCTATTCAGTACTCCCGGTTCTGAATACCGGATAGCTGAGGAAGACGGTATAATAATTGGCGGCTGCGGACTTTTTCCTACACCGGGGCTTCCGGAGGGTTGTGCAGAACTTGTTAAGCTATACCTTTCTGCAACACAAAGAGGAAAGGGAACAGGCTGGCAACTGGTGGATAAAACCATTGTCTCGGCTAAAGGGCTTGGTTACAAACAGTTATATCTTGAATCGCTACCTGAACTTAGTAAAGCTATAAGCCTTTATGAGAGGATCTGGTTTAAACATATATCAACACCTCTTGGTAACTCCGGTCACTTTGGCTGTAATATCTGGATGCTTAAAGATCTATAATCAGAAAAATCGACTCTTCCCTGAAATATTTTAATGACTTTGATGGTCTAATGATTTAGTAATTGAAAGATAAATTAACTATGATGAAAAAAATATTTATTACAGCAGGTGTGCTGCTGGCAATCATTGGTTTGATTGCCTTTAACCGGATGACATCAAAAAATAAGGTAGTCAGTTCATTTGCAGAGGTCAAAAAAGGTCCTTTTGAAATATCAGTAACAAATTCAGGTGAATTAGTAGCAGAAAAATCAACTGACATAAAAGGTCCTGAGATTGGACAAAGCAACAACAACCAGGGCGGTGGTAATCAGGGCCGTGGTGGTGGTGGTGGTGGCATGAGGGGCGGAGACATGCATGCAATGGATCTGAAAATACAGGACATGGTGCCTGAAGGTACAATCGTTAAAGCCGGGGATTATATTGCCCAACTCGACAGATCATCTTATAACAACACAATGAAAGATGAGATGGATAATCTTAAAACCCAGCAGACTGATTATGAAATGAAACTTCTTGATACGGCAGTTGTGCTAACAAATTCGAGAGATGATATCAAGAATCAGAAGTATGTGGTTGAAGAGGCACAAATTACCCTCGATCAGTCAAAATTTGAGCCACCCGCAACAATACGTAAAGCAGTTGTTGCCCTGGATCAGGCGAAACGTACTCTTGAACAGAAGAAACGGAGTTATTCTCTCAGTAAGGAACAATCTCTTGCAGAGGTTAACCATCTGAAAATGCATTTTACCCGACAAACAAGACTGGTGAACGATCTGCAAGACTTCCTGTCAAAGTTTACAATAACCGCACCCACTGCAGGAATGGTTATTTATAAAAAAGAAAGGAAAGGAACCAAAAGAAAAGTAGGATCAAATGTCAATCCTTTCGATCTGGTAATTGCAACACTTCCTGATCTTTCATCCATGATTTCCAAAATATATGTTAACGAAATTGAAATAAGTAAAGTCCAGTTAGGTCAGAATGTTATAATTAAGGTAGATGCTTTTCCTGCAAAAGCTTATTCAGGGAAAGTATCGTTCATTGCAAATATCGGGGAACAGCTTCCCAATTCCGACTCAAAAATGTTTGAGGTGCAGATCAAAGTGGATGGATCAGATCCGGACCTGAGGCCATCAATGACAACAGGGAATAAAATAATTATTAAAACCTTTAACGATGCGGTTTTCATCCCTACAGAATGTATTCAGACCGGAATGGACAGTATCCCGTTTGTTTATGAAAAAAGCAAAACAAAACAAATTGTTGTTCTGGGTGAAGCGAACGAGAAGTTTAGCATTGTCCAGCAAGGACTTCAACCAGGAACTACCATTTATATGATTCAACCTGAAGAACCAGCAACCTTTAAATTGAAGGGAGAAGAACTTATTCCTCTTATTAAAGGAAAAAAATAGATTTTAAGTATAAGGTTAAAAGTAATAAACAGAACATCCATCAGGGTTAAATCCCGGGTGGATGTTTTTTATTTCCCGGTACTACCTTGTCTGAACAAATTGCAAATTAGATATGCAAGTTTGTATTACAAGTAGTTCGTTCCTGAAAATTTTCATTTACTTTAGTAACAAAAATTTAAACCAGTGGAGAAATTAGCCCTAAAAGAAAAAATCGGTTATGCACTCGGTGATGGTGCAGCGAATATTGCATGGCGAGGTGTCGCCACTTTCCTCTTCATCTTTTACACTGATGTTTATGGAATTAATCCTGCTGCCGTAGGCTTATTGATGCTTATTGCCCGTTTCAGCGACGGTATTATCGATATCTTAATGGGTATTCTATGCGACAGGACGAATTCAAAATATGGCAAATTTCGTCCATGGATTCTTTGGACAGCTATTCCTCTGGGGATAACCTTATCGATGTTATTTACCACACCAAACTTAGGCCCGACAGGAAAAATAGTTTATGCATATGCTACCTATCTGATATTCTTTCTTGTGTATACAGCGAATAACATCCCCTACGGTGCATTGATGGCTGTAATGACAGGCGACGATAAGGAACGTACAAGTCTTGGTTCATATCGCATGGTTGGTGCATTTACAGGAGGCATGCTTGTTCAGGGAGCTTTGCTCTTCCTGGTTGCCCAGTTCGGTAATATCAACCCTTCAATTGCTGTTGAAAAAATTGATTCAAAAAAATATGAGGTGACCGTATCAACCAGTCACGATGTTAAAAATGTAAATATCAAAACCAAAGACGGAATTGCCCTGTTTACATGGGCAAATACTGCTAAGGCAGATAGTCTTAATGTCCCGACCCAGGGTAAAAGTTTTTCTATGGAAGCGAAAAAGGAATACTCCTTTATCGTAGCCGGTGAAGAAAACCTTGTTGACAAAAAAATTACAATTGTTGACCAGAAAAGAGGCTATAGTAATGCCATTTATCTTTTGTCTGTTTTCCTTGCTCTCTTCCTTATGGTGACTTTTGCAGCCACAAAGGAACGGGTCAAACCTCCTAAAGAGCAACAGACAAATCTGGGCAAAGACCTGAAAGATCTTATAAGAAACAGGCCATGGATAGTACTTCTTGTTATAGGAATGCTCTTCAATGTTTACAACTCTATCAAACAGGGTATTGTGGTAATTTATTTCTCACATTATCTGCATAACCAGCTTCTTGCAGCTTCTTTTATGATCGGATTAATGCTGGCTTCCATTGCCGGTGCAATGATAACCTCTCCGCTTGGAAAGAGATTCGGTAAACGGAATCTGTTTATTTATGCCCTTCTTTTCTCAGGAGCCGTAAATGCAACCCTTGTATTTTGCGGTCCTGGTAATATCACCGGCATTTTCGTAATAGGGATAATCTCTGAGTTTGCAGCTGCAATATTCCCGACTCTGTTCTTCGCAATGCTTGGCGATGCTGCAGATTATTCAGAATTTAAAAACGGTCGCAGGGCAACAGGACTCGTATACTCAGCAGGTTCTTTTGCAACTAAATTCGGAGGAGGCATAGCCGGTGCAATTATCGGATTTGTTCTGGCTGCATTCCATTATAACGGTCAGGATGAGGTGTCTATTCAGGGAGCAATCCCGGGAATCGTAATGTTAATGAGCTGGATTCCCACAATCATTACTCTGATCGCAGCGGGGATAATGACTCTATACCCGTTAAATCAAAAGAAAATGAATGAAATCACCCTTGAATTGAACAACAGAAGATCAAAGGAACTTGCATAATTATGTTAATCTATTAATCAAATACAGAATATGAAATTTGGACATTTCGACGATCAGAAAAGGGAGTATGTAATAACAAACCCACGTACTCCATGGCCGTGGATCAATTACCTCGGAAATGAAGATTTTTTCTCGCTCATATCAAATACCGGCGGTGGATACTCCTTTTATAAAGATGCCAAATTCCGCCGTATCACTCGTTACAGGTACAACAATGTGCCAATGGACAGTGGAGGAAAATATTTCTATATCAAAGATGGTGACAGCATCTGGTCCCCTGGATGGAAGCCCTGCAAAACAGAGCTGGATAAATATGAATGCCGGCATGGGATGAACTATACCAATATTAAGGGTGAAAAAAACGGGATTACTGCAAACGTTCTTTACTTTGTGCCTTTAAAAACTTGGGCTGAAGTTCAAAAACTAACTCTTTCCAATAATTCAAAGGAGACAAAAAAGCTTAAGATTTTTTCATTTTTGGAATGGTGCCTGTGGAACGCTGCCTCCGATATGGAGAACTTTCAGAGGAATTTCTCTACCGGCGAAGTTGAGATTCAGGGATCAGTTATTTACCATAAAACAGAATATAAGGAAAGGCGCGATCATTTTGCCTATTATTCAGTTAATGTCCCGGTTAAGGGCTTTGATACTGACCGCGAGTCGTTTTTCGGATTATACAATGGTTTTGATGAACCGCAGGTGGTCACTGAAGGGGAAGCCCGTAATACAGAAGCTCATGGCTGGTCGCCAATCGCATCTCATTACCTCGAAGTAGAACTGAAGCCAGGCGAATCAAAAGACTTCGTCTTTGTTCTGGGGTATGTTGAAAATAAAGTGGATGAAAAATGGGAGTCCAAAAATATTATCAACAAGAAAAAAGCAAAGGAGACTATTGCAAAGTTTGATACTGCAGCCAAGGTTGATGCTGCTTTTTCTGAATTGCAAAAATACTGGGACAATTTATTGAGCATTTATACTGTTGATTCAGGAGATGACAAACTCGATCGTATGGTAAACATCTGGAACCAGTATCAGTGCATGATAACCTTTTGTTTTTCACGTTCAACATCTTTCTTCGAATCGGGTATTGGCAGGGGAATGGGATTCCGCGACTCGAATCAGGATCTGATCGGCTTTGTTCATCAGATCCCGGAAAGGGCACGTGAGAGGATCATTGATATAGCTTCCACTCAGTTCCAGGACGGGGGATGTTATCATCAGTATCAGCCACTCAATAAACGAGGCAATAATGATATTGGCGGTGGTTTTAACGACGATCCTTTGTGGCTCATTCTGGGCACAGTCAGCTATCTGAAGGAGACAGGCGATTTTGCTATTCTGAATGAAATGGTTCCGTTCGACAACGATATGTCAGTTGCCCGTTCTTTATTTGACCACCTTACAGTTTCATTTGATCATGTTACAAATAATCTTGGCCCGCATGGCCTACCGCTTATTGGCCGTGCCGACTGGAATGATTGTCTGAACCTGAACTGTTTCTCAAACGATCCTAACGAATCGTTTCAGACAACTGAGAATAAGACAGAAGGCTCGAAAGCGGAATCTTTAATGATAGCCGGACTGTTTGTGGTATATGGAAGAGACTATGCAGATCTTTGTAAGAAACTTGGTAAGAATGACGAGGCAGCACGTGCTCAGAAGCTTGTTTCAGTCATGGAAGAGGCAATTAAGAAACATGGATGGGATGGGGAATGGTTTATCAGGGCATATGATTACTATGGACGCAAAATAGGCAGTAACGAAAACGATGAAGCTAAAATATTTATAGAATCGAATGGCTGGTGCACAATGGCCGGAATAGGTAAAGAAGAAGGTCTTTGCACAAAAGCGCTGGATGCTGTAAAAGAGAGGCTCGATTGCAAGTACGGGATAGTCCTCAATAACCCCGCATTCACAAAGTATTACATTGAATATGGTGAAATATCATCGTACCCTCCTGGTTATAAAGAAAATGCCGGAGTATTCTGCCATAATAATCCCTGGATTATGATTGGTGAAACTGTTGTTGGCAACGGGGAAAGAGCCTGGGATTATTACCAGAAAATTTGTCCATCCTATCTCGAAGAAATAAGTGATCTGCATAAAACAGAACCTTATGTTTATTCCCAGATGGTTGCCGGCAAAGACGCGTTTAAGCCAGGTGAAGCCAAAAACTCCTGGCTGACAGGTACCGCTTCCTGGAATTTTTATGCCATCTCCCAGTACATTCTTGGAATTCGTCCTGATTATGATGGTCTGCTTATCGATCCATGCATTCCAGGCAGCTGGAAAGGCTTTAAAGCAACCCGGAAATTCAGGGGAGATATTTACCACATCGAAGTTATAAATCCTAGTGGCAAATCGAAAGGTGTAAGTGAGGTAGAAGTAGATGGAAAACATCAGAAATCGAATATTGTTCCTGTTTTTGGTGACGGGAAAGAGCATAAGATAAAAATTGTTCTTGGTTAAATGTCAAATTGAATTTATAGAGGTAATCCCAAACATTATATTTTATTTATTGTTCTATTATATAAAACCCCGTACGCTGTACTTTGTCCACCGAAGCCTTGGCGAAGATGGATGCAGTATACCGTACGCCTTAAATTATTAATCATGAAAACAATAGTTATTGGATTTCTTTCTCTCGTTCTTCTAGGGGGATGTACAGGTAACGTTAAAAAAAACGCAGAAATGGTAAATAAATATCCTCCATTTGATATTAAGAACATGAATAGCGCCATTAAACCTGGCGATGATTTCTTTGATTATGCAAATGGCACATGGCTGAAAAATAACCCAATCCCGGCCGACAAGAATTCCCGCGACACGTTTGATGAACTTTTTGAAAAAAACAGGCACGATATCAGGGAAATAATTGAAGAGGCGGCTGCCTCAAAAGATGCTGCACCCGGAAGCATAGCGGATAAGATAGGTAAATTCTATAATTCAGGGATGGATACAACGTCTATTGAAAAACAAGGGATAACTCCTCTGAAAGCGCTTTTTGAAAAAATTGAATCGATAAAAAGTATTGCTGATGTTCAGGCAGTAGCAGCTTATTTTCAGTCATATCAGATAACCTCCTTTTTTGCTTTGTTTTCAAATCTCGATTCTAAAAACAGCACAAGCGTTATTGCAGGTTGTTACCAGGCAGGATTAGGGCTTCCCGAAAGAGACTATTACTTCAACAGCGATGAGGTAACAAAAAAAATAAGGGAAGAATACCTGCTTCATGTTGCAAAGATGTTTGTATTAATGAAGGACGAGCCTGATGTTGCTAAGAAGAATGCTGAAACAATTATGAAGCTCGAAACCCGGCTGGCAAAAGCTTCCTTTACAAATGTTGAGAACCAGGATCCACAGAAGACCTATAATAAAGTAAATGTAGATGGACTGACAAAAATGGCACCCGAATTGAACTGGAAATCATATTTCACTCAGGTTGGGTATCCGGCTATCTCGGAGATTAATGTATACCAGCCACCTTTCTTTGTTGAGCTCAGCAGCATGATGAAGACTGTTCCTGTTGCAGACTGGAAAACCTTTTTACGCTGGGCATTGATTAATTATTCAGCTGCTTATCTGAGTTCTGATTTTCAGAAGCAGAATTTCGACTTTTATAATAAGACATTATCAGGACAAGAGAAGATGGAACCCCGCTGGAAGCTGGTACTGGATGTAACCAGTTATTCACTTGGTGAAAGTATCGGACAGTTATATGTGCAAAAATATTTTCCGCCTGTAGCCAAGCAGAAAATGACTGATTTGGTTATGAACCTTAAAAAATCGCTCAAGGTCAGGATTGAAAATCTCACCTGGATGGGATCACAGACAAAGCAGGAAGCTATTGCCAAACTTGATAAAATGGGTGTAAAGGTCGGGTACCCCGATAAGTGGAGAGATTATTCCGGACTAACCATTACTTCCCAGCCTTATATTCTTAACCTTCTTGGTTCACAAAACTTTGAATTCAGATATTCAATGGATAAAGTAGGAAAACCGGTCGATCCTACTGAATGGGGAATGACACCCCAGACTGTAAACGCCTATTATAGCCCTAACAGGAACGAAATTGTATTTCCCGCAGGAATTCTTCAGCCTCCGTTCTTTAATCTCGATGCCGACGATGCTGTAAACTATGGTGCAATCGGTATGGTTATTGGCCATGAAATGACACATGGATTCGACAACATGGGAAGGCAGTTTGATAAGGATGGGAACCTTCGCGACTGGTGGACAAAAGAAGATTCAAAAGCTTTCGAAGAACATACCTCAATGCTTGTTGACCAGTATAACAAATATGAAGTTCTGGATTCTACTTTTGTCAATGGAAAACTTACCCTCGGTGAAAATATAGCTGATCTGGGAGGAGCAACAGTGGCTTATAACGCTTATAAATTAACTCTTGAAGGCAAAGAAGCCCCAAAACCTATTGATGGCTTCACCAATTACCAGCGCTTCTTCCTTTCCTATGCACAAATCTGGAGAACCAATATGCGTGATAAGGAGTTAAGAAAAAGAGTTAAAACCGACGAACATTCACCTGCAAAGGTCAGGATTAATGGTGTTGTTTATAATATGCCGGAGTTCTATGCTGCCTTTGAAAACGTTAAACCCGGTGATAAGCTCTTCAGAACTGTTGAACAGAGGCCGGTGATCTGGTAATCTGAAATCTGTTAACCGCAGAGATTTTTGCCCCTTGGGGGGGCAAATTAATGCTTTGCATCGGTTTATAAGATCATTTTAATATTTATTTAACATTCGCTAAACAACAATTATTATTAAAGGATGTTACTTGTAAGACATTCTGTAATAAATAATTTGAATGATATTTAGAATTTGTTTTCTGTTTCTGAGCTTTTCAGCTATAATTACACAACCTCTCCGTGCGGAAAGTGACCCCGTTAAAACTGTAACTATAAGTGGTTTTGTCAGGGATGCCAGGAACGGTGAGACATTAACCGGTGCTGTAATATTTCCAAAAGAGAATCCAACGGTTGGCATTTCTACCAACTCATACGGATATTTTTCCCTTTCCCTTCCAATAGGCAATTATACCATAATTGTTCAGTACCTGGGGTACAAGACAAAAGCCCTTTCGATGGAACTAAAAGAAAACGTGAAGATTACTGTCGACATGGAGGAGGAATCTATTGCATTAAAAGAGGTGACGATTACAGGCGACAGGAATAATAGTAATGTGGTTTCCGGGGAACTCATATCAAAAATAAATGTAAAAGAAATTCAGACTATTCCTGTGATTCTCGGCGAAAAGGATATTCTTAAAACCATTCAGCTGCTTCCGGGAATAACTCCGGCAGGAGAAGGAAATGCAGGATTTTATGTACGTGGAGGCGGGGTTGACCAGAACCTTATTCTGCTTGATGAGGCACCTGTGTACAACCCTTCTCATTTACTTGGATTCTTTTCAACTTTCAACTCTGACGCCATAAAGGATATTACTCTCTACAAAGGAGGTTTTCCTGCTGAATATGGCGGACGGTTATCATCAGTGGTTGATATTAAAATGAATGAGGGCAATAATAAAGAATTTCATGTCTCAGGTGGTGTCGGAATAATTGCTTCACACCTGGCTGTGGAGGGACCTTTATTCAAAAACAGAGGTTCTTTCATGATTGCTGCACGAAGAACTTATGCCGATATGTTCCTTAAACTGCTTCCCTCAAAAGGCGCTGATTCAACTGCAAGTAAGACAACTCTGTATTTCTACGATCTGAATATGAAAGCCAATTACCAGGTTACTGAGAAAGACAGGCTGTATTTTTCTGCTTATCTTGGTCGCGACAATTTCAATCTGGGTGGTTCCCTTGGCCTTAATTGGGGAAACATTACAGCAACAACAAGGTGGAACCATGTATTTTCCGATAAGGTTTTTTCAAATACCTCATTGATCTTTAACCGGTACAGCTATAATTTTAATGTTGGAGTTGGCAACCTTACAATGAAGGTCCTTTCAGAAATAAAGGACTGGAACCTTAAAGAAGATCTTCACTATTATTTAAATTCAAACAATACAATTAAGTTTGGTTTAAATTCCATTTATCATACTTTCGTTCCAAGCAAGGTCGATAGTACTGTCTTCTTCAGAGTTAAATCAATGGATAACAGATATGCTCTCGAAAATGCATTCTATATTTCAAATGAACAAACAATCACAAACCATTTTAAAGCCACTTATGGGTTGAGATATTCCATGTTCAGTTCAATAGGTCCGGGTACCATTTACACTTACGATCAGGTATCGGATGTTATAGATTCTGCCGTATTTAAAAAAGGGAAAATTTTCAACACGTTTAAAGGATTAGAGCCCCGGCTGCTTCTGAATTATGTTATCAATGACTCAGTTTCGGTTAAAGCATCCTATGCAAGAACCCGTCAATATATTCATTTATTATCGAACACTACATCAACCACCCCTTTCGATCTGTGGGTTCCAAGCAATATTAATATCCTGCCCGAAATAGCGGACCAGTACACACTTGGTTATTTCAGGAATTTTTCAAATAATATGTATGAAACATCTGTGGAGCTTTATTATAAAACGCTTCAAAATCAGATAGATTACAGGAACGGATCCAATCTTATTCTTAATAATAAAGTAGAATCACAACTGGTATTTGGCAGAGGTTTCGGATATGGCGCTGAATTCCTGGTAAGAAAAAAATACGGAAAACTTACAGGGTGGGTAAGCTACACCTTGTCGAAGACCAAGAGGCAGTTCAACGATATCAACAATGGTAATATATTTCTTGCAAAACAGGACCGGCCAAATAATTTAGCCATTGTAGGTATGTACGAATTAAGTCCCCGTGTAACTTTTTCGGCGACATGGATCTATATCAGCGGCAATGTGGTTACATTCCCAAGCGGACGTTATTATGTTGACGGGAATATTGTCCCATATTATACAGGACGAAACGGATACCGAATGCCCGATTATCACAGGCTCGACGTTGGACTCACACTGCATAAGAAAAAACCCAACAAGTTTGAAAGTGAATGGAATTTTTCAATTTACAATGTGTACGCAAGAGCTAATGCTTATGCAATAAATTTTCAGCCCGATCCCAAAGATCCAACAAAAACGCAGGCAATTCAATTGTCCCTGTTCCGATTTGTTCCGGCTGTTACCTATAATTTCAAATTCTAAAGGAGACCCTGATGCAATTAAAAACTATGATAACATATAAAACTTCAATTAAGATTATTTTATCAATTCTTACAGGTTTCATATTAGCCGGCTGTCAGAAAGTTATAAATGTTGATCTTAATGTTGCAGCGCCGCTGATAGTTATTGAAGGTCTGATTACAGACAATCCAGGGCCTTATTTGGTTACTCTGAGCAAGTCGGGAAGTTATTTTAATCAGCCGTTACTCCCCCCTGTATCAGGAGCTCAGGTAATTATTTCTGACAATTCAGGCACAATCGATACATTGAAAGAAATAAAACCAGGGTATTATCAAACTATCAAAACAAAAGGAATACCGGGTAGAACATATACAATTAATGTTCTGTCGGAGAGTGAGGAATATTCTGGTACTTCAACAATGTTTAGCCATGTTCGTATTGATTCACTGCATTTATTAAAGAGCCAGCAACGATTCGGTTTCGGTAATCCTGACGAATCAAGATTTGAATTGCATTGTTTTTTTAAAGATCCAGTAGAGAAAAATTTTTACAGGATAAAAGTTATTACAAATGATTCGATTAATAATGAAAATTTCCGCCTATATGATGACCAGTACACAAATGGTGAGGTAACCGACTTAAGGGTCGCACGTCCAAAGCGAGGCGACAGGTGCACTATTGAGCTTTTTTCGCTCGATAAACTTACTTATGGTTATTACCGTACTCTTGAAGATCTCATCCGTACCAACCCCTTTTTCGGATCAACTCCGGCTAACCCGAATACTAATCTAAGTAATGGGGCATTAGGATATTTCGGAGCAAGCGCTGTTTCTTTTAAAACTGTTATTATAAGCGATTCACTTATCAATACAGCCAGATAGGATTTTTACCCCCTTGCGGTTAATGGATTTCAACTTTTCAGGCACTTATTTCTTTAGACTTGCCTTGGATAAAATGTATTCAGGAATTTCAGCATTAAACTGAATATCCCCAATAATGAATTCTGTCCCCTCACCTTCCTTCAGAACATCCTTGAACAATATCCTCTTCGGGAACCATCTTCCCTGGATCTGTATCACATCCGAGAGCTCCATCCTCTTCAGAAGCATTCCGCTTTTTGCATATAGCTCCTTTTTCAAAGGAATGTACCGGTCCTTATCCACCCATAGTTTCTGCGACTGGTATGCAACATCAACGGAGGTAGCCGTAAGCGAGATGATCCAGCATGTTCTGTCGCCCAGCTTTTCTTCGCCGTCAATCTTACCTGTATAATGATTTAGCAGGTGAGGATCTTCCATCATATCTTCGTATGAGAGATCAGATCCCATTACAGACTGCCTTAGCATGTGTCCTGAGATCTGGATTATCCTGTCGGTGGAAGGGGAGAAGATCCATAACTGATCATCAAGCTTAAGCATTTTGGTTCCCTGCTCGCGTGGTGGGGAAAGGTACTCCGAAAACGATTTCTTTTCACCCTTGCTCCACGATTTTGATTCAACTGTCCGGGTATTTCGCTTGTTGTGAATCACCATTTTCGATGTAAAAATCCTGCTTTCCGACGACATGTTTTTATCAATTTTATCAAGAATATCCTTTGCCGAAGGGTTTTGTGCATTTAATGAAAAACACAACAGTAACAGTGGAATAATAATTTTTCTCATGCTTCTAATTCTTTAAATAACCGGGCTGTTTTGCGTTTGTAAATTCCGATTCCGGAGAGCATTGTCCCTGCAACGGTGGAAAACAGTCCGGGAATAAATCCTATATAAAATGCGTTAGTCGTAATATGGGCACGGAAAACCGATGGCATCATAATGGCGGCACCTTTCATCATTGAGCCGATATCGAGACCGTGTTCCTGAAGATAGAGAGAACCCAATAGCCCGACAACAGTGCCAATGATAGAACCGATGATCCCAATAAGTACCGATTCATAGATCATTGTTTTATAAATGTGCGAATAGTCTTCGCCGATCGCCAGCCGGATCCCAAATTCAGAGTATCGTCTCAACCCTCCCAACAAACCTGCATTCCACAGAACCAGCGACATTGACAAAACAAAAACAAACACCATTAAGCTTCCAACGCTTTTGATCATGTCAATCATGTTCCCAAGCGAATTTTGCTGACGAAGGGTCATTATAACAGGAGAAAATTCACCCCCGGAGAGGGGAAATATTTCCTGAAACCGGGCAACTACCTTGTTCGCATTCTCTTCATTGTAATAAATATCGGGAAGATAACCGACTATTTCGCCTGCTGCATTATCCATGTCAAGTGCAGCGCGAACATCTGCCATATCCACTATAACAGAGCCGTGATCCATCGCTTCTGCACCGAATACTATAGTACCGGAAACAGTGTAATTATACAGTGCCATGCTGCCGTTCATTGTCGAACCTATGAGGGTAACAGTATCGCCCGGATTGATTTTGAGCTTTTTCGAAAAATCCTCACTCATCAGGATCTCACCTTTGTGAGAAGGGAGTTTCCCTCTAAAGATCGATTTTTCAAGATTGAAACGTTCAATCTCTGACTTGTCGCCTGAAAGCATGTCAATACCAAAACCGATAGCAGGACCCTGGGAACGTGTTTCTCCCTTATTATCGGGAACGTCTATCAGTCCTCCGAAATGAATTCTCTCTCCCCATTTCATATCAGGAAATTCCTTTCTGAGCTTCATCATAAGGGAATCGACTCCCGAAAGGGCAAGATCGTTGGGTACCTGGTCGATATTTTTCTGGTAGGCAGCTGTCATTATTTTTATATGGCCTGTGGCGAATCTGGCGTTCATTTCAATACTGTCGCCGAGAAAACCGTTTAACCAGCATACAAGAAGTACGGTAAGCATTGTACCTATGGAAACAATAATAACCGGGAGGAGACTTCGCTGTTTGTCTCTCAAAATACCTTTTAACAGAAATCTGATCATTGCAGTTTCCCCCTTAATGCTTCTGTTGGATTCATTTTCGCAATTCTTCTCGATGGCAGATAACTGACAATAGTGGTCGTAATCATGATGAACAGGATAGTTATGCCAATCAGTTCCAGACTGTAGCTTGGATAAATTTTATCGGCCATTACAATTCCGAAATCCTTACTCCCTCCGGGGAATGACATCCCCTTGCTTGCCTGCAATGCCAGCAATGGTATTCCGTATATGGCAGCAAGAATGGCTGCAAGTACCGAATTAAGCGATCCTTCAATTGTGAATAGTCCGACCACCTGGAAGCGAGTCATGCCCAGGGCTATATAGGTTCCGATCTCTTTTTGTCTGCGGAAAATTGATAGTACCTGAGTGTCAAAGATGGCGAGCATGGCAAGACTCATAAGGATAAGATATAGTACCGCTCCGCTCACCGATTTCATTTTTATCATGTCCGACACCGATTTCTGAAGAAGTTCAGTGCTCTTGAAATTCCAGCCGGCATCACTTGCAATTACCTTCGAATCTTTTTTACAGACAAGAATAGTAGCTTCCCCGGGCATTCCCATCATCTTTTGCAGATGATCGAGGGGGAGCCAGATCTGTCCGGCATCAATCATCGGCACATTGGTATTGAAGATACCGATGATCTTCATCTCCCCTGCATCGAAAGTGCCATTCTTATCCCTCCAGCGAAGTGTTATCAGATCGCCTGTCTTTAGCCTGTTATCGGCGGCCATTCTCGAACCTATTATTGCAGGGATCTCGCTGCTGTCACTTTCAAATAAAGCACCGGGGATCTTCAGCACTTTCTGATTGGAATTGATCCCTTTGATAAGGATGCTTTGAATGCGTCCTCCTGGATAGATTGTACCCTGTGTTACGAGTATTGAAGCCATGTTACCTTTTGAGCATGCCGAATCCATGTCAGCAGGAATAGCTGAATGAGCTTCCGTAAGAGAGAATGGATCGAATGGATCGTAGACTGATTGCCAGTATTGCCCGCCTCCGGTTTCCCATTCTGTCATGTCGTTTTTTGCCTGACTTTCCCATCCGTTAAGTATCCCTTTATGCCAGATGATAATTATGAACGAAAAAGAGAGGACAATCACATTGAGCCAGGTTCTCCTTCCTGCCCCGATGAGATTTCTTGCTGCGAGTTTAAATAGCAGTTTCATAGTTCCGGCAGATTAATTATTTGTGATTTCATCCTTCGCAACTTTCCCGTCAACAAGTGATATTTTGCGGTGGAGATACCCTATCACTTTATCGTCGTGGGTTGCAAAGATGAAAGTTGTATTGAATTCCTTATTCAGCTGTACCATACTCTTGAGAATATGATGCGAGTTTGCAGCATCCAGGTTTGCTGTCGGTTCATCGGCAAGTACTATTTCAGGCTTCTTCACCATAGCCCTCGCAATAGCCACTCTCTGACACTCGCCTCCTGAAAGCTGCGATGGCATCGATTTTATCTTATCGGTGAGCCCAAGCCATTCCAGTGAGTCGAGAACCATCTTTTTCCTTTGTCCGTCGTTCATGTTCAGCAGGAGCAGAGGAAACTCCACATTCTCAAAAACGGTATAGACAGGAAGGAGGTTATAGCTCTGAAATATAAATCCGAGCTGCGAACGGCGTAGCATAGCCGACTGTTTTACATTCAATTCGCCTATGGATTTCCCCAGAACAATTGCTTTGCCTTCCGAGGGAGAGTCGAGCGATCCGATAATATTCAGCAAGGTTGTTTTTCCGCTGCCGCTGGGTCCGACAACACCGGTAAATTCTCCCTTGCCAAATTCAAGATTGATACCATTCAGAGCTGTGAATTTCCCTCCTGTGGTGCTGAAAGTCTTTTTGAGTCCCTCAATTGAAATGATTTTCGAATTTTCCATATTCCTGATTTATTTCCTTTGTGAACCTTCGTGTTAACCTTTGTGTCCTTTGTGGTTTAATTCTTTTTTTACCACAAAGGAACACTAAGGTATAGAATGTATTAAAAATTAAAAACAGTCATAAACTGCACCCCTTTCCCAGCGAACATATTATTCTCATTACCAGTATTATATATTGCAACCTTATCCGGATTCCAGAACAGGAAGAGATAGAAAGTCCAGTTATCACTCTGCCTCTGCAGGTTAATAATCCTGTACCAGCTCTTGTCATTCCAGTTATAATAAACAATGCACGAAGCCCTGTTACTTATTCCGAACGGATAATTTGCAGATAAAAGTGAAAAGTTTCTGTCGGTACCTTTCCCGAATACATCAGCTGAGGCAGAGTACCTGAAAAACTCTGTTGACATATTCAGTCCGTTTCCGATATTGAAAGTATAATCCATTCCCAGAGTAAACATTTTTGTGAACTGAGGGAAATAAGCCGAATCAAGTTTGCTGTGAGTTAAAGAATATTCAGCCCAGAGTCCAACCCCAAGATCCCATTTCCCATCCAGTCCTATCCGGTCTTCAGGGTAATCAATTGATCCGTTAATGTTTATCGGAAAGGGCAACTTACTTAAATCAGCAGTTCGGTGGTGATAGCTGATCGCCGTTTCGCCTTTCGGAACAGGGAGCTGCAGTCTGCCTCCATATTCAGGTATTCCCTTAACTGAAGGTACTATTTCCCATCCTTTTGTTTTATCATTTCCCAAAAGGACCCAGAGCCATGCATTGGCATTGTTTTTAAAATAATATCTTGAGAGGAGCGAATAGACCCCATCTGTAAGCTGAAGCGGATCGCGGGTATCCATACGGTCGAACCACATCAGCGGACGTAGCATTGTGGCCGATCCGAAATTGATTTTCTGTAGTCCGGCTCTCAATTCGAACCGGTCGGAGCTGAGTCGTAACCACATTCGGTAAGGTTTTATACCTGAAGATGAATTATCCTTCTTCCAGTCGGAGGCATGATAGTCAAGATAGCTGTTGAAGGACAACTCCGAGTCGAATTTCAGGTTGTTCTTCCAGGTCTTCCCGGCCGAAACCATCGGTATAAATCTCAATCCTGTCTGTGCCTGTATCGGATCAGAAAAATTCAGTCCTGCATAAGCATCGGCCTGTCCTTTGAATTTAAGGAAGCCTTCCTGTGCTATGAGAGGAGCAGCAACCGCAACAAAGAGCAAAACTATATAAAGCTTAATTCTGGCCATTTGAAGTGATAATCAAATACTTTGCGCCTTGGCGTCTTTGAGTGAAACGATTAAATACCGGGGTGTCAAGTTACAATTTTATTTCGTACACCCGATTGTGTCCACTGTCATTACGAGGAACGCAGAGACGAACCAATCCTTCAATCTCCACCCGAAACCCCCGAAACCCAACCCCAAATATTTGTTCATTCCCCTGATTTTACTCCTCAACCCCCCCACCTTGCTTCGCTGAAGCGGCTACGCGAAGCCAAGAGGGGGGGCTAAATCTCGTATGTTGCTGACATTGTGTTATATACGTGGAGTGTCTTCCTCCATTATCCCAACAGAGGAATATCAGGGAGTATAACTTCCTCACTAGTATATGAATCTGGAATTATCAGAAAAGGGAAACTGCAACAGTTTAGTAAATCCCCAGTCTTTTATTAAATCTTACTACTTCTTTAAAAGCTTTTAATATGATACTCTCTGAAAATTTTCAAGCAGGTTCCATCGAATCTCAACAAAAGAAAACGTGGTTGTTTTTAGCCATAACACTGGTTTTACTTTTGTTCAGAATTATAGTGCTGGTTTATAGTAAATTTGATATTCAATCAACTATGGTATCCAGAAGTTTTGTTGGGAATGGCTTTCTATCGAGACCTCTCTTTTCAGAATTACTTTTTTCTTTATTATTGATCCTGTTACTTATTAGAAAAGAGACAATAAATAAATTGTTGATTTCTGATTTGAAGAAAGGGTTAATTAATTCTTTATGGTTAATATCATTTCCAGTAATAACCGGACTATGTCTGTTTACTTTTAAGCAGCAGTATTATTTCAAATTTCAATTTAATGAACTTCATTTCCTTCGCTGGCTGTGTTTTGTCCTGACTTTCATTGCTGTCAACAAGATTTTAGATCTTAATCCCTTTCACAAATTCTTACGTGTTTTCTTCGTCATTCTGATACTCTTCTTAACATGTTATTTGCAGGATTTTACTTCAAATGCGGAGGGTAACTCTAAAATTTACGAAATACTATCAGGGCTTGGATTAACTCAGGCACTATCTGTTATTGCATTCAGAAATACGTTTAAAGACTCTTTTTGGGCAGGAGTAATTTCTGCGGTATTTATGGGACTGATTGTCTGTTTTACTATTTTTGGAGCAGTATCTTCCAATTATTTTACTTTTCTTTTTCCCCCTGTTGCAATTCTTCTTGCTGCAATCGCAATCCATGGTAAGAAATTGAAATCCAGAATAATAAGTTTAGGAGTCGTTTCTCTGATAAGTGTATTGTTTAGTTTATTCTTCCCATATTTATTTCCTCCGGAGAGCAGGGACCTTGTTAGAGAAAACAGAAAACAGGATACAAAATATACGGAAAATGTAGAAGGCATTCAAATTAATTATAATGACACCTCGGTGCGCGTAGCCTTAACACGAATAGCAAAAGTTCTTTCTGCTGCAAATGAGGTAAGCCGTGAAAATTTCGGTATTTCACCTGACATTAAATGGATTACAATCTATGGAATTGAACAGGGCGGTTTTAACGGCGTTTATCCTCAGGGTATAATAGGAAATTTTTCATCCCGGCAATATATCGGCAATATACTTGATAGTGTTTTTTTAAATAATCCCGATCTGTCTCATCAGTTTCCTGATCCTGTGAATGCAATTTTGCATGAATATTCTCACTTGTTCGGAATATTCCCTTATCAGAAATGGGAGGCGACAGAATCTGAAGGATGGGCTACTTATTCTGCAACCCGGTTGTCGAAATTAATCTATCAGAAGTACGGCGCTGATTTATGGAAACCTTCCTACAATTATGCAAGACTTGCTGAAAATATCAATGTATCACTTTTAAATCAGCATCCGTTAGTTTGGTCTCACCCTGAAGAACCGGGGGCTTTTCAAATGTGGAATGACTTTGAACAAAAAGTCGGACTTAAAATGGTATATAATGATCGCTGGCAGTACACTTCGCGGGACAAATATGCCATCTATTGTCAGGAAAATAATCCTGCAATAATAGACGATTTTATTAAAACTAAAATTGGTAAAGAATCATTTAATAAGGTTACAAATATCCCTTCAAAAAAATTTGAGGAGTTGTACAATCCCGGTGAGTATAAAAGTATGGGTCGACTCATGAATATATCGGATGATCAGATAGAAAAGCGTATCAGCTGGATGAAAATGAGCGAAATAAAAATTAATGTCCCGGAACCAAAGAAGAATTCACCTGGCATTGAAGTAATACTGAGTATTATTTTGCTTCTGATTTTTGTAACTGGGAAAATAATAAAACCAACAGTATAAAATGATTTCTTCCTTCCGGTCACCGCCTTTTTTCACCACGGATTTCACGGAGCCACACAAAGGTTTAATCTCCTTAAAACCCCCTTGCGTCCACCGTCATTGAGAGGAACGCAGAGACGAAGCGATCCTTCAATCCCCACCCAAAATCTGGTAAATCTCATGTCGTTCGTCGTTTGCCGTACGTCGTTCTAATTTGCATTTCCCAATCCCTTTGTTTAACTTAGATTCGATAAAAGTTTGAAAGTCAGGTAAACGCACTCATACGGTCTGTATTATAGCACTTTAGATCAAAATACGCTTGTGACTGACGGGGCGAAAGCGTCTTCAAATGCAAGTAAAAAGGTAAAAGTAGAATTCATCAGATATAACGTTTAGCGATGGAAGGTAATGATTTACAGGGAAGATTATTCCTTTTCGTAGTTGATGTGATTAAAATGCTAAGAACCTTAAAAGGAGGGAATGACTTAAGAATTATCAGAAATCAGTTGGGTAAATCAGCTACCTCAAGCGGAGCAAATTATGAGGAAGCCCAGGCTGCTGTTTCAAGAGCCGACTTTGCTTATAAAGTAGCAATTTCGCTGAAAGAAATGCGGGAATCAAATTACTGGCTTAGGATTTTAGAGGAGCTTTATCTGTCGAACAGTGAAGTTGCCAGATTATCTCTGGAAAGTTTTGAGCTAAAAAACATTTTAGGATCAATAACACTTAAGGTATCCCAAAAGGTAAAATAATCAATACTTTCAACTTTTGCCTTTTGCCTTTTTCCTTTTTCCTTTTACCTTTTACCTTTTGCCTTTCTCCTTGTCCCAGACTGACGGGGCGGGAGCGCATCCGGGTGCAAAAGTATATTCAGGAGTTGTTGGGTCATTAGAGCAGCAGGACCACGGAAATTTACATATGTTACTACCAAAGGATTTGTCCAGATAAAAAGTCCGCTTGATAAGTTGGATATCTGAAAGAACAGTCTTATATTGGTATTGTGAAAGATGATGAAAAAGTAACCAATGATAATGGGAATTAACATGAAAATAAAATTGGCAAATAAGTTTTTAGTTGTGAAGTTCCCAGGTATGCCTAAATGAAATATAACCACCATAATGGCGGTTATACACTCGTTAGCAGTCAGCAGATCAGACGAAAGAGAGCGGAGCGATTCCATTTGTTCTCAAAATGTAAAGTAGATTATTGACAACTTGATAATTTTAAACGGATGAAAACAAAGCTATATTTCCTTTTTGGAGTGTTGTTTCTAACTCTCATATCGTATGAATTCTATTCAAGATTTTATCTATGGAAAGCTATTATGGATGGAACAACCGGGCGAAATAGAGAAAAATACATGGCCTTACGTGAAATATTTCTAAAGAGATACGGGGATGAAAACTTGTACCATGTAACAAATTTGACTGGTATCACAGGCATTAGTATTATATTCGGTTCTATATCAATATTGTTTTTCCTTTTGATATTAATTTCCAACGAGAAGGCACCCTTTAAAAGCAAAACGAATCTCCTAAAGAGGATAATGCTTATCGCACTGATGGTTAGTGCGTCCTTGATTACCTTCTTAAATTTATGGTCGTTGATGTAAACTGGATGCCTTTTAAAAGATTATAAACTGATTTTGATAACAATAAAATACATTTTCAACTCTTACACAAAGCTGGAGTATCCCTGGATAATTAATCTTGCCGAACTGCTAACACGGTCAATATGGGTAAGTTGTTTGTCACGGTTTTTGCCTTTGCATCTGCTAACATGATAGATTCGTAGTGGTTTATGCATCCGGACTCGCGCATCTGCTCGCAACCAATATCCTCTACCGTGACTAATTACTGGCTCCTTGACAAATTGTAACGCGATCGCTGCGCATCTGCCCACTTATCAACCTTCTAATAACGTGACAACTTTTCGGCCACTTACAAAACTTGTACCGCGACACTCATCTTGCTCAATAAACTTTGTACCTGGACTGCAAAAACACGCGCCATACCCGTCTTGCACCGGGACTATTCCCTGGCCTACCGGGACACATTAATGGCCGGTCGCTGCGCCGGGTAACACAACCTCCCCATATTGCCGTGCCGTTAGCT
>JANXXP010000364.1 GCA_025350595.1 Bacteroidota bacterium
ACTATACTTCCCCTTTTATTCTTCATCAGAAGTTCTCCATATTCCTGGAGGTCCAGATCAATTCCTGACATTATATCTTCGCCCTGAACAGCCGTCGTGTCCATTTTACCCTCTTCATAGGACCCTTTTATACGACTGTAAACATCAACCAGATAGATCTTGACTCCACGCCTGCCCCTGAGCTCTTTTTCATAAGATTCTTCAATTCCCAGTTTACCAATATAATCACCCGGCTTATAATAAGGATCTTTCCTGATAACACCGTCATCAACCTCACTGACATAGCCCAGCAGATGAGCACCAACTGGTTTTGCATACTTACGGAGAGTACGGGGTTGTACATAGAATCCGGGATATGTGAACATCTTTTCCTGAAACCTTGCATAAGTTTCATTTGAGAGCTGCTTCACAAATACAGAGGGAGCACGTCGTGAATAATTGATTGCGGCCCTCATTCGATCGCTGAAATGCTCATTTGATATTCCCAGGAGTTTACAGAACCCGGCTGTATCAATTATCTTTGATGTCTGGGCTGGTATTACCATCAGATCGTAAGCGGCCTGATTAAATACAATAAGTTTTCCGTTTCTGTCATAGATCAAACCCCGTGCAGGATACTGAGTAACATACCTGAGAACATTATTATCTGCTGATATCCTGTATGAATCATTAACAACCTGTATAATAAACAGCCTTGTTATCAAGCCCAAAGATGCAATGACCATGAGCGCCATAATAACATATTTCCTGTTAATGAATGCATCCTTCATGACCTTATCTGTTATTTCCCTCTTCTGTAAAATTCAATGAGAATGATAAAAACAATTGTAAAGAAAGAGCTTAATAAAACTCTCAGCATTGTTCTGAAGAAATCTGTAAAACGGAACACCTCAAGATAGAACAGAGCTGTATGATGAACCAAAACAATTAACATAGTATAGATAAAAAACCATCTTAACCCGTAAGTTACCATCGATGGATCAGAATTAGGTTCATAACCGTCACGAGGAGAGACAATTCTTAATACATAAGGTCTGACGAATCCTGCAAGCAATGAAGCTGATGAATGCATTCCCGGGGAACCCGAAAAGAAATCCATAATAAGACCAATAGTGAACGATAAGATAAGTAAAAGCCAGGAAGGAATTTCAATGGGCAGCAGAAGAATAAACATAACATAGACATACGGATTAATATATCCGCTGAATTGTATGTTGCTGAATAACAAAACCTGAGAAAGAATCAGCAAAATAAAAATAAGACCAAATCTTAAAATTGAGTTGATCATTTAAATAATTTTTCAAGTTCAGTTTCTTCCGTTTTCTTCAAATTACCTATTATATCAACATAATGTAATTTTCTAAAATCGGTTTTTAGCAAGATTGTGATTTTATAAAAATCACCTCCTGTTTTTTCAAAATCGCTTACAGTGCCAACCATTATTCCTTCAGGAAAAATTGCAGAATAGCCAGTTGTCTCAATTGTATCTCCCACGTTTACAATAATATGCTGCGGAATTTCGCTTAGAATGGCTTCACGGTTATTCCTTCCGTCCCAGCTTAGTGATCCGAAAGTACCGTTCGATTTTATCCTGACGCTTAATTTGAAATCAAGATTCAGAAGCGACATCGCGACTGAATAGTTTTCGGAACAGCCTACAATTTTTCCAGCAACGCTATTATCAGAAACTACAGCCATATCGACCTGTATCCCCTGAAGTCGTCCTTTATCAATTGTAAAATAGTTTTTTTGCCGGTTTACAGCGTTATTTATGACTTCTGCTGAGGAGTGAATATATTGTTGTTGGTATATGGTGTCTGTATATGAAAAAAAAAGCGGATTCTCTTTCTTCACCATTGTTTCCATTTTATTTTTCAGAGCTACATTTTGTCCGGCAAGAGCATCGTTGATATCCCTGAGACTGAGGTATGTCCTGGTATTATTGATTTTCTCTTCAACTCCACGTGTCATGCCTCTTATTCCATTTACAAATAGGGAGTTATGATAAGTATTTCCTGTTGCGAGTAAATAAATTGCTATCCCTTCGAGTATTAGAAAGATGATAAGATTATTATATCTCGCCAGAAAATTCAGCAGACTCCTCATTCACACCGTAAGATTATCTCATCAGGAATTGAAACTTATCTACATTTTTAAGAGCAACACCTGTTCCGCGGGCCACCGCATGCAAAGGATCTTCAACAACATTGAATTTAATGTTGATCTTATCCGTGAGCCTTTTATCGAGACCTCTGAGAAGTGCGCCGCCACCAGCAAGGTAGATCCCTTTGTTTACTATATCTGCATAGAGCTCAGGAGGTGTCTGTTCAAGCACACTTAACAATGCTGCCTCAACTTTCGATAATGATTTATCGAGACAATATGCTATTTCCTGGTAAGAAATTGGAATTTCAATCGGAAGGGCAGTCATGATATTCGGTCCCCTCACAATAAAATCCGGCGGAGGATTATCAATATCAGGAAGAGCTGCTCCAACGCCAATCTTAATATCTTCAGCAGTACGTTCACCTATTTTTATGTTATGCTGATGACGCATATATGCCTGAATATCAGCTGTGAATCCATCTCCGGCTATCCTTATTGACTTATTGCAGACGATACCTCCAAGAGCTATAACAGCTATTTCTGTTGTTCCACCCCCGATATCAACAACCATGCAGCCTTCAGGTGCTTCAACATCGATACCAATACCAATAGCAGCTGCCATTGGTTCATAAATCATATAAACGTCTCGTCCGCCGGCATGTTCAGAGGAATCCCTTACAGCACGAATTTCAACCTCGGTGCTTCCCGATGGTATACAAACAACCATTTTAAGCGAAGGGGAAAAAAGGCGGGGCCCTTTGTTGATCATCTTTATCATTCCCCTAATCATAAGTTCGGCAGCATTGAAATCGGCAATCACACCATCGCGTAAAGGCCTGATCGTCTTAATGTTTTCATGAGTCTTTCCATGCATCTGTCTCGCCTGTTCTCCTATTGCAATCAGCTTACCCGAGTTTTTATCGATGGCAACTATTGATGGCTCGTCAACAACAACTTTATCATTATGTATTATAATGGTGTTTGCTGTTCCGAGGTCAATTGCAATCTCCTGTGTTAAAAATGAAAATAATCCCATTATTGAGCTAATTAATTAAATATTTAATGTTTAAAATGTCTGATTCCTGTAAATACCATTGCGACACCATTTGCGGAACAATATTCTATAGATTCCTGATCTCTCACTGATCCCCCTGGTTGTACAACAGCTGTTATGCCTGCTTTATGAGCAATCTCAACACAATCGGCAAACGGGAAAAAAGCATCGGAAGCGAGTACCGATCCCTTTAGATCGAACCCGAAAGTTTGAGCTTTTTCTATAGCCTGCTTAAGTGCATCAACCCTCGATGTCTGACCAATACCACTCGCACACAGCTGTTTATTTTTCACTAGTACAATAGCATTTGATTTGCTGTGCTTAACTATAATATTAGCAAACACCAGATCGTTGAACTCTTCCGGAAGAGGAGTTTTCTTCGTAACTGGTTTCATGTCGTTAACCGACTCTGTAATGTTATCTCTCTGCTGCCACAACACCCCATTGAGCAGATATCTGAAACCATAATTTCTCTTTTCTGATTCCTTTCTCAGAAGAATTATCCTGTTCTTTTTCTGTTTCAAAACAGTCAGAGCAGATTCTGAAAAAGAAGGAGCTATAATGATTTCAAAAAACAACTTATCAATTTCAGGGGCAGTCACTTCGTCGATTGGAGTATTTGATACGATAACGCCACCATATGCTGATACCGGATCGCATGCCAGAGCATCTTTCCATGCATCCAAAGGATTTTTCCGGGTAGCAACACCACATGCATTATTATGCTTGATAACGACGAATGTTGGCTCGGTAAACTCATCTATGAGGCTAAGAGCAGCATCCAGATCAAGAAGGTTATTATATGAAAGCTCTTTACCATGAAGCTTATCGAAAATCAGTCCGGGATCGCCGTAGAAGACACCTTTCTGATGAGGGTTTTCTCCATATCGTAAAGGATATGAAGTGTTTATGCTCTCTCTGAAAACCGGAATCCCAGAAACCCTGTTGAAATAATTGAAGATGGCCGAATCGTAATGAGAAGATGTTTGAAATGCTTTAGCCGCAAAATGACGTCTCTCTTCAAGAGTGGTATTTCCTTTTTTCTCAGTAAGAAGTTTATTAAGTTCGGGATATTGTTCTCTTCCTGAAACAATCAAAACATCATTGTAATTCTTTGCTGCAGCCCGAATGAGAGATATACCTCCAATGTCAATTTTTTCAATGATCTCTTCCTCCAAATCTGATGATTTAAGGGTTTCTTCAAACGGATAAAGATCCACAATCACGAGATCTATTTCAGGAATTTTATATTTAGAAAGCTGTTCAAGATCCTCTTTGTTTTCTCTCCTTGCAAGAATTCCACCGAAAACTGAAGGGTGAAGTGTCTTTACCCTGCCTCCGAGAATTGAAGGATAAGTAGTAAGATCCTCAACTTTTTCTGCCGGAATACCGAGATCATTTATAAAGTTGAAAGTACCCCCTGTGGAATAAATCTTAATGCCCAAATCATGGAGCATTCTGACTATGTCGGCTAATCCATCTTTATAAAAAACTGAAATCAGAGCACTATGGATTCTTTTGTCACTCATTTTATGATAATTACGATCGTAGTTGGATGTCTTTTTAAAGGCGTTTAAAAATAGATATTTTTTTAATAACCCCAATACATTATAATAGATGATTATCTGCATTAAATGATTTTCGTATCTTTGGCCAATAAAAATACTAATACAGCGAAGTAAAATGTTTTTCAAGCTTTTTAGAGAGGGTGTTATTTTTGCTCTTAGATCTATATTTGTTAATAAGTTAAGGACTTTCCTTTCACTTTTAGGTATAACCATTGGAATTTTTTGCATTATTTCAGTATTTACCGTTCTCGACTGGATGGAAAATTCAATTCACGATTCCATATCATCCATGGGAGATAATGTAATTTATGTACATAAATTTCCATGGGGTATAAATATGAATGTTAAATGGTGGGATATTGTTAAAAGACCTGTAGTTTCGAAAGACGATTACGAAGCTGTTCTGCTTAAGTCCACCAAAACTGCTGCAGCCTGCTTAAATGTTGCTCAGAATGAGCCAATTAAATACAAGAAGAATCTTGCAAGTGATGTTGATATAATGGCAATCACTCCGGAATTTGTTAATATCCGTACATTTGAAATAGAATATGGCCGTTATTTTACTCCGGAAGAATTTGCTTCAGGAAAAAATGTTGCAATAATTGGCGCTGTCATCGCAGAGAAATTATTTGATAAATCAGATCCTATAGGCAAACAAGTAACAATTGCCAAAAAGAAAACAACTATCATAGGAGTCTTTAAAAAGGAAGGGAAAGGGGGACTTGGGGACAATGGGATGGATGAAGAAACAATGGTTCCTTTGAACTTTGGGAAGAACTTTATGAATATGAGAAATGATTTTCTCAATGCCACCCTGATGATCAAGGCAAAACCAGGTATCCCGGTGGAGGAATTAAATGATGAGGTCACAATGATTTTAAGAGCTTCGCGAAGGCTTCATCCGCAAGAAGAAGACAATTTTTCATTGAACAGGGCCAGCATCATTTCTCAGAGTTTTAGCGGCGTCTTTGCCGGAATTAATTTTGGAGGCTGGATCATTGGAGGATTTTCGATTCTTGTAGGAGGTTTCGGAATTGCTAACATCATGTTTGTTTCTGTTAGAGAAAGAACAAATATCATTGGTATTCAGAAAGCTCTTGGCGCAAAAAGGTTTTTCATACTTCAACAATTTCTCGTTGAGTCGGTAATGCTTTCAGTTATAGGAGGTCTGCTCGGTGTCATAATGATATTTATTGGCACATTGGTTATAAATTACCTTTACGACCTTAATATGTACCTTACTGTCGCAAATATGTCTCTGGCAGTGTTCATTTCAGGAATTATTGGTGTAGTGGCAGGTTATGCTCCGGCAAATACTGCTTCAAAGATGAATCCTGTAGAAGCTATCGGATTCTCATTCTGATATTATCCTGTTTTCATCGATCCATCTGGTTAACTCAACAAACTGATCAACGGATAATTGTTCAGGACGATTACCAAATTCATGGTAATCGTCGCGTTTCAGCTCGAAAGCTGCTCTTACTGAATTTCTTAATGTCTTCCTGCGCTGGTTAAAACAAGATTTTACAACTCTGAAAAACAGCGCCTCATCACAATCCAGATTCTCAACATCGTTTCTAATTAACCTTATTACCCCGGATTTTACTTTAGGAGGTGGCGAAAAAACGTGTTCGGACACTGTGAAAAGATACTCTGTTGTATAAAACGCCTGAAGTAAGACACTCATGATGCCATATGTTCTTGAACCTGGCCCGGCACAGATCCTTTCAGCAACCTCTTTCTGAAGCATCCCGGCCACTTCAACAACTTTTTCACGATGTTTCAGAACCTTAAAAAGTATCTGGGTTGAAATGTTATATGGGAAGTTTCCGATAATACCAATCTTTTCGGTGAATTCGGAGTCGATATCCAAAGAAAGAAAGTCACCTCTGATGATATTCTTCAATTCCGGAAAGTTAGCCTGGAGAAAATGTACCGACTCGTTATCTATCTCAATAACCCTGAAATCAGGAAATCCCCGCTGCATAAGGAAAGTAGTAAGAACACCCATTCCCGGACCAATTTCCAGTACAGTATTATATCCAACTCCTGTAAGAGATTCGGCGATTCTTCGGGCAATGCCTTCATCTTTCAGAAAATGCTGGCCGAGATTCTTTTTTGGTTGGACGTAACCCATAACAGGGAGGAATATTTAAAAATTAAAACTGTAGTAGATCCCTTCCGAACTTTCTCAGGATAGGCAATTTAAGAGATTCAAGCAGTCTGATAAACCGCTTCAGGAGATTATAATACAATGCAACAAACAGAAAAAAGATCATTAGCCAGATAGCAACCAGATTAAAATACATGGTATCAATCTTCCATTTTCCAATCTGTTTATACGGGGCATAATAATGCGCCCTTCCGAATTTTGAACCCGGACGCATGAAAACCGGATCAGCTTTCTGTATAAGCTGTTTGCCTGTGTCATATATTTTACTGACAGTAAGTCTGTTCAGAAGAAAGTTTGCAAGATTTTCATTATAGTTTTCTTCCCTTAGTTTAATAAATTTGTTGGCCCCCATCCTATCGGAAATCTGTTTAATCAACGAATCGCGGGAATAAGAGATTAAACGGCTTTTTAATCTGAAGTTGGTTTTCAGACTATCAAGGTATGATTTTGTGTCTATCGCTACTGATTCATTAAAATCTTTGTAATTCAGCTTATTAACCCAGTTTCCCGGATTAATGCCTGTTATCGTAGAAAGATCATTTACGTGAAAGGCAATTTTCTGTAGGTTATTTTCTGTGTCGTCATGATATTCCTGACTTTTCCCGGCTGTTAAACACACATCGGTCTTAACTTTCAATGTTGGGATAAGGAATGAAGCATACCAGTCATCCTGGCTTATATCCATATCATATTTAAAAAATGGTTTTTCGAACTTATTACTTCTGAATTGTTCGACACTTATTGCTTCGTAAGCCCACCTCGTAACCATAATATCTCCGATTACCGGGACATATATTTTATCGCTTAATGATTTATGCAGATCATCAAATTTTATCATTACTCCGCCCAGAAGAAGCTGAGGTACAAGTATTAGAGGGATAAGAATATATATACTGACAGCCGTCCTCATCCCTGCTGAAATATTCAATCCGAGCATGTTTCCGAAACATGCAGTTGAGAAGAGTAAAACCCATTGCTGGAACAACATCCCGTGCACGTCAAGAATTAAGTTCGCAATAAGAACAAATGACAAAGATTGTATCGCTGAAAGTGTAAAAAGAAAGTTGATTTTTGAAAAAAGATAACTTAACCTGCTTAAATTCAGGAACTTCTCTCTTTCAAGAATTTTTCTGTCCCTGAATATTTCTTCCGCACTAACAGTCAGCCCTATGAACAGCGCTACTATAACTGCCATAAACAGAAATACCGGGTAATTTTTATTATTTGCAAAACTGTAGACTCCGTTCTCACTGAATTTTGAAATATATCCCAGAACAAATGCAAGCAATGGAGCTTCAAGAAGATTGATTGTCATATATTGACGATCGGCCAGCTTCCGGGTGAGGTTTCTCCTGATAAAAGTTCTGATCTGATCTATCTTTTCCGGAACCCTGAAGTTACTTGGAGGGATAACTGTTTTGGCGGGTTTATCGCCCAGAACAGGCATCATCTTCTTTTTATACTTTTCGTACCACTCTTTCGGGCTTATCTGCCTCTCTTTTCCAGGGTAGCCTGAGTTATCAATAACCTTAACCTCAATAATATGGAGGATGTTATCTGTTTCTACATTCCCGCAATTTGGACATTCACTTTCACCCGCATTTGCCTGCGATGTTTCAGTCTTAAAATAAACAAGCGCTTCAACAGGATCTCCATCATAGATCATATAACCACCTTTATCAAGAAGCCATAACCTATCGAACATTTTTATTATATCCGAAGAGGGTTGATGAATTATAGCAAAAACCAGTTTCCCGAGTAAGGCCTGGTTTCTTAATAAACTCATTACTTTCTCAGAATCGAAAGACGATAATCCTGATGTTGGCTCATCAATAAATAATACTATCGGTTCCCGCATCAGTTCCAAACCAATATTTAGTCTTTTTCTCTGCCCGCCGCTCACCTTTTTATTCAACATGTCGCCAACCTGAAGATCTTTGATTTCGTAAAGGTCAAGGTCAAATAATACTTTCTCAACAGTGTTTTTTAACTGCTCTTCATTATAATCACCAAAACATAAACGAGCGTTGAAATAGAGATTCTGATATACCGTAAGTTCCTCTATAAGCATATCATCCTGCGGCACGAATCCGATTAGTCCTTTGAGTTCTTCTGAGTCGGAATTTATATCGTAGCCATTTATAAATATATTACCGGAAGTAGGATGGATCTTACCATGGAGGAGGTTCAGCATAGTTGTTTTCCCGACACCGCTTCCTCCCATAATACCAATCAGGTTGCCCGATTCAACCCTGAAATTCATTTTATGAAGTCCGTTATCGGAGTTCTTGAACTGGAATTCAACATCATGCCCCTCAAAGAAAATCTTTTCAGGAAATTTCCTAGAGACGAACTTTTTGTAAATTTTTGAATAGTATATCGGATCAATACCCTGTCCCTTAATATTTACTCCTCTGTCGAGCAGATAAGGTCTGCATGCTATGATATCTCTACCTTTGAAATAAAGTGTCTGCGGACCATCATAAGTAAAAAGGAGGGTGCCTGTGGTCTCTATATGCATTACTACCAGGTGTCCCTTGAATCCTTTTAACCGGATATGCCGCCATTGTTCGTAATTCTTATAGGTATCAGCTCCTGAATATTTAGGATTGTCGCTTTCTATTATAAGAATGCACTCAGGAGATACCTCATCATAAGATCTCCCAATCATGAAAGCAGTAGCGTTATCATATTCCTTTTTAGAAATATTGAATGTCCGAGAAACTATATCAATTATAGTTTTCTCCTGATCGGAGATCATTCCGTCTTCAAATGCAAATTCTATAAGCTGTAGAAAAACGATCATCCTCTCCTCGAGGAATAACCCTTTTTTAATTTGCCTGCATATATTTGTTATCTGGAATGATATCAGGGAACCCTCATCGGCCAGTTCCGCTTTATCGACACTTTTAAGTTCATTTGAATAAAACTCAAGATTATTTTCGAAAAGCGCATAATATTCTTCCTCTAGTTCCCTGTTAAGATATCGTCTGAGGTAGCTCCGAAGTATCTTTTTCCCCCTCGAAGAAATTCCGGCAGGATTGATAGTCGAAACGATTGCAAAAATGTGAATTAAAGCAAGTAAAACAGATTCCCTCATAAAAGTTCAAGTAAAAAAAAGACCGCAAAGTTAAATGCTTTGCGGCCATGTATTCATGAAATATCTACTGTACAATCTGGCTTCTAACGCCATCTATAACCTTGGTTATGTCTATTATATTCTGTTCGGTTAGACTCGTCCCGATTCCTTCATATACTTTTTTAACAGGACCGAGTAACTTAATAAAATCACTCACACTTGGATCGTTTGAGTATGGTTTGGTTATTTCAAGGAATAACTCGAATGATTTCTTCTGTTCAAGCAATACTCCTGAAATACCTGCAACCTGGTATGCTGCTTCTGAAACGTGTGTGGTAAGGTACATACCTTCTACCCATGCACCGCCCACTACGAGTAGAGCTAATGGCTGCTGCTCGTTTTCACTCAGATAGTTATAGGTATCATTGAATGCGGCAGTCAGAATTTTTACCAGCTCATCCCTGTTATCAAAGTTTTTCTTAATTTTTTCATACAATTCTTCATTGTATATTTTCGACATATTAAGTTCATTTGAAAGGGATCTTATGGCACCCATATAATTTATTACCTCCTGCTGCATATTGTAGAGGGTCGCATAACTCAGATCGGCTCCATAAACACCAAGGTTAATAGCTCTGGTAGTACTGCTGAAATATTTTTTTGTGTTTTCAACCGAATTTGATATCCCTATAATATATCCGACTTCAAGTTCGGTTAACATCTTAATTACCTTTGCTGATGTAGGCAGAGGATAAACATTTGCTTCAATCTGATTTTCAATGGTTTTAACCTGTTCTATCTCAGCCTTCTTCTGTTGTTTAACAACAGCTCTGTCTTTGCATGAAGTCAAACCAGTGAAACATATTAAAACAATAAGTATAATACCCGCAATACTCTTTTTCATTTTAAGTCAGTTTAAATTTATAATTACATTCAAAAACCGTCGCTAAAAGTAGTAAATAATTTTGGAAATAATCAGTATTGCGGATCATAAACATTATTCATTTGATTTTCTTCGATTGCTCCTTATCTTTAGGGTGAGAAGAAAATCATTTTTTTACATATCTTTAAGCCCCAGAATTTATACCAATTTTTGATGGGCTGGAATTTCGATGAACCTGCTAAAAGAGAAGGGACAAACTGCATAAAATACGACCTGCGTGAAGAGACTTTCGGAGAAAAAGATGTCATTCCTATGTGGGTCGCTGACATGGATTTTAACACCCCTGAATTTATTGTTAAGGCTCTTCAGAACCGGCTTAACCATGAGATTTATGGATATACTTTCCGCCCGACTGAATATTATTTATCAATTGTCAGATGGCTTAAAACCCGGCATAACTGGGAAGTCGAAAAAGAATGGATCAGTTTTTGTCCGGGGATTGTACCTGCTCTCAATTTCAGTACTCTTGCTTTTACACAGCCCGGAGACAGCGTAATTGTTCAACCACCTGTCTACTTTCCTTTCTTCTCTGCAATTGAATCACATGGCAGAAATCTCGTTTTCAACAGACTGAAAGAGGTTGAAGGAAGATGGGTTATGGATTATAATTCATTGGTTGATTCTATCAACATGAAAACAAAAATGATAATTATATCAAATCCTCATAACCCCGTTGGAAGAGTCTGGACCGGAGAAGAACTAAATAATCTGGCTGAAATCTGTCTTAAAAATAATATAATAATCCTTTCCGACGAAATACATTGTGATCTTGTTCTTCCAGGATACACCCACACACCTGTCGCATCACTGTCTGAAAAGATTGCTGAGATTACAATTACCTGCATAGCGCCAAGTAAAACATTCAATCTTGCCGGCCTATCAACATCTTCTGTAATTATTTCAAATACTGTTCTCAGAAAGTTATATACCAGGGTGGTTGATAATCTGCATATAGGAGGGGGAAATATATTTGGAACCATTGCATCAATTGCAGCTTATTCGCACGGACATCAGTGGCTTGAAGCCCTGCTTGACTATATTGATCACAATATTGATTTCGTTAAAGATTATTGCAGAAAAATGATTCCCGAAATTCTTCCGGTTCAGCCTGAAGCAACATATATGATTTGGCTCGATTGCCGTAAATTTGGGATGACCGGAAAAGAACTTCAGAGCTTTTTTGTAAAAAATGCCGGAATTGGGATGAACGAGGGTTCTACCTTTGGCCCTGGAGGAGAAGGATTTATGAGAATGAATGTCGCGACCACTCACGAAACAGTTGTGAATGCTATGGAAAAAATTGAAAAAGCTGTTGCAGGATTAAGGTAAAAAATGAAGTAAGAACAAAAGAATAACAGACACGTTTAAAAGTAAAGACGCCCTACCAGGGAGTCTCCATCTGCATAATATGAACAACTACAGAACAATCGAATTACGAATTAAGAACCAAACAAAAGATGACAGAGAAAATTAAGGTAAAGCTGACTCTTGAAGATGGAACGGTATATTTTGGAAAATCATTTGGAGCAGCTTTTCCGGCTGCAGGCGAAGTGGTATTTAATACTGCAATGACAGGATATCCTGAGAGCTTAACCGATCCATCTTACCGTGGACAGATTCTTTGTCTGACATACCCGCTTGTTGGCAACTATGGGGCACCCGGAAAAAGCGAAGAGAATGATCTGCATCGTTTCTATGAATCATCTTCGATCCATATCTCAGGGTTAATTGTTTCAGATTATTCTTTTGATTACAGTCACTGGAATGCCTCGGAAAGCCTCGATGAGTGGCTTAAACGAAATAAAGTACCCGGTATATATGGCATTGATACAAGAGCTCTTACTAAAAGGATCCGTGAAAAAGGGGCCATGCTTGGAAAGGTAGAGCCCGAGGGAACAGAAACTGAATATTATGATCCTAATAAAGTAAACCTTGTTGCTGAGGTAAGTACACATGAAAAGAAAACCTACGGCTCCGGAAAGAATAAAATATTATTGGTTGACTGCGGTGTTAAGTATAACATAATCCGTAACCTTCTTAAAAGAGATACTACAATCATCAGGGTGCCATGGAATTTTGATTTTCAAAATGAAGAATTTGACGGTCTATTTCTTACCAATGGCCCGGGCGATCCTAAAATGTGCAGCAGTACAATCAAAAACATTCAAAAAGCTTTTACTTACACTAAGCCTATATTCGGGATTTGCCTGGGCAACCAGCTTATGGCGCTTGCTTCAGGCGCAGATACATATAAATTAAAATACGGACACAGAAGTCATAACCAGCCTGTTCTAAGAGTTGGCACTGACAAGGCATATATTACATCACAGAATCATGGATTTGCAGTCGATAACAAGACTTTAGGTGAAGACTGGGAGCCGATGTTCATCAATATCAATGATCAGACAAATGAGGGGATGAAACATAAATTCAAACCGTTTTTCTCAACTCAGTTCCATCCCGAAGCATCAGGAGGTCCAACGGATACCGATTATTTATTCGATGTGTTTTTGGAGAATGTGGCGAAATCAAAATAAAAATAGTAGAGACGCAAAACTTTGCGTCTCTACCTTAATCATAAACTTCATAAAATCAGCAAACTAGTTCGCAAACCAGCTGAAATCATTTCCGGTTCCGGATGGTAATGTTATACCAGTCTTGTATTCAGCGGCATGTGTAGAGCTGAAATTGGTGATGCTGGTATTATTTACAGGGAAAGAAATTTTAGTATAAATCGCCGGGTGGGCTAATCTTCCTGTATATTGAAATACACAATATGTAAGCGCTGAATTGGTCTGCGTATTACTGTCGAAATATACTCCTCTCCATGCTCCAGCCGCAGGACTTGAAGCTGAGGTAGTAAAAGTAATCGGATTTGTACTGGTTCCAACTGCAGTAATTTTTGTGTTGGCATAATAGCCGAAGTAGAAATAGGAATCATTTACAAAGAGGAATTTAGAACCCGCTTCAATAGTAATATCACCATCCATAGCAAGTTCGCCTCCGGTAACATAGAAATCAGCAGTTTGTTTTTTCCAGGTTACATGGTTTGGATAGGTGTAATCGCCAGATATCAAAATTCCTTTTTGACTTGCGGCAGTTAATGCGTTCCCACTGCCTAATTCACCAAGATGCTTGGTATTAATTACAACTAAATGATCAGCACAAGTATTTATCGTGTTATTGGTAAAGACCTGAAATCCGGCATCCCATTCCATGTTAATCCCAAAACTAGCACTGTTACGGATAGTGTTATTTGTAAAGGTTATTGAGCTTGTACTGTTCATATCAAGCGCTCCGTAGGTGGCATTTGAACCTGCATAGTCAATTATACAATAACTCATTCTGGAATTTGTCTGTGTTAAACCATAGAATGAAATACTCCTCCATGCTCCTGCAACTGGACTTGTTGCAGTAGAAGTGAATGTAATTGGAGCTGACGCTGTACCATCAGCAATAAATGTGGTGGAGGCATAGTAACCAACAGACATCCATCCATTTGATGTGAATTTAAAAGTTGTACCGGCCTCAATAGTAAGATTGCCGTCAATATCCAATTCCTGATCTACAATATATGGAACGCTCAGCTTCCTCCAGGTTTGGGCAGTATTACTGTTAAAATCGCCTTCAATCAATACACCTATTACATTGGTAAATGTGTTGCCTGTTCCGATGAAACTTAATTTTTGTGCATTTAATACAATCCCGTAATTGGCGGAGGAACTAATGGTGTTATTAGTAAATGTAACAAACCCGCCTTTACTGTTTGAATAGTAGGTCTTTATCCCGTAACTATTTGAATTGCTGATAGTACAATTATTTATTGCAATGTCACAGCTAGTTATATTTATTGCACCATACTGTGTATTGCTACCGGCATATTGAATATTACAATAGGACAATGAGGTGTTGCTTAAAGTGTTGCTGTAGAAAAACAGGCCTTCCCAGGCACCTGCAGCAGGTAATACGGCACTTGACGTAAAAGTAATTGGACTTGCTGCTGTTCCGTTTGCAATCAGAGTGGCATTACTTGAATAACCAATACTCAGACTTGCGCCTGCATTAAATTTTATTACTGTTCCTGCTTCAATAGTAAGAACTGAACTGTTAAGGACTTCTATATCCCCGGTTAGAATGTATGTTTTATTAGCCGTCCATGTAACAGAAGAAGTAATGTCAGTTGTGACATTTACGACAGGCGAAGCCGCTGAAACGGTCCAGACAACACTGGTCTGACCTGTCCTTGATACTGTATAAGAGACCGGATTTGTAAAATTGGTAGCAACTCCTGATGCCGGGCTTATTGAATAACCAGATGCGACAGAGATATCTGTAACAAGGCTGGTCACTGCTGTGCCTGTAGGGACAGGTAATGATATTGTTTTGGCTACTGAGTCTATTGTTCCGGTTACCGCTGGTGTGACAAATTTAAAGGAAAGAAGTTGTTTCCCCGGAGAAACCAAGGGGTAATTTATCTTTACTGTTACTGTCCAGTTGGTAGTAGTTGTACCGCGCGTAACAGTGTATACAACAGGGTTGGTAAAATCTTTAGCCACGCCTGCAGCCGGACTGATGGTGTAGCCATCTGCAAGTGAAATATCAGTGTTGAGACTGGTCAAAGTTGTCCCGACAGGAACTGATAATGTTATAGTTTTTGCTGTAGTATCAATTACAGCGGTTGTTGCCGGAGTGACAATTTTGAACGAAAGGATCTGCTTCCCTACTGAAACAACCGGAACTACAGGATCAGGCTGAGGATCATCTTTCTTACAACCGTTAAGTGTAAGTACAATCATAATGATTATACCTGTCAGGTTAAATAATTTCTGTTTCATAATTTCTATATTTAGGTTAATTTAAAATTCATACTCAAAATCTTTTTCTTCATAAATTCTTTTTTACTTTGTTAATACTAATTTTAATTCAGACAAATTTATTTACTGTTGAAAACCTTTTTTACCCCCAAAAGGGGGTTTTTTCAGATAAAAAGAAATTGGAAATTTGTAATACATTTTTATTATGAGACATTTACTGATTATACCGGTTCTTCTGATTGCATTCAACTGCGCTAAGTCACAGGAATCACCTTCCAAGGCTGATTCACTTAAAAATGTGCTTTCCAAAACAGGCGGAGATAATAGCGCTGATCAGCTAAGTATCCTTCGACAACTATATGATATATATATAATAGATAATCTGCCGGCCGCATTATCAGTGGCCTATAGTCAATACCACATTTCGGGAAAAACAGGTGCAGCAGCCGAAATGGCTGAAGCGGAATCCAATCTGGGATATATATATTATAATCAGGGGAAAAACGACAGCTCACTCTTCTTCTACAACAAAGCATTGGAAAGTCTTAAAGTTTTATCTGATAAGAAGAAAGAAGCAGATGTCATGAATAATATTGGTAATATATTCAGAGTAACTGCACAGTACGATACTGCAATGACCATTTATACAAACCTGCTTAAGTATTATGAGTCGGTAAACGACATGGCAAAGCAGGGAAAACTTCTCAGCAATATCGGTTCTCTTTATTATACTGCCGGCAATCAGGAAAAAGCAAAAGAGTATACCCTGCAATCACTTGCAATTCAGAGAAAGACAAGCGATAAACGTGGAACAGCAGTTTCGCTTGTTAACCTTTCGGTGTTCGCCCTAAACAAAGGAGATTATACTGAAGGGATTAAATACGGAGATGAAGCGCTGACTCTTCTTAAAGACATCGACAAAAATTATTATGCAGCAGCCCTGATAAGAGTCGGATACTGCTATTACCAGATAGGTAAAAAGGAGAAAGCTGTTGAATACACCCGCACTGCTATTGACATATATAAAGAGAACAATAATGTAAGGGGAATGATGGAGGCATATCGTCAGCAGGGCGATTACCTTATCGAATCGGGACGGTATGCAGATGCACGTAAACTTGGCAAAGAAGCTCTGCAGGTAGCCGATACAACTAACCGGCTAGATATGAGGTTGTTGTTCGACATGCTTAAACGATCTGCAATAATGCTTAACATACCTGACGAAGCTATCTTCTATTCGCAGGAACAAATTAGGATGAAAGAAGCCGACTTAAATCAGGAATGGGCAGGTAAAATTTCAGAAATTGATACTAAATACAATACAGAAAAAAAAGAGCTGGAGATAGCTGCCCTGAAAGCTGAAAAGAAAACTAAAAATATTGTGCTGTTATCCTTATTAATGTTACTGGCTACGGGAGCGGGAACAGGATATTTTATTTATAAAAATCAGAAACAAAAGCATCTTCTTGCAGCTCAGAGGATCAAAGAACTTGAGCAGGAAAAACAAATTACAGCCACACAGGCAATCCTTGAAGGTGAGACTACTGAAAGAGCCCGTATCTCACGGGATCTTCACGACGGACTTGGAGGTATGCTCTCTGTGGCTAAACTAAAAATTGCAACCATGAGAGGTAATCTTACAATCCCTGAAGAAAATGTGGCTCACCTGAATTCAGCAATTGAAATGCTCGATACTTCAATAAAGGAATTACGGCGAGTGGCCCATAACCTGATGCCCGAATCGCTCTTAAAATACGGGCTCAATGCTGCACTGGCAGACTTCTGCCGCAGTACTGACAAGGTAACATATCATTTCTTCGGAACCGAAAGACGTCCGGAGGAAAAGACCGAAGTAGCCACATATAGAATCGTTAATGAACTGGTAAATAACTCACTTCGCCATTCAGAAGCTGAAAACATTAATGTCCAGCTAATACTTGACTCTAACCGTGTGCATGTTATCGTTGAAGATGATGGAAAGGGCTTCGATGCTTCAAAAGCTGAAAGCGACGGCGGAAACGGACTAAAAAATATCCGCACAAGAGTTACTTCACTGGGGGGCAAGATTGAACTGATTACTGCTCCGGGCAAAGGAACTGAGGTAAATGTTGAATTCAATAATTGACCTTATATGTATAAAATTCTGATTGTTGACGACCATCCGGTGCTGGCTGACGGACTAAAAACGCTGCTTGCAGACTACAAAATGTGCAGCAGTGCAGATGTGGCAGTTACCGGGAAAGAATGTAAAAAGAAGCTGAGTTCGCAGGAATATGATCTCATGTTTCTCGACATAAATCTTCCTGATGTAAACGGAATTGATCTTTGCGAAACTATTCATAGGGAGTATCCTTCCTTAAAAATACTTGCTCTTACGAGCTTCAGCGAGTTTACATGCGTAAACAATATGATTGCAAACGGAGCATCAGGATATGTTCTGAAAAATGCAATGCCGGAGGAAATAATTAAAGGCGTTGAGACAGTAATGGACGGGGAAATATTCCTGTGCCATGAAGTGGATATATTAATGAAAAAAGAGGCTGATTATCATGTATTTCTAACCCGTCGCGAGACAGACCTTCTCAGGCTTATCACAGAGGGGTTTACCAACCAGGAGATTGCTGAAAAACTATTTCTCGGATCCGAAACAATTAAAAGCTACCGGAAGAATCTTCTTTTCAAACTAAATGCTAAAAACACTGCTGCGCTTGTAAAGATGGCTCTGGAAGAAAAGCTGGTGTGATTCAGTTGGTAATACTTCCATTAGTCACATGATGCATCATTTTGTCTGCAAATTCAGCAGCAGTTGTATTTTTAAACGACTTCATTCTCTCTTCGAAAAGATCAGCTATCTCTTTATTACACAGATTACCAATACTTCCTTCATGAACATAGTCTGATAATGAAGTTTTTGAGAATGAAGAGTTTTTAACCATCTCCGCTACAGCCTTATATGCATCTCTGAAAGGAATACCCTGCTTCACCAGTCGGTTCACTTCCTCAGTACTGAAAATAGTATTGTACAAAGGATTCTCTGTGATATTCTTTTTGACTTTGATATTATTGAGCATTAAAAGCATAATCTCAATACAATCTCTCAATTCACTGAATGAATCAAACACCAGTTGTTTAAGCAATTGCAGATCCCGGTTATATCCTGAAGGCAAATTACTTGTGAGAATAGCGATCTGGTTTGGAAGGGTTTGCAGAACATTTGCACGGGCTCTTATCAGTTCAAATACATCAGGATTTCTTTTCTGGGGCATTATACTAGAACCGGTAACATATTCATCAGGAAAATCAACAAATCTGAATTCTGATGTCATAAAAAGACAAACATCCATCGAAAAACGCGAAAGAGTCTGGGCAAGCGAAGCCAATGAGGAGGCAATAGCCATCTCAATCTTACCCCTGCTCAAACTCGCATAAGCTGAATTGTAAAGAAGTGTATCAAATTCCAGAAGTTCTGATGTCAGTTTCCTGTTAATCGGCAAAGTAGTTCCATAACCGGCTGCTGTACCCAAAGGATTCTGATTATTGAGCGCCCTGGCGCCTGAAAGAAGAAGAACATCATCGGCAAGGCATTCCGCATAAGCTCCGAACCATAAACCAAAAGATGAAACCATAGCTGGTTGCATATGAGTATATCCCGGCAATAACACCTCTTTATACTGCTCGCTAAGGGATTGCATTTTGAAAAAAAGACGGCGGATAAGAATCGAAAGTTTATCTATCTCTTCTCTGGTATATAAACGAATATCTACAAGCACCTGATCATTTCTGGAACGTCCGGTATGAATCTTTTTACCCGTGGTTCCAAGGATAGATGACATCTCCTTTTCAATCTGAGAATGTATGTCTTCAACATCTTTTTCAATCACCAGGCTCCCCTCCTCATCCCAGACAAAAAGAGAATGAAGCGCTTTTAACAAGCCGTTTTTCTCTTCATCAGAGATTAACCCTACATTCTGTAGCATTATTACATGCGCCATCGAACCAATTATATCCCATTTTGTAAGAGCCAGATCGGTCTTCCGGTCTTTTCCTGCCGTGAATTCGATTATTGCAGGTTCGGGGTTAATTCCTTTTTCCCAGAGTTTCATACAAACAAAAATTAAAAAGTTAATTGAAATCCATTAATCGCAAAGGCCCCGCTTTTTTGCCCACCTAAAGAAGGGTTAATTCTCTGTCTTTTAGTCAATTCTACTAAAATTAGACGAGTTAGTCCTCCTTCAGGGGGCTGTCACGCGACAGCGTGACAGGGGGTAAACTTCTATTTCTTCTGACTTGCTTCAATAATAGCCCTGTGAGCCATCAGTCTGATTGCATTGATTCTTATAAAGCCCTTGCTGTCAGTCTGATCGAAGCCGCCTTCAATATCCATGCTCGATAGCTTTTTGTTATATAACGAGGATGGCGATTCACGTCCCTCGATCAGAACATTCCCTTTATAAAGACAGATATGAACACTGCCGTCAATAAGCTCCTGGCTCTTTTCAATGGCTGCCATCAGGAAATCCATTTCAGGACTGAACCAGAATCCGTTATAAATAATCTCTGCAAATTTCGGAGTAAGCATATTAACAAGACGCATAACTTCCCTGTCCATGGCGATTCCCTCTAAATCTTTGTGGGCGATATGCAATACTGTTGCTGCAGGTGTTTCATAAACTCCTCTTGATTTTATACCAACGAATCTGTTCTCAACCATATCCAGCAGTCCAATCCCGTTTTTTCCTGCCAGCTCATTCAGATATACATACATGTCGTACGAATCTTCTTTTATCGTCCCATCTTCTTTATTTACAAGCTTAACAGGTAATCCGTTTTTGAAATGTATGACAATCCTTGTCTCTTTATCAGGTGCATCCTGCGGCATAACCATCTTTTCAAGCATGCTCTTATGAAGAGTGTACATCGGATCTTCAAGAACTCCGGCTTCATGACTTATATGCATCAGGTTATCATCCTCACTGTAAGGCTTCGCGATACTTGCCTTAACAGGAATTTTTTTATCTGCCGCATATTTAAGAAGATCGGTCCTTCCTTTAAACTGAGCAAGAAATTCTTTATCCTTCCATGGTGAGATGACATTTACCCCTGGCATAAGGGCATAGTAGCATAGTTCAAACCTCACCTGATCGTTGCCTTTACCTGTTGCTCCATGCGCAACCGAATTGGCTCCTTCCGCTTTTGCTACTTCAATTTGTTTTTGTGCTATAAGAGGTCTGGCAAGAGCGGTACCCAAAAGATACCTGTCCTCATAAATAGCATTCGCCATTATGGCTTTCAGAACATATTCATCAATAAATTCCCTTTTCAGGTCAGCAATAATGACTTTTGAGGCCCCCAATAGTAATGCTTTTTCCCTGCATGCTTCAAAATCTTCAGCCTGACCAACATCTGCTACGAAAGCAATAACATCATAATTCTTTTCAATTAACCACTTCAGTATTACCGAAGTATCCAAACCGCCACTATACGCGAGAACAACTTTTTCTTTCATTTCAATTTATTTTAATATTTGACCATTATATTTATAATTTAATCTATTCCATCAATTTTACTATCATTGCGAGGAGCTTGCGACGAAGCAATCCTTCCTTAATTTTCACTACCTGGCCTTCTTTATCTGTTCATGTAACCCTGGCAGAATAATCTCCAGACAAGTATGAATTTGCTGAAGAGTAACTCCGTCTCTCGGGATAACCAGGATGGTATCATCACCTGCAATAGTGCCTGCTATTTCATACCTTCCTGCCCCATCAATAAAAAATGCAGTGTTACTTGCATTTCCCGGAATTGTCCTGATTACCATTAGTCCTTTAGCTTCCACTATTCCTGTAATTACCGGAACAATACTCAGTTTCAGCGGCGAATTTGCTGTACTCCTTATATTTTCTGATAGAGAATACATATAACCACCGTTACCATTCGGATTCCTTCCAACACCTAATTGCCTTAAATTGCGGGATAGTGTAGCTTGTGTACAACTAATCCCCTGCTCTCTCAATCTTTTTAGTATCTCTTCCTGCGTTGATATATGTTCTTCTGCTATAATTTTCTCAATTGCAAGAAGTCTTTTTGTCTTTTGCATATTTATGCATTTATTTTGCAAATATATTCGTTTTTTCATAAATTCAAATCCAAATTGAAAAATTGTATTATTTTTGAGCCTCAAATTGAGACGATGAAAGATGTTGTAAAAAAGGTTATCATACTGGGATCGGGAGCACTCAAAATAGGTGAAGCCGGCGAATTCGACTACTCCGGCTCCCAGGCTCTTAAAGCATTGAAAGAGGAAGATGTTGAAACAGTTCTGATTAATCCGAATATTGCAACAGTACAGACCTCCGAAGATCTGGCTGATAAGATTTATTTTCTCCCGGTTACTCCATATTTTGTAGAAAAAGTAATTGCAAAAGAAAAACCCGACGGTATATTGTTATCGTTTGGAGGGCAGACTGCACTTAACTGTGGAACTGAACTTTATAAATCAGGAGTATTTGAAAAATATAATGTGAGAGTACTCGGAACCCCTGTTACAGCTATAATGGAAACAGAGGATCGGGAACTTTTCGTAAAAAAACTTGATCAGATAGATGTAAAAACGCCAAGCAGCATTGCAGTTTTAGGTGTACAGGAGGCTCTTGAAGCAGCTGATAAACTGGGATTTCCAATCATTATCAGGGCTGCATATACCCTTGGCGGCCAGGGAAGCGGATTTGCATATAACAGTGATGAACTCCGGACACTGGCATCAAAAGCTTTTTCATATTCAAATCAGATACTGGTTGAAGAATCACTCAAAGGATGGAAAGAAGTTGAATATGAGGTAGTAAGGGATAAGTATGACAATTGCATTACTGTCTGTAATATGGAGAATTTCGATCCTCTTGGAATTCATACCGGGGAGAGTATTGTAGTTGCACCTTCACAGACTCTTACTAACAGTGAATATCATAAACTCAGGGAGCTTTCAATAAAGATAATCAGGCATATAGGAATAGTAGGCGAATGCAATGTTCAGTATGCACTTTCTCCCGATTCTGAAGACTACAGGGTAATTGAAGTAAATGCACGTCTTTCAAGATCAAGCGCACTTGCCTCTAAAGCAACAGGTTACCCGCTTGCATTCATTGCAGCAAAACTTGGTATGGGATATGGTCTGCATGAACTGAAAAATTCTGTCACAAAAAACACCACTGCCTGTTTTGAACCCGCTCTCGACTATATTGTCTGTAAAATTCCGAGATGGGATTTAAATAAATTCGAGGGAGTGTCGCATCTGATTGGCAGCAGCATGAAAAGTGTCGGTGAAGTAATGGCTATTGGAAGAACTTTCGAAGAGGTTATCCAGAAGGGATTAAGAATGATCGGACAGGGAATGCATGGGTTTACCGGCAATCGTAATCTGGGATTTGAAGATCTTGAGAGAGAGCTTTCAGAACCAACCGATATGAGAATTTTTTCAATAGCAGATGCTCTTGAGGCTGGTATGTCAGTTGAAAGGATACATGAGCTAACAAAAATCGATAACTGGTTCCTTTATAAACTGAGGAATATTATCAACATCAAGGATGAACTATGTAAATATCAGACACTTGAATCAATCCCTACTGATCTTTTCTCCCACTCAAAGATAAACGGATTCAGTGATTTTCAGATTGCCCGTCACGTTCTCAAGTCAGGGCAGGCAGATATACATAAAGATCTCATGAAGGTGAGAAGCTACAGGAAGGAGTTAGGTATTGTTCCTTATGTTAAACAAATTGATACCCTGGCCGCGGAATATCCTGCCGTTACCAATTACCTCTATCTCACATACAGCGGTTCTGAGCATGATATTATTTGTGAGACGGATAAGAAATCAATAATTGTACTGGGATCAGGTGCATACAGGATTGGTTCCAGTGTTGAATTCGACTGGTGCTCTGTAAATGCTATTGATACAATAAAGAAAGAGGGATTCAGATCAATAATGATTAACTATAATCCCGAAACTGTGAGTACTGATTATGATATATGCGACAGGCTCTACTTCGATGAATTGACTTTTGAACGGGTGATGGATATTATTGATCTGGAGAACCCAGGAGGCGTAATTGTCTCTGTCGGAGGTCAGATTCCGAATAACCTGGCAATGAGGCTTTACCAGGAAAACGTTCCGGTACTTGGTACTTCTCCTGTATCGATCGACAGGGCAGAAAACAGGCATAAGTTTTCAGAAATGCTTGATATACTTAAGGTTGATCAGCCCAGGTGGAAAGAGCTTTCTTCCATTGACGATATTTTTGAGTTTGTCGATCGTATAGGGTTTCCAGTTCTCATCAGACCTTCCTATGTTCTGTCGGGAGCCGCAATGAATGTGGTTTCAAATAAAAACGAACTTAAACATTATCTTAAGCTTGCGGCCCAGGTCTCAAAGCAATACCCGGTTGTTGTCTCCGAATTTATAGAAAATGCCAAAGAGATTGAACTTGATGCTGTAGCCCGCGATGGTGAAATGATAGCTTATGCAATCAGTGAGCACGTTGAATTTGCAGGGGTGCATTCAGGCGATGCTACTATTGTTTTTCCTGCTCAGAAAATATACTTCGAAACAGCCAGGAGGATTAAAAGAATTTCGAGGCTTATTGCAAATGAGCTGAATATATCCGGACCTTTTAATATACAATTCCTTGCAAAGGACAACGATATAAAAGTCATCGAATGCAACCTCCGGGCCAGCAGAAGTATGCCGTTCGTCTCAAAAGTACTTAAAGTCAACCTGATTGAGCTGGCTACAAAAGTGATGCTTGGCATTCCGGCTGAATCACCTAATAAAACAGTATTCGAGATTGATTACGTCGGGGTTAAGGCCCCTCAGTTCAGTTTTTCACGTTTAGCCAAGGCTGATCCTGTTCTTGGAGTTGACATGTCTTCTACAGGTGAAGTCGGCTGCATAGGTGAAGGATTTTATGAAGCTATCCTGAAGGCAATGTTTTCAGTCGGGTACAGGGTTCCGAAGAAAAGTATACTTCTTTCAACCGGACCTGCCCGTTCAAAAGTTGAACTTATTAACAGCGCCCGTGCACTGAGGGAGAAAGGACATAAACTATATGCAACCAGAGGCACCCAGCTCTTTCTGAAAAATGCGGGAATTGAATCACACGTGGCATACTGGCCCGATGAAAATAAATCTCCAAATACAATAGATCTTATAAAATCCCGGGAAGTTGATCTTGTTGTAAATATCCCCAAGGACCTCAGCGATAAGGAACTAAACAACGACTATACAATAAGAAGAAGTGCAGTTGATTATAATGTCCCGCTCATTACAAATGCACGTCTTGCAAGCGCATTCATCCTCGCTTTTTGCAAGTTAAGCATTGATGATCTGGAAATTAAGAGCTGGGAGGAGTATAAATAAAGACAAAAG